>JBAVJB010000163.1:0-44090 GCA_049687495.1 Salinimicrobium sp.
ATTTGTCAACGATAATCGCTTTTACTCTTGATGCAATGTCTGACATAACTTGTGTTTTTAATTTTAAATTAAGTGGCAAAAATAAAAAACTTTATTTTAAAACCTGTTTTTACTTTAAAAATGTGAAGGGAAAATACGGAATTTTCAGGGAAAGCAATTATTTTTACCTCCTAATAATTGTTAACACTGCACATTGCTAAGCTCCCATAATTCAGCCAAAAAGAAAATTGTCATCTTCGCTTCGGGCAACGGCTCCAATGCCGAAAACATTATCAAATACTTTCAGAATAACGGCAAAGCCGAGGTAGCCGCAGTCTTTTCAAATGTACGCACCGCAAAGGTGTTGAGAAGGGCACATGAGCTCGATGTCAAGGCGTTGCATTTTGACCGCGACGCATTATACGAGACTAATGAGATCTTCAATCTGCTGAAGGACATGCAACCGGACCTTATCGTCCTGGCCGGCTTTCTTTGGATCTTTCCTGAGAAGATCCTTAAGCGTTACCCCAATAAGGTGATCAACATTCACCCCGCATTGCTTCCGAAGTATGGGGGAAAAGGAATGTACGGCATGAATGTGCACCGGGAGGTGCTCAAGCAGAAGGAACCGGAAACCGGCATCAGCATACATTTCGTGAACAGCAAATATGATGAGGGAGAATTGATCTTCCAAAAAACAGTTCCCGTAGCAGCCTCAGATTCCGCAGAAGATATAGCCGAAAAGATCCACGCTCTCGAACATGAACACTATCCAAAGGTGATCGAAAAATTGCTTTTTCCGAATGACTAATGCGCAGGTACATATATATACAGATGGTGCGGCACGCGGAAATCCCGGCCCGGGAGGCTACGGCATTGTGATGGAATGGGTGGGGAAACCTTATAAAAAGGAATTTTCAAAAGGTTTCAAACACACCACCAATAACCGTATGGAGCTGTTGGCAGTAATTGAGGCGCTCAAAAAGTTGAAAAACAAAGACACTTCCGTTGTCGTATTCACCGACTCTAAGTACGTGGCCGATGCCGTAGAAAAAGGCTGGGTCTTCAACTGGGAGCGTAAAGGTTTTAAGGACCGCAAGAACACCGACCTATGGAAGGAGTTTCTAAAGGAATACCGGCAGCACAAGGTGCGCTTTCAATGGGTAAAAGGCCATAATGATCATCCGCAGAACGAACGCTGCGACCAGCTCGCGGTAGCAGCTTCAAAAGGAAAACGCCTGCTTATAGACAGCGGATTTGAAGAGGATCCAAAAAAGCTGTTTTAGGCACCTCTTTTTTCCCTTTTTCCGCTTTAGGGCTTGAAAAACAAAACCGTATATTTGCACCTCATTCTTAAAAAATAATATGAGCAAGTTATTAATAGTGGGTACGGTTGCTTTTGATGCCATTGAAACCCCTTTTGGTAAGACAGATAAGATTTTAGGAGGTGCGGGAACCTATATTGGGCTCTCTGCTTCTCAATTTGACATAGAAAGTGCAGTGGTTTCTGTTGTAGGTGAAGATTTTCCGCAGGATTATCTTGATCTTATGAGCGGCAAGAACATTAACATTTCTGGGATCGAGGTAGTAAAAGGAGGTAAAACCTTCTTTTGGAGCGGTAAATACCACAACGACCTTAATTCAAGAGATACGCTTGACACTCAGCTTAACGTACTGGCCGATTTTCAGCCGGTTGTTCCCGAAGATTTCAAATCTCCCGATGTGGTGATGCTGGGTAACCTGCACCCGCTGGTACAGCTTAGCGTGCTGGAGCAGATAGAAAGGCCAAAACTTGTGGTGCTTGATACCATGAACTTCTGGATGGATAACACCTGGGATGATTTGATGAAAGTGATCTCTAAAGTTGATGCCCTGACTATTAATGACGAAGAGGCAAGACAGCTTACCAACGAGTATTCCCTTGTGAAAGCTGCAAGAAAGATCGCAGAGATGGGCCCGAAGTACGTGGTGATCAAAAAGGGAGAACACGGGGCTTTGTTGTTCCATAATGAGAAGATCTTCTTTGCACCGGCACTTCCGCTGGAAGAGGTTTTTGACCCAACCGGGGCGGGAGACACGTTTGCAGGTGGCTTTACAGGATATTTAGCCCACACCGGCGACACTTCTTTTCAGAATATGAAGAACGCGGTCATTTATGGTTCGAATCTTGCATCCTTCTGCGTAGAGAAATTCGGCACAGAGCGAATGGAGGAGTTGACCAAAGAAGAGGTGCATCAGCGGCTTGAAGATTTTAAAGCTTTGACTCAATTCCAGATCAACCTGACCTAAAGATAATGCCCTGTAATTTCAGGGCTTTTTTTATGACTAAACTTTCAACAACAGCTTAATATGAGTGACGCGTTAAAACACGAATGCGGAATTGCCCAGATCAGGCTTCTTAAGCCTTTGGAGTATTACAAAGAAAAATACGGCACGGCATTCTACGGGGTGAACAAGATGTACCTGATGATGGAGAAGCAGCACAACCGCGGGCAGGACGGCGCCGGGTTTGCAAGTATTAAGCTCAACACGCAGCCGGGAGACCGTTACATTAGCCGGGTGCGATCAAACGCAGCACAGCCTATTCAGGATATTTTCGCGCAGATCAACCTGCGCATCAATCAGGAGATGAAAGACCATCCTGAATATTCCAATGATGTTGCGCTTCAAAAAAAACATATCCCTTACATCGGGGAACTTTTCCTTGGGCATGTGCGCTATGGTACCTTCGGAAAGAATTCGGTTGAGGCCGTACACCCTTTTCTTCGTCAGAACAACTGGATGCACAGAAACCTTATCGTTGCCGGGAACTTCAACATGACCAACGTGCACAAGCTTTTCAACAACCTTGTTGAACTGGGACAGCACCCAAAAGAGAAGGCAGATACAGTGACCGTAATGGAAAAGATCGGTCACTTTTTAGATGATGAAGTTCGTAAGCTCTATAAGAAACTTAAAAAGGAAGGCTATTCCAAAGTAGAAGCCTCACCTATGATCGCCGAACAGCTGAACGTCGCCAAGATCTTAAGAAAATCTGCCAAGGACTGGGATGGTGGTTATGCCATGGCCGGACTTTTAGGCCACGGAGATTCCTTTGTTCTACGAGATCCTGCCGGCATTAGGCCTGCATATTATTACCAGGATGACGAAGTGGTGGTAGTAGCTTCAGAAAGGCCTGTGATACAGACCGTTTTTAATGTTGACCTGGAGCAGGTGCACGAATTGCCACCGGGAAATGCCATCATCACTAAAAAGAGCGGCAAGGTGAAGATCAAACAGATCCTGGAGCCTTTAGAGCGCAAAGCCTGTTCTTTTGAGCGCATCTATTTCTCCCGCGGAAGTGACGCAGAGATCTACCAGGAGCGTAAGAACCTCGGAAAGTTACTGATGCCCGAAGTGCTGAAGGCCATCAACCATGACACCATCAAAACAGTGTTTTCTTTTATTCCCAATACGGCTGAAGTCTCTTTCTACGGAATGGTGGAAGCCGCACAGGATGAGCTTAACAAGCAAAAGAACGATACCATTCTTGCCGAAAAAGAAACCCTTACTGATGAAAGGCTGCAGCAGATCCTCGCGCACCGATTAAGGACCGAAAAGATCGCCATTAAAGATGCGAAATTAAGGACCTTCATTACCGAAGACAGCAGCAGGGATGATCTCGTGGCCCATGTTTACGACGTTACTTACGGGGTAGTAAAACCTGACGACAATCTTGTGATCATCGATGACAGTATCGTGAGGGGAACTACGCTGAAGAAGAGTATCATCAAAATGATGGACCGGCTTAACCCGAAGAAGATCATTGTGGTTTCTTCGGCACCACAGATTCGTTATCCCGATTGCTACGGAATTGACATGGCAAGGCTGGAGAACCTCGTGGCTTTCCAGGCAGCTCTGGAGCTGCTAAAAGAGCACGGGAAATACGAAATTGTAGAGGAAGTCTATAAGAAGTGTCTGCAACAGGTAGAACTGGAAGATAAAGAGGTGCAAAATTTCGTAAAAGAGATCTATGCTCCTTTCACCGATGAACAGATCTCAGATAAGATCGCCGAGCTGCTAAGTGAAGAAAGCGTGAAGGCAGAGGTGAAGATCATCTATCAAAGCGTGAAGAACCTGCACAAGGCTTGTCCGCACAACCTGGGAGACTGGTATTTTACGGGAGATTACCCAACCTTTGGAGGGAACAGGGTAGTGAACCGCGCCTTCATCAATTTTTACGAGGGAAACACCGACAGGGCCTATTAACAGCCATACTTT
Organism: Salinimicrobium sp.; assembly: GCA_049687495.1. Classification (GTDB taxonomy): domain Bacteria; phylum Bacteroidota; class Bacteroidia; order Flavobacteriales; family Flavobacteriaceae; genus Salinimicrobium. Next base: position 4,240 of record JBAVJB010000163.1, read on the forward strand.
CTGACGTTCAACGGTGAAATCATGTAGTTCATCTAATTTCCCTGCAGTTCATCTAAAAAGGAAAGAAAGACAGATAATATTATTTACCTTAGCTAAGCCATAACATAAGTAGGTTAAGTTCATGGTAGATTTGGGGCAAAAAAGGTGGAGCTTTCCACCTTTTTTATTTTATATACTTTCCTAATCCGTTTTTCTCCAGCACAATCTAATCCTTCCCCAAAATACTTCCCAAAAAAGGCATTTTTGGAACCCGTTTATTTTTTTAGTTCTCCTGATTTTAGCCACTGATGCATTGATAGAAATTGAATATCTGTAAATACATTGCGCTTTAATTACAGCCACTGATTCCCTGATAACAAAAGTCATTCGTGATTCGTGGCTCTTCATAAGGCCTCTCTAAAATGCCATTTTTGGATCCTGCTATAGTGCATTAATAGCCTAAAACGCTGGAAAGACATCAGTGTATTCGTAGCCACAGTAAACTACTTTCAACCTTGAACCTGGAGCTTTGAACTCTTACATAAGGAAGCTCATCATGATCCCCGCTGCGACGGCAGAGCCTATAACTCCACTTACGTTAGGCGCCATAGCGTGCATCAACAGGTGATTGGAAGCATCGCTTTTGATCCCTTCCATTTGCACTACTCGAGCACTATCTGGCACGGCAGAAACCCCTGCAGCCCCAATCAACGGGTTGATCTTACTCTCCTTGCTCAGGAACAGGTTCATCACTTTTGCGAAGATCAAACCACCGGCAGTAGCTATCACGAAAGAAGCGGCTCCTAAAAGAAAGATTTTAATAGAACCTGCAGTTAAGAAAACATCAGCCTGAGTAGAGGCTCCAACCGTAATTCCTAGCAAGATGGTCACAATGTCAATCATTTTTGTGCGTGCGGTCTCGGCCAGTCTTTCAGTTACTCCGCTCTCTTTTAGCAGGTTTCCGAAGAAAAGCATTCCCAGCAAAGGCATAGCGGTAGGAGAAATAAAAGTGGTCAGGAGGAAACCGATGATCGGGAAAAGGATCTTCTCCAGTTTTGAAACTGCCCGCGGCGGCTTCATTCTAATGAGCCTTTCTTTTTTGGTGATGAAAAGCCTCATGATAGGGGGCTGGATAACCGGTACCAAAGCCATATAGGAATACGCAGCAATGGCAATGCTCCCAATTAACGCCGGTGCCAGCTTGGCCGAAGCAAAGATCGCGGTGGGCCCGTCTGCTCCCCCAATAATGGAGATCGCTCCCGCTTCATGAACTTCAAAACCCAGGGCAACAGCACCAATAAAAGTACCGAAGATACCTACCTGCGCTGCCGCGCCCAGCAACATGAGCCGCGGATTTGAAATAAGCGATGAAAAATCGGTCATGGCCCCAATGCCAAGGAAGATCAATGGCGGATAGATCCCTTTTGTCACCCCAAAGTACAGGTAGTTGAGCACCGAACCTTCTTCGTAAATACCCACGCCAATTCCCTGCTGAAAAGGGATATTTCCGAGCATGATCCCCATCCCGATAGGAATGAGCAATAATGGTTCATAATGATACCTGATGGCAAGGAAGATAAAGAACAAACCCACGCAGATCATCACCAGGTTCTGCAGCCGTGCATTCGCAAAACCGGTATAATCCCAAAATTGTTCCAGCCCCCTCAGCAGGCCGCTGCTGCTCTCAGAAACATCGGGAAACAGGTCCTGCGCCATAAGTTTGCCGCCGGTGAACAGCGGGATAAGGTAAAGTAGAGTTAGAATTCCGAAGACGGTTAAAAACTTTTTCACTATCGTAGATTTGAAATTGAACTTTGGGTGCGTGGCACTTCAGTGATGGTTCTTGGGATTTGGGATTTGGGATCTTGTTACCCTATAGTGAGCAAAATATCGTTTTGCAGCACCGAGTCTCCCGGTTTAACCTTTATCTCTTTGATGACTCCGCTCTCGTCGGCCAGCACATGATTCTCCATTTTCATAGCCTCCAGCACCAGTAGCTCATCGCCTTTTTTTACCGTGTCCCCCTCCTTCACCTTAAGCTGAAGTATGCTGCCGGGAAGTGGCGCAAACACAGGAAAGCCGCCTAAAGAGGCTTTTTTCTTGATCTCTCCTTCTCCCGGTGGATTCACTACTTTTTCCCGCACCAGTTTTGGCGTTTTTCCGGGTTTCTTCATCTCGTGCCGTACCTCCACCAGATATTCGGTGCCGTTCACCTCGAGCGTGGCGACCTCATCATCAAAATCTTTGAGATGCACCGAATAAGAATTGCCGTTGATCGTAAAGTCAAACTTTTTCATATCACTAATTTTTGCCGGGATAATTGTTCACACCATAGATCTTCGAACTCCAGGGCGAGTAGGTCCTGGAAACGCGTTTTATTGTGAGTACCCCGCTTTCTTCATCATGTTGTTCTTTAAAATACAGGCTCAGGGCCATGCCAATAGCTGCACTCACCTCTCCCGAAAGATATTTTTCTTCCTTAACGGCTTCAGAATTTGCCTTTTTTGAAGCCTTTATTTTTTGCCCTTTTTGAATCCCTATATGCAATAGCTTCGGAAGGCTTTGAAAACAAAATACCAGCAGCACCAGCGCCACAAAGACCACCGAATAGCCCACTACTGTTATGATCCAGATGTCTGACCAGTCGATCTTTAAGGAATAGCCCATATTTTTCAGCTTTTAGAGGGGTATATTAGAATGCTTTTTTGGAGGGTTCGTAAGCTTCTTGGTTTGCAGGGTTTGCAATCCGCGAATGATCCTGAAGCGGGTGTTGCGTGGTTCGATCACGTCGTCTATGTAACCAAAAGCTGCGGCCTGGTAAGGATTAGCAAACTTCTGCTTGTACTCCTCCTCCTTCTCTTTCTTGTACTTCTCCCTTTCTTCGGAATTTTCGATCGTGTTCATCGCCCGCCCCTCAAGAACTTCTATTGCTCCCGAAGCGCCCATTACGGCAATTTCTGCCGAAGGCCACGCATAATTAAGGTCTCCCCGAAGCTGTTTACAGCTCATCACATCATGTGCGCCGCCGTAGGATTTTCTCAGTGTGATCGTGATCTTCGGCACAGTGGCTTCCCCGTAGGCGAACATCAGTTTCGCCCCATGAATAATGATACCCGCATATTCCTGCCCGCTTCCGGGGAGAAATCCCGGCACATCAACAAAGGTGAGGATAGGAATATTAAAGGAATCACAGAACCTGACGAAACGCGCAGCCTTGCGGGAAGCATCGCAATCCAGCACGCCTGCAAGGAAGTTTGGTTGGTTAGCTACGATCCCCACAGATTCCCCATTCATCCTGCCAAAGCCTACGATCATGTTCTTGGCATAATTGCGGTGTACCTCCAGGAATTCGCTGTCGTCTAGCACGCTAAAGAGCACCTCCAGCATGTCGTAAGGCTGGTTCGGGTTTTCGGGAATGATCTCGTTAAGGAAATCATCCATTCTGTCTATTGGATCACTGGTGCTGAACAAAGGAGCTTCCTCCAGGTTATTCTGCGGAAGATAGGACAGCAACTTTCTTATAAGCAGCAAACCATTCTCCTCGCTGTTCACCATGAAGTGAGATACCCCCGATTTTGATGCGTGTACCTTGGCCCCGCCAAGATTGCTCACACTTATTTCCTCACCGGTCACGGTTTTTACCACTTTTGGACCGGTGACGAACATATAGGAGTTCTCCTCGGTCATCATCACAAAATCTGTAAGCGCCGGGGAATAAACGGCACCTCCGGCACAGGGCCCAAAAATGGCAGAAATTTGAGGTATTACTCCCGAAGCTAAAATGTTGCGCTCGAATATTTCGGCATAACCGGCCAAAGAGGTTACTCCTTCCTGAATGCGGGCACCGCCACTGTCGTTGATGCCTATGACAGGCGCCCCGGCTTTCATGGCCATATCCATGATCTTGCAGATCTTTTGTGCAAAGGTTTCAGAAAGAGAACCGCCAAAAACCGTAAAATCCTGGGAAAAAACGTAGACCACACGGCCGTCTATTGTACCGTGGCCGGTTACTACTCCGTCGCCCAGAAATTTGTTGTTTTCCATCCCAAAGTTGGTGCAGCGGTGAGTGACAAACATGTCGAACTCCTCAAAGCTGCCCTCGTCCAGGAGGATATCTATTCTTTCCCTCGCGGTTAATTTTCCCTTCTCGTGCTGCGAGTCGATCCTTTTTTGACCGCCTCCCAATCTTGCGGTTTCCCGCTTTTTGATCAACTCATTGACCTTGTCCTGCCCTGCCATAGGTTATACTTTATTGTTGTTGTTTTTCACAGAGTTCTGTAAGCACTCCAAAAGTTGATTTTGGGTGCAGAAAAGCGATCTTCAAATCTTCGGCACCAAATCTTGGTTCTTTATCAATAAGCCTAACATCTTTTTGAGCCAGCTCATCAAGATTTTCCTGCAACCCGTCTACCGCAAAAGCCAGGTGGTGCAAACCCTCCCCGCGTTTCTCGAGGAACTTTCCTATAGGCCCTTCAGCCGATGTAGATTCCAATAGTTCCAGCTTTGTTTGCCCAACCTTAAAAAACGCAGTCTTTACCTGTTGTTCCTGCACCTCTTCAACGCGGTAGCATTCCAGGCCGAGCTTTTTCTCATAAAACTCGATCGCCTCCTCAAGATTTGTGACCGCTATCCCTATATGTTCAATATGTGTGGCTTTCATTTTGCGCTTTTTGAAAGGCAGGCAAGGCCTGTAGCCTCGCCTGCCATAAAATTTATGATCAACTTTTAGTCAGTCCAACCGGCATTTTGTGGTGCTCATCAATCAGCGGTCCGCCTTCTATAATGAATTCTGAAGCCTCGTTAGCGAACTTCTCAAAGTTCAGGTGGAAGGAATGCGCCAGCTGAATCGACTTCTGAATATATGCCGCCTTCTGAAGCCAGGTGTTCATAGGGTTCATGATTTCTGAAGGTACGCCGTGGCAATATTTCGGCATGTTCAACCCAAAGATCGGGTGCATCTCGTAATCCACTTTTTGAAGCTCACCCTTCAGAATTTCAGAGATCATTGCCCTGGTATATTTCAGTTTAATTCTGGAACCAACGCCATAAGGGCCGCCACTCCAGCCGGTGTTGATGAGCCATACGTTCACGCCTGATTTCTCCATTTTTCGGCTTAACATTTCCGCATAAACAGTTGGGTGTAAAGGCATGAAAGGTTCGCCAAAACAGGCCGAGAAAGAAGGAACAGGTTCATTGATTCCCGCCTCGGTACCGGCAACTTTAGCGGTATATCCCGAGATGAAGTGGTAAGCTGCCTGTCCCGGAGTAAGTTTGGAAACCGGAGGCAAAACCCCAAAGGCATCACAGGTGAGAAAGAAAATGTTCTTCGGATTCTTAGCGTAAGACTTCTCCTGAATGTTGTCGATATGGAAAATAGGGTAGCTCACGCGGGTATTCTGCGTAATGCTGTCATTAAAGAAATCGACTTCTTTATTCTCCTTTAAAATGACATTTTCGAGCATGGCTCCGGGTTTGATCGCCCTGAAGATATCCGGTTCCTGCTCTTCGGTAAGGCCTATGACCTTGGCATAGCAGCCGCCTTCAAAGTTGAAGACCACGTCATCTTCGGTCCAGCCGTGCTCATCGTCTCCAATAAGCTTCCTTTCTGGATCTGCCGAAAGGGTTGTTTTCCCTGTCCCCGAAAGTCCGAAGAAAATTGCAGTATCGCCTTCTTCCCCCACGTTGGCAGAGCAGTGCATGGGCAGCACATTTTTTTCGACCAGAAGGCTTAGGTTAAGGGCCGAAAAAATCCCCTTTTTTATCTCACCGGTATATGCAGATCCTCCAATGAGGGCGATCTTTTTGCTGAAGTCAAGAATGCTGAAGTTGCCCTGCCGCAAGCCGTACTTTTCAGGCGCTGATTCCACATAACCGGGAGCGCACAGCACCAGCCATTCCTCTTCAAAGCCGGCCAACTCTTCCTCTTTGAACCTTAAAAACATGTTCTTAACGAAGAAATTTGACCAGGGATATTCTGTAATGGTGCGAACATTCATGCTGTAATCCGGGTGTGCACACACGTAGCCGTCATGAACATAAACTTCTTTCCCGCTTAAATAATCGGCGACCCTTTCATACAACTGCTCAAAATTTTCAGTAGAAATGGGTTTATTGATCTTGCCCCACCACACTTTTTCGCGGGTGTACTCGTCCTGCACAATAAAGCGGTCCTGCGGAGAGCGGCCGGTAAACTTTCCGGTTTTCACCGCAAGCGTTCCATTCGCGGTTTCTACGCCCATTCCTTTTTCTACTGTGATCTTCTGCAGCTCTTCCCCGGAAAGGTTCCAATGCACTTTGCTATCTCTAAGCCCATATTTCTCAAGGCTTTCGGCTGTTGGAGGTTCAAGAATTTTTGTCATAATTATAGTTGTTAATTGGTTGTATTGATGAGTGCCAGGGCGGTGAGCCGGGGCAGAAAGCTTGATATTTTTGACATTTTTGGATACCTAATCCAGCACGAGCAGAGGTACGTTGGTATGAAGGGTTAGATATCGGGTGAGACGGCCTTCAGAAGGTATACCGTTCTTAAGATGCGTGTTCGGCATAATGGCCAGCATGTCTATGTCGTACTTTTCAATATACTCGAGTATGCCTTTTTCAATATCCTCATTTTCAGCAAAGGAATGGTGCGAATAGAACATCTCGAGAAAGTATTGCAGCGTATTTTCGTTGCTCTCATCATCTTCGGAATAAGAGGCTGCCACCGGAGTTTTTTGCACCGTAAGCACATGCACCCGGGCTTTGAACCTCCTTGAGACGTCTAGCAAAACGTATAAAGGAGAGCGATCGGCTATTCTTTCCTGCCCAACAGAAAGGATGATGGTCTCCAACCTGAACTTTTTGAACTTTTCAGGGATCACCAATACCGGAAGGTCTGCTTCGTGAACAAACCTGGAAGTGCGGGTAACAAGATCTTCTTCGCCCATTTCGGCACCCTTTGTTCCCATGATGATCAAATCGATCTCCATCTTTTGCTGAATCTCAATGATAGTAGAAACCAGCTCCCCAGATCTTACAAGCTCATGCAGCTGTGGGTTAAGCGGGTTCTCATACTTTTTGGTGAGCTTATCAAATTTTTCTTTGATCTGTTCTTCTAATAAGTTGCCATCCTTGATGTGAAGAAGGTAAAGCTGAATGGATGGATCTTGGCCGGCAAATTTTACTGCATAGTCTAAAGCGTTTATAGACACTTTAGAAAAATCGAGTGGGACAAGGATGTTTTTCATGATGTGAAGGTATAAGGGTGTGTAACTGAAAATTCCTTTTTCATACCCTAAAGATAAGCCCGGCAACAGGCTAAAATCATGACAAATGTCAATTGCGAACCGAAAGTAATTAACATTTAAGGCACGAAAACGATTGAAATTTTAGCGCTTTATATTTCTACGGAAAATTCTGACAAAAACACTCCTATCTCCCTGAAGATGAGCAGCCGCAGCTGCAGAAGAATAATTTTTAGAAATATGAACAGAAGAGATTTATTAGAAATGGAAATTTTTAAAAAACCTGAAGTACAAGAAGGCTCAAAAATGGCATTTTCGGATGACCTTAATTTTAGTCACCTGAAAAGAGAAGTCTCTAAAATGACATTTTTACCACTCCTTAAGCTGAAGTTCTTTGCCGTCGAAAACAGCATAGGTGTAGAAATTGATCCAGTCTCCGGTATTGATGTATTTTGAATCTTCCTTCAGCTGAAAGTCTATAGGCAAGTGCCGGTGCCCAAACAGGAAGTAATCATAGTGCTTTGTTTCCAGTTTTCTTCGGCAATAAGCAATAAGCCATTCCCCTTCTTCCCCAAGGAATTCCACGTCTTCCTCCCCGGAGATCGCCCTGTTCTTCACCGAAAAATACTGCGCCAAGGGCACCCCAAGATCGGGATGCAGCCACCTGTAAAGACCTTTTGCAAAGGGATTGGTGAACACTTTTTTCATCCTTTTGAAGCCTTTGTCCCCAGGCCCTAAGCCGTCGCCATGGCCAACGAGAAAGGTTTTGCCGTTAAAGTTAAACTCCTTGGGACGGAGAAAAACAGGAATATTGAGTTCTTTCTCGAAATAGTCATTCATCCAAAGATCATGGTTGCCCACAAAAAAATAAACAGGAATCCCACGATCCCTTAGCTGCGCCAGCTTTCCCAGCACCCGCACAAAGCCCTTGGGCACCACGTGCTTGTATTCGAACCAGAAATCGAAAAGATCTCCGAGCAAAAAGATAGCAGCTGCGTCTTCGCTTACGTGATCCAGCCAGGCAACGAATTTTTGTTCGCGCGGCCGGCTTTCTTCCGCAGTAGGTGCGCCAAGATGGTTATCGCTGGAGAAATAGATCTTCTTTCCTTCCGGAATTTGCATGCCTGTAAATTAGGGGGTAAAGATATAGCTTAAAATTTCAAGTTAAAAACCTTTTAAAACTGAGGCCTCTGAACGGCCTGCTTTTGTCTTTTTCGCAAATAGCAGTACCTTTAAGAGAAACAGCCTATGGAAAAACTTGTAAAAGGTATTCATCATGTGACAGCCCTTGCGGGAGACCCGCAGCGAAATCTCGATTTCTATACCGGCATCCTGGGCCTTCGAATGGTGAAGAAGACGGTGAACTTTGATGCACCCGATGTTTATCATTTCTATTACGGTGACGAGACCGGGCAACCCGGCTCTATTCTCACTTTTTTCCCTTATGAGGGAATTCAGCGCGGGAGGCACGGCAAAGGAATGCTCAACGTTACCACTTTTTCTGTTCCCTCAACTTCCATCGAATTCTGGGAGAAAAGGCTAAAGCAGTTCAACATCAATTACACTCCCGCCCAGGACAGGTTTGAAGGAGAAGCAGCCATTTATTTTCAGGATCCCGACGGACTGGGACTGGAGCTCATCTTTAACGACAGCGATCAACGCCCGGGCTTTTCATACGGCGCCATTCCGAAGGAACATTCCATCAAAGGTTTTTACAGCGTAGAGATATGGCAGGAAGGCTATGAACGTACCGCCGGTTTACTTACCGAAGTGCTTGACCATAGCCTTATCGCCGAAAAAGGCAACCGCTTCAGGTTTGCCGCCTCAGATGCTCCCGGAAATTACATCGACATTCTTTGCTCCCCCGACAGCCTGCGCGGACTTGGCGGCGGCGGGACCGTACATCACCTGGCTTTTAATACGCCCAACAGGCAAACACAGGCTGCCGTGAGGGAAAAGGTCTTTAACGGCGGATATAATCCCACTCCTGTACTGGACCGGCAGTATTTCGAATCTATCTACTTCAGGGAACCGGGAGGAGTGTTGTTTGAAGTGGCCACGACCGAACCCGGCTTTGCCGTTGATGAAGCCCCTGAACATTTAGGCGAATCGCTTAAGCTTCCGAAGCAGTACGAGTCAAAAAGAGAACTTATTGAAAAAGCCGTAACACCGGTACAGTTGGACCCTCTAAAATTTAAATGATGCTACACGAAAGAAGATTCATCCACGCTGGAACTCCCATTGAAAAAGCTAAAAAGGCGCTCATTATGCTTCACGGCCGCGGCGGTTTTGCTGAAGATATCCTTGGCCTGGCCGATGAGCTAAAGATCGAAAACTTTGCCCTTATCGCGCCACAAGCCTACAACAACAGCTGGTATCCTTTGTCTTTTATGGCTCCCGAAGAACAAAACCAGCCATGGCTTGACTCGGCGTTGGAACTGCTAAAGTCACTGGAAACAGAGCTAAATGAAAAAGGAATTGCTTCAGAGAACATCTACTTCTTCGGATTTTCCCAGGGCGCCTGCCTCACCCTTGAGTATGTTACCCGGAACGCCAAGAAATACGGCGGCGTCATCGCCATTATTGGCGGCTTAATTGGAAAACATATCAACACCGGCAATTATATTACAGACCTTGAAGGCACAAAAATCTACTTGGGCACCAGTGACCCCGATAGTCATGTACCGGTAGAACGGGTGCAGCAAACGGCAGAGATCTTGAAAAACAAGAATGCGCAGGTGGAACTAAGGATTCTGAAAAATGCGGGTCATGTGATCGTACCGGAAGAACTGGGAGTGGCCAATAATTTCATTTTCGGCTATTCCGGGGAATGAATCAGACGTTGTCTGAGGCGTACCATTCGGCATAAGAAGTCTCAGTCTCCTGCAGTCTTAGGGAAAAAAGTTTGATGTGCGCAGGCAGCCTTTTTTTGATCTTTTCGGCAAAATCCTGGATCATGTTTTCGCTCGTGGGCTGGTAGTCCACAAGGATCACGTTATGGTCCCTTTTTTTTAGCTCTTCGGCCAGCTCCACATGAGGCGTTTTTTTGTTGAATACGGTCGCATGATCAAAAACATCAACGACCTCCTGCTTCACGATCTTCTTGAGATCACCAAAATCTATCACCATTCCCAATTTCACATTATCAACATCAGAAATTGGCTGTCCAATCACTGTTACCGCCAGTTTATAGCTGTGCCCGTGAACATTCTTGCACTTGCCGTCATAGCCGTAAAGCGCGTGCCCTGTCTCAAATGAAAATTGTTTGGTGATTCTAATCAGGCCCATAATCAAATTTTTTGCAAAGATACGGGATTTTCAAGTGGCGCAGAAAGGCTGTCAAAAATGACATTTTTGACAGCTCACTTTTTCTGAAAACCTATTGAAAAACAGAATACATTTGCGCGCCAAAATTTTGATATGTTAGTAGTTGAGGAAAATCAGGTTTACGAAAAGATCATCAATGATCTTCTGGAACAACAGTATGCTGTTATAGAGGATTTCTTTTCTCTTGTTGAAGTGGAGCAGCTGCGGAATTCGCTGCTGGAAAAATACGAGGAAGACAGCTTCAAGAAAGCCGCTATTGGAAATCGCACCAATGAGTTGATCGCCAAATCCATTCGCGGGGATTTTATTCTATGGCTGAATGAAGCCGAAGCAGCCGCTGCCGAAAAAACCTTTTTCTCGAAGATCAACGATTTTGTGGACTACCTCAACAAAACCTGTTATACGGGGATCCTTCAGAAGGAATTTCACTATGCTCTTTATCCTGAAGGCACCTTCTATAGACGTCACCTGGACACCTTCCAGAATGACGACCGTCGAAAGCTTTCCATGGTTTGCTACCTCAACGAGCAGGACTGGCTGCCCGAATACGGAGGCGAACTGGTGATCTATAAAGAAGAGAATGGCGAGGAAAATCCAATTACACTTTACCCTTTTCCGGGGCGGGTGGTGATCTTTGAAAGTCAGCTACTGGAGCACGAGGTAAAGCCTGTGAAAACAGAGCGACTCAGCATAACGGGATGGCTTAAGACGAGATAGTTTTTTAGTTATTGGTTAGTAGTTCATGGTGAATTGTCGTATTAAATCTTTGAATCCGAAGGATTCGTATGTCTGTAGAAAAGACAGGTAGTCTAGACATACGACCTCTTGGGGTCGTATCCAGACGAAATTGTTTACCTAAAATCATATCATCCCTTCGGGATGAATAATGACCTTAATAGTCAAAAGCGGGATTGGCCATTAACAAATAACTATGTTTACTATTAACTATTTTCTCCCGTGCCTCTTGTCCCAACTATACCTCGCATAAAAGAAAATGATGAGTACAATGACAATTCCCAGCAGGTAAGGCCACTGGTCCTCAAGGAAAGTTTGCACCTCAAATCCGTACTGCTGTTCCGGAGGCGCCGGGCGGTCTTGTGGTAACTCGGGTTGTTGAAAGCTCATATCCTAAAGTTAAGAAAATTTACTTCCAGTCTTTTTCTTTTTTACTGTTCCTAACCACAAGGTAGATCACAAGAGCAGCAAAAAGCACGGCAACAAAAGCCATTTCAAAGAAGTGTCCTCCAACAAAATGCCCTATGGCATATCCAATTTTGTAAGAAGTAGATTTGGCGGCTTCTTCGGAAGCCAGGATTAAAAGTGCTTTCATATCTATTTTTTGAATTTATCTAAAGCTTTTTTCGTGAAGTCTGAAAGCACCAGTTCTCCAGAAATGGCTGCTCTTTCCTGCAGCAGATTGTCCCAACCTGAAGTGCCTTCCCACAGCACCCTTTTCATCTCGTAAAGTGCCGCCGGATTATAGGACGCGAGTTTTTCAGAAAAGAATTGCAGCTCCTTATCCATCTCGGCAGTGTCTTCAAACACGCGGGCATAAAGGCCTTTTTCCTGGGCCCAATAAGCGTTCTTCCATTCGTGGGCGGCAAGGGTAAGTTCAGCCAATGCGGCAACTCCCATTTTACGTTCAATGGCAGGTGCAATGACGAAGGGGCCGATGCCTATGCTGAGTTCAGAAAGTTTAATAGCAGCCTGTTCGGTCGCAAAGCAGTAGTCGCAGGCCGCCGCAAGGCCAACGCCGCCGCCAACAGTTTTTCCGTGGATCCTTCCGACAATCAGTTTTTTACAGCTTCTCATGGCGTTGATGACATTGGCAAAGCCCGAGAAAAAGATTTTCCCCTGCTGCATGTTCTCTACCGCCAACAGCTCATCAAAAGAAGCACCTGCGCAAAATGCCTTTTCACCTTCAGATCTTAGGATGATCAACTGCACTTCATCGTTCTCTGAAAGTTTATCAAACTCATTTTGCAGCCGATCCAGCAGTTCGCCGGGAAAAGAATTACTGGCCGGGTGGCCGAATTCAACCGTGGCAATGCCGTTGACGATATTGGTATACAGGCTTCCGTTCTCTCTGTTGGTGGTCATAAAATGTGGTTTTCAGGTAAAGTTAAGACTAAAGCCGAAACTATAAAACCTGAAACCCCCTTCTAAACCTCCTTTTTGAGATATTTCCTGCGGAATTTGATCACAAGGGCACTGCTTCGGATGAGCATCCACACAAAAAAAGCAAGCCAGATGGCGTAGAGTTTCATTCCGAAGTGATCGCTCACCAGCAGTACAGGCGTGAAACCCAGGAAGGTGGCCGCTAAAAGCACATTCCGAAGATATTTTGCTTCTCCCAGACCTTTAAAGATCCCGTCAAACATAAATGCGATCGCGTTTACCGGCTGCATGAGCAGGACCATCCAAAAAGCCGAGGTGAACAGCACTAATACCGAAGCTTCTTTGCTAAAGATCAACCCTATTTGCTCATAGAATAGCGCGCACAGCCCCATAAGAAACAGAGCGATGACAATGGCGTATTTGCTGATGTCGATGCTCAAATTCCATAATCGCCTGTAATCTTTTGCACCCAAAAGCCTTCCAGAAATGGCGTTCCCAGCGTTGGCATAACCGTCAATAAAAAAGGAGAAGAACAGCCAGATGTTCATAAGAATACTTTGGGCCGCGATATAGTTCTTACCATAGTCGGTAGCGTAGGCGTTGGCGAGGTAAATGGCAAAATTGAGAGCTGCTGTCCTTACAAACAGGTTTGCGCTCATCAACAGCAGCCCCTTTAGCTGCGGATTTATTTTAGTGCTCAGCCTCAAACCAAAAGGGGTTTTCCTGAAGAAAAAATACAGCGCCATCACCAGCATCACAGCCTGTGAGATCACACTGGCATAAGCGGCGCCTTCAAGGTGCATTGCAGGAATAAGTCCGTCGACGCCGTAAACCAGCAGGTAATCCAGCCCTACGTTCAGGAATGCGCCGGTGAGGCTGCATTTCATGGCCCAGAGGGTGTTCTGCAGTCCGCGAAAGACTCCAAAAAGGGCAAAAGTAACGAGCGTTAAAGGATAGCCCAAGGCACGAATGCGATAGTAGCTTGCGGCATAGCTGAGCACCTCGCCCTCGGCATTGTAGGCGCTAAAGATTTGCTTTGCAAAAAAGGCGGTGATAAAATAAATGAGCAGGCTAAGCAGCAGGTTGAAGTAGATGGCCTGCGGCACCAGGGTTTTCACCGCGTGCAGCCTGTTTGCTCCTAAATGCTGAGAAACCAGGGCCGAGATCGCAGTTTTGGTCTGAGCAAGAATCCAGATGATCGCAGACAGAAAGGAACCCACGATTCCTGCAGCCGCCAGGGCTTCGACAGGATCTTTATCTACATTACCAATAATGCCGATGTCGGTTAGAGAGATCAGCGGTTCGGCTATTCCGGCAATGATCGCGGGAATAGCAATTTTATTGATCTCTTGAAACGAAACCCTGCTCATTCGGCAAGAAGTTTTTCATAGCAGAAGAAGGGCTCTTCGCTCTGCTTCGGAAAATAGATATTTCCAAGCCTCTTGTAACCACGGCTCTCATAGAATCTCTGGTTGCGAACGTTTTGGCTGAAGGTATCCAGCCTCACCGAAACATAATCATGTGCACGGGCATAATCTTCGGCAAAGTCCATAAGCTGCTGTCCATAGCCTTTACCCCAAAGCTCGGGGCGGGTGGCAAGCCGGTGGATGTAAAGATTTCTGTCGTTTTCGGTTAGCCATTCAACAGGAATGTACTCCTCATCCATCTTTGGAGTGAGCACCATGATGCCCAGCAGCTCATTTTTTTCTTCTAAAATATAAAGCTCCCCGGCCTCTATGTCCATCTCCAATCTTTCAAGGGAAGGATAGAATTCATTCCACTGAAAAATGCCTTTTTTCTGCATCGCTAAAGCACAGGCCTCGGTGAGGGATTTTACTTCGGAAAGATCTGATTTTATGGCTTTTCGTATCATGACGCGCAATAAGAAGCAACAAAAATAAATTTTACGCGAAAGAAACTAAAGTCTTTACTGGTATAAATAATTTAATTACATTTGCCCCGTTGATTTGATCAACACCAGACGGGGGATTAGCTCAGCTGGCTAGAGCGTTTGGCTGGCAGCCAAAAGGTCATCGGTTCGACTCCGATATTCTCCACCAAACCACTGCGAAAGCGGTGGTTTTTTTGTTTCTGAAAATTTCTCCTATACAAAATGCCCTTTTTAAAGCATAAAGGTCATCGGTTCCCCCGAAGCGTCGGGGCGATATTCTCCACCAAAAACCACTGTGAAAGCAGTGGTTTTTTGTTTAAGACCTGCAAGGTTTTCAAAACCTCTGAACTGAATTTTCTTATTGAAAACTACAAGATCCAAAAAAGACCTTGCAGGTTTGGCTTAACTTACTGCTTAAAATACCTGTACTGGTAACAGTCGTAGCACTCCTCGAAAAGGATAAGCTCATTTCCCTTCAGTTTAAAGGAATGCGGAATACTTCCGTCGTCATAAATGATCATTTTCTGATCTTTTCCCGTCCGGATGGATTTTCGGGTTTCAAGATGGTATGCCTTTGATCCCATTAGGATTCCCTTCTCGAATTCTTTAATGCTGTCTTTGGTGATCACCAAAGCCGGGATCTTTGAAGCAGTTTCGACATTTTCCACCTGCCCGGTAATTCCTCCTGAAGTTTCTTCCCAGCTCCACTTCCCAACCAGATCCTTGCTACTGCCACAGGACAAGCTGAGCAAAACGAGTAGTAAAAAAATTAGCTTTTTCATATCTCCTTTATAAAACCTGATATCTTTTCAATTATCCTTTCCATAGCTGTAGGCAGCTTCTCCTTCTCCCACGGGTGTGACATTTCAAAAACGTGGTCACTGCCCTCCAGCAGGAAGAGTTCAGAATTTTTTATCCACCTGTGAAGCTGTTCGGCATTTTCGACAGAAACCGTTGGATCTTCAGTACCGTGGATGACCAGTGTTGGGATCTGCAAGGCTTCCGCAGAAGTTGAAATGGTAAGCCGCTCCTCATTCTGCTTGAAATCTTCGTAGAAATCAAATAAGTGTGGCATTTGCTGCTTGGTTCGGGAATTCTCCACATAGGCAATGCCTTTTTCCTGCCAGGCGTTCAGCTCCTCTCCCTGCGGGAACCTGCTGCCCAGGTCACTCACGGCCGCAAGCGTGATCAATTTTTTAATACGCCTGTCTTCGGCTGCTTTGATGACCACCACGCCTCCACCTCGGGAATGTCCCATCAGGCTCAGCGAAGAAAGATCGGCTTTTGCGGCATAGGGAAAATCCCGGCTGCTCACCCAGTCGATCACAACTTCAAGGTCATCGAGCTCTTTGGTGTAAGTGTTCTCTCCAAAAGCATCAAGATCGGGAAAATCAATAGGATCTTCAAGGGTGCCGCCGTTAAAGGCAAAGTTAAATTTCACCACGATCATGCCTTTTCTGGCAAGATCTTCGGCCATAAGATTCCAGCCACCCCAGTCTTTAAAGCCTTTGTATCCGTGGCAGAAGATAAGAATTGGCTTTTGATTGCCTTCTTCAGATATGATCACATCGGTAGGAACAGGCCTGCCATGTTTTCCCTTAAGCGGAATATTCAAATGTTTCTTGATTACCATGCGTTTTGTTTTAGTTCTTTTTCTTCAAAAGGAATGTTGGGATCACAGATCTCTAAAATGAGATTTTTGAGCTGTTCTTTAAATTCAGAAAGTGTTTCCCGGGTAATTTCGGGATCTTTTTTGGCTCCTTTTCCCTTTTTGTCTTTTTTAGAAAACCTCAAAAATCCTGCCTTCAGGTTTTTGAAAGAAATGATGCCGGCTTCTGCAGAAGTTGTTATAGGTTGAATATGATCTAAAAGGCAGGCATAGGTAAGGATCTGGAAGGGTTTACTGTAGCTGTCATAGTCGCTGTTGATCTCATCCCAGTCCACAACTTCCACCTTACCCTGGTCTACTCTACCGGTTTTGTAGTCAATGATCCTCATTTTGCCATTGAATTCATCCACCCGGTCAACGGTACCTTTGAGATTGACAGGAAAGTCCAGCTCCGGTATCAAAAAACGGCTTTTTAATTTATTCTCCACCTGCAGCACTTTAATCCTATTGCCCTTTTTCAGGCTTTTTATCTCCGATCTTAAAAAGTTAAGCACATAGCGTTTGGCTACCTCAAAAATGAGCAGGTTCTTACCCGAATTCATCGGCGCTTCGGTATAATGGTTTTTAAATTGCTTCTCAATTTCTGAAGGGGTCTCTAAAATGGCATTTTCAAGCAGCTCTATTTTTAGCTCCTGGCCTGTCCACTGTTTATAAAAATGCTCCAGCGTATCGTGAACCACCGTACCCAACGTATTGTAAGCCACGGTCTCCTCGACTTCCTCGGGCTCCTGTATCTTCAGGATCTGTTGTTTATAAAAATCAAGCGGATTCCTGATGTAGCTCGTTAAAGCTGATGGAGAAAAACCTTCGGCAGCCCGTTCTTTGATCCTCTCCATGATCTCAGGCGTCTTTTTAACGCTTTTAAGGCTCTTTTTCAAAGCCGGCACCTTAGGCGCCACATTATAGCTCTTGATGTCGTGCTGCTCCAGCTGTTCCATTTCCAGCTGCAACAGGAAACGGGATTTTTCACCGGCATTCAAGCCGTCACTTTCGGTATTGTAAAGCAGGTGCGCCTTTTTTGCCCGCTGTAAAAGGTGGTAAAAGTGATAAGCATAAACCGCATCTTTCTCCTTGTAAGTGGGAAGATTGTAGGCACACTTCAGGTCAAACGGCACAAAAGAATTATTGCTTTTACCGGAAGGCAGCACGCCTTCATTGACCGAAGTGACTATGACATTCTCAAAATCCAGCACCCTCGACTCCAGCACTCCCATCAACTGCAAACCCGAAAAAGGTTTCCCGCGGAAGTCGACCGTCTTCATAGACATCAGATCCTTGAAGATCGAAAAAAGCGATTTTAGAGAGGTGACATATTTGTACTCCTGCAACAGGTTGCTCAACTGGTTGAATAGTGTATGGAACTGGTAAAGAAACTCCAGCGTGAGCCTATCTTTATCTTTGTCGAGACCCTCTTTAAAGAGGTAGATCAACTGCTGCAGGTTCTCAACGGCCAGTCGGGGCTCATTTTTCCAGTCCCCAAAGCAGAGACTGTATATCTTTTTGGCCTTTTCAGAAGCGTTGGCGGTAAGCATCTCAGGCTTCAGATAGATAAGGTTTTCCTTCTTGATCTTTTCAGAAAGCCTTCCCGAAAAGCCGCCCGTGATCTTTTGTATCAAAGGATGATTGCAGATGCTCACCACGTCTTTGTAGTACCAGTCTGTACGGTTGCGGGAGGCATGCATCTTCAGCAAATGTTCAAAAAGAAAAGCCACAGGGGCGTTTTTCAGGGCAAAGCCCATGGTCACATTCACATCCTGTACATTTGGCGGCAGCGAATTCAAAACCGGCAGCAAAAGGCTTTCATCTCCCAAAACTACAGCCGTGTTTTTCAATTCTTCGGAAGAAAGGCCCGAAAGCAGTTCGCCCACATATTTGGCCTGCCCAATATTCCTGGGAACGCCCGTCATGTTGATCTGTTTTGGTCTTTTATATTCCGAAGAAAGCTTCTTCAACTGCTGCTCCTCATAGATCGGCCATTTTTTGAGGTACTGCCGAAGAAATAGGGAAACATCATGCTGCGGGTCATGAAGGAAAGCCTCCTCGGCATCCCAGAACACCTCAGCTTTTCCTGCGGCCATCATCTTCTGAAGAATCTCCTGCTCGGCAGAATTCAGCGCATTAAAGCCAATAAACACGTATGGATCTTCCACCTTCTGAAGGTAAGCCTCGATATTTTCTGAAGCTTTTCTATAGACCATTCCCTGGTAAGCCAGCCCGCGGTCTTCCAGCTGCTTTTTAAGCTGCTCATAATACTCGGGCAGTTTATTCCAGAAGGAAAGGTAGTTCTCCATCAAAGGAGTTCTCTCTTCCTGAAGATACCAGTGGTTCATCTCCTGAATGTTGCCCAGGTAACCAAAGAAAGAATCGTAATCGATCAAATAGCGGTCGATCTCATTGAAGTCGTGCAACAGGGTTTGTGCCCAGGAGGCAAAAGTCTCGAAATTCTCAACCTTGTCTTTTGGCGTACAGCGCAAATAGGCGGTATAGAACTCAAAGAGTGCCGTAATATTATCGGCAGATTTTACGCCGGCGACTTCTTCAGCAAAATCTTCAATGCTTAAAACCCGGGGCATGAACAAAGCTTTCTTGCTAAGTGCCGCCACCTGCTGTTTAAGGAATGCTCCCGCCCGCCTGCTGGGCAGCACGAATGTGTAATTAGAGATCGATCTGTCGCGGGAAAGCAGTTCCTCTAAGACCTGGGTAATGAATGGTGTCATGCCTTAAAAATAAAAAACGCCCCGGGAACCCGGAGCGTTTTCTAAAAAAGATTTTGAGTTAGATCTACATATCTGAGCTGTCTTGCTCAACTGCAGATTTCTTCATTTCTTTTTCTTTATCTAAAGAGATTTCAACCCTTCTGTTTTCCTGTCTACCTTTAGCTGTGCTGTTGGTAGCAATAGGATTGTTTTCTCCATAACCTTCTGCAGTAAGTCGAGATTGAGAGATACCTCTTGCTACAAGAGCTTCTCTTACAGACTCTGCTCTTTCTCTTGATAACTTCATGTTATAAGACTCACTACCGGTGCTATCTGTATGTCCTCCAAGGTGGAAAACAGTTTGTGGGTATTCTTTCATGATATCAGCGATCGCATCAAGAGTTTCTTCAGATTCCTGACGGATAGTCGCTTTATTAAGGTCGAACAGGATAGTCCTTGAATATTCGTTCAATTCTTCGATCACCTCAACTGTAGGCTCTGGACAACCATTGTTTGCAGCAGTACCTGCTACTTCTGGACATTCATCATCTTTGTCAAGAACGCCATCGTTGTCTTTATCCTGCCATGGGCAACCGTTGTTTTCTTTTGGACCTGCCTCGTTAGGACATTCGTCATCAGAATCTTTGATTCCGTCACCGTCAGCATCAGGACATCCGTTAAGAGATGCAAGGCCTGCTACAGTAGGACATTCGTCTTGAGGATCGGCTACCCCGTCACCATCGGTATCAGGACATCCATTGAATTCTGCTGGACCTGCCTGGTCTGGACATGCATCTTTACGGTCTTCAATTCCGTCACCGTCAGAGTCTGGACATCCATTGTACATTTCAAGTCCCGCAACTTCAGGACATTCGTCATCTTTGTCGTAGATGCCGTCACCATCGGTATCTTTTCCACCAAATGCGAATTTGATTCCTCCAACATGTTGCCAGTGAGACTGTCCATTATTTTCGAAACTATGTTTGTAGATAGTCTGTATGCTAAGTGCAAAGTTATCAGTGAACCAGAAGTTAAAGCCGGCAGTACCGTCTAAAGTTCCAACTCCCTGTTCATCGATCCAGGTATAACCCCCACCAACACCAACGATTGGGTCAAGCCAACCGGCGTTAGCATCGTTGCGGAAGCTATAGTTAAAAGTTCCGTCTAAAGCGTAGTAAGTAAGACCATCCCAGCCTTGATCACCGTATTTGTCTATTTTATTGACAGAACCGGCACCTTCAAAGTAGAACCCGGCTCCAATATTCCTGGCGACAGAAATTCTTGACACCCCGGGAAGCACATTCCAGTGATCTCCCGTGTTAAAAAATTCGTCAAAATAACCACCAAGAGGAGCATTTTCTCCCGTTGGGAAAAAATCAACGGCATTTACTCCCAAACCTAGAGCCCAGGGATTATTATTATCCTGTGCCTGTGCAGTAGAAAAGCCCAGGACGAATAATGCAGCCAATAAAAATCTGTTTAGATGTTTCATATTGAAGAGTTTAATATTTTTTTAGTTAGTACAAACAAAAGTAGACTGATATTCATTATTAACAAAGCTTAATATAATAAAGTTTTCTTAATAAAGCCTTGAATACTAACAGATATAGGGGTTTTCAAAGGGGGAATTCTGAGAAAACTATAAAATTTTAATAAAAAATTAGGGCCAAAATCTGACAGATTTTCCTGATTTTAAAGCCCTTGTATTTGCTTTTGCAGACATAACTGTCTTATTACAAAATAAAGATCCCTCCGGGAGCGAAGGGATCTTTAAAAGGTGTGAAAAAAGGCTTATTTAGATCACCTTTAATTCTTTTCCTACTTTTTCAAAGGCTGCAATAGCCTTGTCGAGCTGTTCTTTGGTATGTGCAGCCGAAAGTTGCACCCTTATTCTTGCTTTTCCTTTTGGAACAACCGGGTAAAAGAACCCGATAACATAGATGCCTTCTTCCAGAAGCTTATCGGCCATGTCCTGAGACAATTTTGCATCGTAAAGCATTACCGGTACAATGGCTGCTTCGCCGTCGATGATCTCAAAACCGGCGTCTTTTATGCCCTTTTTGAAGTACCTGGTGTTCTCTTTCACCTTATTCCTTAGAGTATCGTCTGTGGCCAGCATGTCAAATACCTTAATAGAAGCCCCGACAATTGCAGGAGCCAGGGAGTTCGAGAACAAGTAAGGCCTTGATCTTTGGCGAAGGATCTCAATGATCTCCTTTTTAGCTACTGTGTAACCACCCATAGCTCCACCCAAGGCTTTTCCAAGGGTCCCGGTAATAATATCGATGCGGCCGAGAACTCCTTTTTCTTCCAGAGTTCCTATCCCGTTCTGCCCAATAAATCCTGTGGCATGACACTCGTCGATCATCACCAGGGCATCATATTTTTCGGCCAGATCACAGATCTTATCAAGAGGCGCGACAAGCCCGTCCATAGAGAATACCCCGTCAGTTACGATGACCTTAAAACGAGCGCCTTTTTCGTTTGCTGCCTTAAGCTGCTCCTCGAGATCCTGCATATTGCCGTTCTCATAGCGATATCTTGCGGCCTTACAAAGCCTTACCCCGTCAATAATAGAAGCGTGGTTAAGGGAATCTGAAATGATCGCGTCTTCGGCTGTTAGCAATGGCTCAAAAACTCCGCCGTTAGCATCAAAAGCTGCAGCATACAAAATGGTATCTTCCATTCCGTAGAAATCGGCGATCTTACGCTCAAGTTCTTTATGGATGTCCTGAGTCCCGCAGATGAACCTCACGCTGGACATTCCGAAGCCGTGAGAATCTAAAGTGTCTTTGGCTGCCTGAATCACATCAGGGTGCGAAGAAAGGCCGAGGTAGTTGTTCGCACAAAAATTCAGCACTTTTTTGCCCCCCTCGAGGGTGATCTCGGCGCCCTGTGGCGAAGTAATGATGCGCTCCTTTTTATAGAGTCCTTCTTCTTTTATGTTTTCTATCTCCTTTTCAAGGTATTCTTTCATGTTTCCGTACATATCGTATGTTTTTTACAAAATTACATTTCTTTTATACATGGGTAATAGTGATGCCTTCATTAATGTAGACCAGCAGTTTGTTCTCAACTGTAAGCTCCATGCCTTCAAAAACGCGGGCATAAGAATTGATCTGTTCGTGGTGCTTCAGGTCCTCACTTCCGGTTTTATAGTCGATGATGCTCACTTTTTTACCGTTGATAACGATCCTGTCAGGACGCAGCAATTCCCCTTCTTCTGAAACTATTTCCCTTTCGTTGCAGCTTACATTTTCTTCGGAAAAATACTGTTGCAGCTGCGGATGTGCTACCACCTCTAAAATGGTATTTTTGACCTGCTTTTCCTCTTGCTCCCTGAAACGCCCTTCTTCTTTGGCATTTTTGAGTACCTGCTCCACATCTCTTACTGAATTTATTTCGGCAAAAAGTTCATGGATCAACTGCCCTTTTTCTATTGCCTCTTTTTGTCGCGAATCCCACAAGGCACCCGACCTGGTAATGATCGAAATTCCGTTAGCTTCGGTTGCCGAAGAAAAGAACTCCTGCTGTTGATTCGAAACCTCTTTTTCTTCTACCTGCTGCGGAAGGTCATTAGGGTCTCCAAAATGATATTCTTTGCCTTCGTTCCATTTATTCAGCGACTTTAAATAAGAGATCAACAGGCCGGAAAATTTCTTTTGATTCTCCTCGCCTTTCTTATCCACTTCATATTTCGAGATCACATATAGCTGCTGCACCGGCCTGGTCAATGCCACGTACAGCACATTAAGAGCGTCCAGCTGACTATTGAAGCAAAGCTCGTCATACAATTGAGGGGCATCCCCGTCCCATTCCTTCATTTTTTCTGAAGATCTTAGCAGCGCAACCGGCACACGACTTTCCAGGTCCTGCGGAAGTTCCATCCATAAGGAATCCCGGCTAACGTCTGTCACGGGGCTGTTGGCGAAGGGGTAGATCACCACCGGGAATTCGAGGCCCTTGGCTTTGTGAATGGTCATGATCTGCACGGCATCTTCCCCTTCGGGAACAACAATGCTCAAATCATCCTTTTTTCTGTCCCACAGTTCGAGATAACTGAAAATTCCGGCTCCTTCAGAATGTGAAGTCTCGTAAACAAAATCCAGGAAGAACTGCAGGTAAGCATTAGAGCCTTTGACCAGCCCAAAATTCCTGATGATGTATTCTACTGCTTCATAGACAGAAACCGAATTAAGCTGCTCCAGGTCAAAATCAATTCCAAAGACCTTGAATCGGTCAAAGAAGTCCTGCCCCTGAAGCTCCAGCGTCTCCTTTAGAAAACCGTATTGCTCCTCTATTTCAGGATATTTGCCCAGCAGGTAATCCAGGATATCAAACTTCAGGTTCTTATCTGCTTTTTCTATGCTTAGCTGAAGAAGATCATTAATGAATTTCACTTCCGGCGACCTGCTGAGCAACAGGCTTTCCGCAGAAATTACCGAAATGCCGTGTTCGTTCAAAAAGTTAGCAATCGCAATGCTTTCTTTTCTTTTTCGGGTAAGTATGCAAATGTCGCTTTTTGCGACCTGTTTTTGGCTCAAATTGCTGATGATCTCCAGCACTCTTTCGGGATAAGCCTGCATTTCCTCTTCGGCGTTTTCAGCTTCAACGAAAGAGATATTGACATAGCCCCTGTCCTCGCTCACAGGTTCCTGCCCGCTTTTGATGAACAGTTCCCGATGCTCTTCTAAATGAAAGCAGGAGGAGGAGAATTTGAAAAAGTCGTTATTGAAGTCTACAATGGTTTTGGCGCTTCGGTAATTCTTTGGCAGCACCAGCACCTGCTTGTCTTCTATATTAAATGGGTTCTTGTCTTTGCACAATTCCATGAACTGCTCGGCTTTGCCGCCTCTCCAGCGATAAATGGACTGTTTTGCGTCCCCCACAAGCGTGAGGCTGCCGCTATTCTCATTTCCTCCGGAAAGGGTATGGTCAACCAACGGGATCAAATTCTCCCACTGCAATTGTGAGGTATCCTGGAATTCATCTATAAAATAATGCCTGTATCGCTCGCCCAGCCTTTCATAAATAAAAGGAGCGGGTTGGTCTTTAACGGTCTTCCCGATCGTGGAATTAAATTCTGAGATCAACACCACGGCATTCTCCTGCTTGATGGCTTCGATCTCGTTTTGAATGGCGCTTAGCAATGACAGCGGCACCAGGTTTTTCTCTACCGCCTGGAAAAATTGATGTGCTAAAATGCCCTTTTTGACACTGCAGTACAGCTCCCAGATTTGCGGCTGCAGCTCATCCAGGATCTGCCTTTTTGATGCATTGACCTTTTTAGGATAAAGCGGCTCACATTCGAGATCGGCCTGCCATTTTAGATCGAACTTGAGCTGCCTTAGATCAAGCTCCTTTACCTTAAGAAAAAAATTGGGACAGGAAGACCTGCTAAAATCCTCATTTTCGAGCCCGTTGCTTTTCAGCAGCTCAAAAAATTCTTCGGAAGCCTTTACCAATTCGGCTTCCAAAAAGGCCATTTTCTCCTTCAGTTTTTTCTGAAGCTGAAGGAAATCCTCCATGTTCTTATGCTTCAGCAGTTCCAAAAATGGCAAATTCGTCTCCTGTGTCAGCAGTTTGGCAATCTCAAGAAGATCTCGAGAAATATCCCAGCTCTTATCATCATCGGTTTTGCTAAGAACGAAATTGACGAGGACACGGGTAAGGTCCTTATCTTCTCCTGCCTTACTTATCAACCTGTCCACAGCTTCACTTAAAACCTCTTCGGTTCTTAGTTCCACTTCAAAATTTAGCGGCAGGTCCAGGTCGCGGGCGAAAGTCCTAAGCACGCGATGGGTAAAGCCATCAATAGTGGAGACCTCAAAAGCCGCATAGTTATGGATGATGCTCTTGAGAATATCCTTGCCCTTGAGATGGATCTCCTGCGGCGTAAAACCGGTTTCCTGGGCGAGCAGCTGCAACAGGTTTTCGTCTTTTTCGCTGCGATCTTCTTTGGAAACAGATCTTAGGGCTGCAACAATGCGGCTTTTCATTTCGGCGACAGCCTTATTGGTAAAGGTGATGGCCAGAATATTTTTGAAACCGTCATTGCGTGGCGACAGCAGTAACAGGACAAGGTATTCTTTTACAAGGGTAAAAGTCTTGCCCGAACCGGCCGAGGCATTATATATGGTGAAGGAATTGGAACTTTTCAAGAAAATTTTTCACTAAAATATGAAATGATCCACAAAAAAACGCAGCCGCAGGAACAGGATTTAAATTAGTTTATTTTCAATCAGTTGAAGGAATTAGCTCTATTATCATGATAAATACTTATGAAAAAGCCAAAGGTTTAAGGATTTTATAACACATTATAATTTCAATTACGTAGCCGAATCTCTAAATTTGGGGTTGATCTAAGTAATAACATTTTAAAAAAGTATAAACTATGGCTTTTGAGTTACCAAAACTGAAATACGCATTTGATGCATTGGAGCCTCACATTGACGCAAGAACAATGGAGATCCACCACGATAAACACCACGCCGGATACACAAGCAAATTGAATGATGCAGTAAAAGGCACCGACATGGAAGGAAAAAATATCGAGAACATCCTTCACAACCTCGATATGGAAAATAAAGCTGTTCGCAACAATGGAGGCGGATACTACAACCACAACCTTTACTGGGAAATCATGTCTCCAAACGGAGGCGGAAAACCTTCTGGTGAACTTGCCAGCGCAATTGATAAGAAGTTTGGCTCTTTTAGTGCTTTTAAAGACGAGTTTTCTAAAGCGGGAGCTACTCAGTTTGGATCCGGATGGGCATGGCTTTGCGTCAAGGATGGTGGAGAGCTGGATATTTGCTCTACAGCCAACCAGGATAATCCATTGATGCCGGGCATTGGTTGCGGCGGAACTCCTATTCTTGGAATGGATGTTTGGGAACACGCTTACTACCTAAAATACCAAAACCAGCGTCCTGCTTATATTGACGCGTTCTTTAACGTGATCAACTGGGAGGAAGTTTCAAAACGATACGCACAGGAGAAATAATTCCTTGTGAAATAAGATTTTAAAGAGCTGTCAAAAATGTCATTTTTGACAGCTCTTTTTTATTCTAGAAAATCTAGCGCATAAAAAAAGGTGGAAAGCTCCACCTTTTTTTGCCCCAAATCTACCATGAACTTAACCTACTTATGTTATGGCTCTGCTAATATATGTAAAGCCCTGATTATCAAAAACATTTTTAGATAAACTACAGGGAAACTAGTTGAAAAACAGCAGGAATTATTTTGTGTAAGAATAAGACATCAAAAACAAGAGAAAGCTGTAATCATCCCCTTACAAAGGCCTGATGTCCTTAAGTCTTAACTGTAGACTTACGTTCCCGTTATAGTCGTTCTCCTCGACACAAAAGGCGGCACTTACTTTTTTGCCATCGTCCAGCAGGTCACATTTATGCCCCAGGTCAAAACCAATGGCACCGAATCCTGCCGGGGAAGATTTGCTCTTCAAGCGGCACTTGAGATGTTTGAGATCCCCGCCTACACATTTTGCGTAACCGGTATCAACCACCCCTGAAGCCATAAACACAGGACTCATATTCCCGGGACCGTGAGGGGCAAATTGTTTAAGAATGCGATGAAACTTTGGGGTAATATCTTTGAGATCGACCTCGGCGTCGATAGACAGCTCCGGCGTTAGCAGGTTCTTGTCAATACTTGCTGAAACTACTTCTTCGAATTTTCTCTTAAAGTTTTCGTACTGCTGCTCCAAAAGGGTTAATCCTGCTGCATATTTGTGCCCTCCAAACTGCTCAATGTACTCACTGCAGCCTTCGAGCGCATCATATACATCAAAACCTTTGACAGATCTCGCCGAGGCCGCAAGTTTTTCCCCGCTGCGGGTGAAAACCAGGGTTGGGCGATAATAGGTTTCTGTAAGTCGGGAAGCGACTATGCCAATTACCCCTTTATGCCAGTTCTCCTGGTATACCACTGTAGTTAACCTTTCCTGCTCCTTTAGCTCCTCGATCTGCGCAAGGGCTTCAAGGGTGATAGCCTGATCGGCTTCTTTTCTCTCTTTATTATATAGTTCGATCTCGCCGGCAAAGATGCGGGCCTGAGTTTCATCTGTTTCGGTGAGCAGATTTACTGCGTGGAGCCCGTGCTTCATTCGTCCCGCTGCGTTAATACGCGGCGCGATAATGAACACCACATCAGAAATTGTGAGCGTTTGCTTTTTTACCTGTTCAATAATTGCTTTAAAACCGGCTCGTGGAGCAGAATTGATCACATTTAATCCATGATAAGCCAGAATTCTATTCTCACCGGTAACTGGAACAATATCAGCTCCAATGGCAGTGGCAACCAGATCAAGGTAAGGGATCAAAGTATCAAAAGTCTCACCTCTTTTTTGAGCCAGGGCCTGTAAAAGTTTAAAACCAACACCGCAGCCGCAAAGTTCTTTGTAAGGATAATTGCAATCCTCCCGTTTGGGGTCAAGCACAGCCACTGCTTTAGGAATTTCTGCTCCCGGCCTGTGGTGGTCACAGATCACGAAATCAATGCCTTTTTCTGAAGCATAAGCAACCTTGTCTATAGCTTTAATTCCGCAGTCAAGGGCAATGATCAGGCTGATGTCATTGTCGAAGCCAAAGTCGATTCCTTTATAGGAGACGCCATATCCTTCCTCATAGCGATCGGGTATATAAGTAGCGACATTGGGATAAAAAGAGCGCAGGTAAGATGATACCAGAGCAACACTGGTGGTGCCATCCACATCATAATCTCCATAAACCATGATATTTTCGCCTTTTTCAAGCGCCTCCTCAATGCGATCTACGGCAGCTTCCATATCCTGCATCAGGAAAGGATCATGCAGATCCTTGAGCGAAGGTCTGAAGAATTTTTTAGCCTCTGCATAGTTGGAAATTCCTCGCTGGGCGAGCAAAGAAGCTATTGGTTTGCCCACTCCCAGGACCTTTTGCAGGTTGGCAATAATTTCGGGATCGGGTTTGGGTTTCAGGGTCCAGCGCATAGCAGAATTTTTCCTCAAAAATAGAAATTGTTTAAACGTAAATCTCTCTTACAACAGTATTGAAAGTAGGAAGTGAAGAATTTTCTTCTTTTAACAATAGCTTCAGCTTTTCTTTGCTCCAATAATGAGCACAATTTCCCCTTTTGGAGGCTTTTGCTCGTAATGAGCCAGCACTTCGGCAGCAGTACCGCGCACGGTCTCCTCATGAAGTTTGCTGATCTCCCTGGAAACCGATACGGGCCGATCTTCTCCAAAAAATTCGCAAATCTGGCCAAGTGTTTTTATCAGCTTGTGTGGAGATTCATAGAGCACAATGCTGCGGGTCTCTTCGGCAAGCAGCTGTAAGCGGGTCTGCCTTCCCTTCTTCACCGGGAGAAAACCTTCAAAAACAAACTTGTCGTTGGGCAGACCACTGTTCACCAGCGCCGGCACAAAAGCCGTTGCCCCGGGAAGACAGTCTACCTCAACGCCTGCTTCTATGCAGGCACGGGTAAGAAGGAATCCGGGATCACTAATTGCGGGGGTGCCCGCATCACTGATGAGGGCCACGGTCTTCCCGTTTTGAATTTGGCGCACCACATTTTCCACCGTTTTATGCTCGTTGTGCATGTGGTGGCTTTGCATTGGCGTATTGATCTCGAAATGTTTCAGCAGTTTTCCGCTGTTGCGGGTATCTTCAGCAAGAATAAGATCGGCTTCTTTGAGCACCTTAACGGCACGAAAGGTCATATCCTCCAGATTACCGATAGGAGTGGGAACTAAGTAAAGTTTTGACATGAAAAGTTTTTACTCGTATTTCTTGGCAATAATATCCAAAAACCTGGTTTCGTAATCTTCTTTACCTTCCCAGTTGTTATAATCGGGCTTGACCATGTTGGCCACAAAATTAAAGGCTTCTTCTTTGGTCTTGAGCGTGCTTAGCTGTGAAAGCACCCGGTTATAATCGGTTGTGCTGCCGTCAAAAAGATGTTTTATAAAAGCCAGCTTGTCGTTCACACCAATGTTGATGCCTCTTTTGAGCCTGTCATTGAGCGATCGTGGTTTCTCAACCTGCCCGTTCCGGTTCACCGGCTCAAATTCCGGCAGGTTATCATAGTGCACCCCGCCTATATCTTCCATATCGTTCTTCTTGTAATTGCGCGGCTCCACGTGATCAAAGAGCTCGTCTATCCGCTGGCTTTCAGCAGGCATTTGAGCCACGATATCTTTGATCTTTTCGGTATTGGGTTCGGTAATGGCTTCAGAATCGTCGTTGTACTCCATTCCGCTGGGCGAAAATTCATCGGGTTCTAAAGATTCCTGTTTTTTCTCCTTTTTGGGTGCCGCCTCAACTTTAACAGCAGTTTCAACCGTTGGCTGCTCCTGCTCTTTCTCCTTTTTCACTTCAGAAGAGAACATATTTGATTCGGTAAAATGAAGCACCGTAAGTTTTTCATAAAGTTGCTTTGCAAGCTCCTTTAACTCGCCGGTCGAGACCTCCTGCGCATCCTTTAGGAGCGCAATTTTTCCCGCCAAAGCCGTTAATTCCTCTTTCAGTTGCTTTTTCATAACTTTAATGCTTACCGCTCAAATGCGGTTGTATTTTTAATAAATTTGTATCACCTTTATCGCAAGTGACCTTTGTTTTTGGTCTTGAAAAATACAAAATGTTTCTCGAAAATACAGTAAATCATAAGGAGCAATTTGGGTGGATTGAAGTGATATGTGGATCTATGTTCTCGGGAAAGACCGAAGAGTTGATTCGCAGGCTCAAACGCGCAAAATTTGCCAAACAAAAGGTGGAGATCTTCAAACCCTCCATTGATATTCGCTACAACGAAGAAATGGTGGTTTCCCACGATTCCAATGAAATACGTTCTACTCCCGTTCCCGCGGCTGCAAACATCAGGCTGCTGGCAGACGGTTGTGACGTGATAGGTATAGACGAAGCCCAGTTCTTCGACGAGGAGATCGTGGCTGTATGTAACGATCTTGCCAATAAAGGTGTGAGGGTGATCGTGGCGGGGCTTGATATGGACTTCAAAGGCAATCCTTTTGGACCCATGCCCAATCTCATGGCCACAGCCGAGTATGTGACCAAAGTACATGCTGTTTGTACAAGAACCGGAAACCTCGCCCAATACAGCTATCGTAAAACTGCAAATGAAGACCTGGTTTTGCTGGGGGAAACCGAAGAATATGAGCCGCTTAGCCGTGCTGCTTTCTACAAGGCACGCCTGCGTGAGAAATTAAAGACGATGGAGGTGAGAGACCCCGAAGAAATTAAAGATAAAAGAAGCGAACATGCCGAAAGCCAGGGAGACCGTACTTGAAATTGATCTTAATGCCCTAGCCCACAATTTTAAATATTTACGATCAAAAGTCGATAAAAACGTCAAAATGATGGCGGTAGTCAAAGCCTTTGGCTACGGAAGTGACGTGGTGGGCATTGCCAAGAAACTCGTGGAGGAGGGCGCCGATTATTTCGCGGTGGCCTATACTTCGGAAGGCGTTGCCCTTCGCAACGCAGGCATCGAGTTACCTATCCTGGTGCTGCACCCGCAGTCCTATAACTTTGAGGAGCTTATCGAGAATTGCCTGGAGCCCAGCTTGTACAGCGAATTTGTGCTGAAGGAATTTATAAAAACTGCCGAAAAGCTTAAACAGAAGGATTATCCTGTTCACATCAAGTTCAACACCGGGCTTAACAGGCTTGGTTTTTCTAAAGATGAAACCAATGTGGTGAGTGATCTGCTCACCGGCACTACTTCTGTAAAAGCAAAAACTTTCTTTTCACATCTCGCAGCCAGCGAAGACTGGCGTGAGAGAGAATTTACCCTGAAGCAGATCCATACTTTCAAGAAGATCGCGCTAAAACTTTTCGACGAATTGGGATACCAGCCCATGTTGCACATTTGCAACACTTCGGGCATCATCAATTATCCCGAGGCGGCCTTTGACATGGTGCGCACCGGGATAGGGCTGTATGGCTTTGGGAATGAAGAAGGAGAAGACCAGAAACTGAAACCAATAGGCACTCTTAAAACAATTATTTCTCAGATCCACAAGATCGACAAAGGTGATACTGTAGGATACAATCGTGCTTTTACGGCCGAAGGACCTACAAAAACTGCCACTTTACCCATTGGGCACGCCGATGGCATCAACAGGCAATACGGCAACGGAAGAGCAGGAGTTATAGTCAATGGGGAGTATGCACCTATCATCGGGAATGTTTGTATGGATATGCTCATGATCGATATTACCGGCATTGACTGTGAAGAAGGCGACGAGGTGATCATTTTTGGCGGACCTCAGCACGCGACTAAGTTCGCAGCTAAGGGAAATACCATCTCTTATGAATTGATCACCGGGATCTCCCAGAGGGTGAAAAGGAGGCTTGTAGAGTAAAATTTATATATATTTAAGCCAACTAACCCTAAAACATAGTCGAAAATGGCATTTTTCAAGGATTTCAAAGCCTTTTTATTGAAAGGCGATATTATTGCTCTTGCAACTGCGGTAGTAGTTGGAGCCGCTTTTAACAAGATCGTCTCTTCGGTGGTGGCAGATATCATCATGCCGCTCATTGGAGTTCTTACCGGTGGCGTTGACTTCTCTCAAAAGTTCATTTCTCTTGACGGGAATCATTATGAAACCCTTGATGCCGCTAAAGAGGCCGAGGCCGCTGTAATCACCTATGGGAATGTTATTCAGGCGATTATCTACTTCATTATTGTAGCATTTTTCATATTTTTGGTACTCCGGGCTTACGAGAAGACCAAGAAGGAAAAAGAAGCTCCAAAAGTTGTGGAACCAAAAGGGCCAAGCCAGGAAGAATTGCTTACCCAGATTCGCGATGAACTGAAAAAGCAAAATACAGGTAAAGCATAATGAAAAACATCTATTTATATTATTTCTTTTTTCTCGCCCCGGGCATTTTGCTCGCGCTTGCCTGGAGAAGCCTTCCGGCAGGAATCGATTTGTTCCTCATGTTCAGCTATATTTTTGTCTACAGGACGATACTGGACGGTATGAGGCTTAATGCACTGGGAGTACTGGAGAAAAAAGAGATCTGGAAAATGGCTGTTCCCGGCATGCGCGGGAAGTATCTTAAACAGCTGTATTTCACAAAATAAATTTCAACGCTCGTAGTAACCGCTACACTGCATATTTTTTTAAACTCCAAAACCCTGAAATGTTTCAGGGTCTTTTTTTGTTGTCCTTCATATTTAACATATTGTGCAAAGTGGTTATAAAATAAATTCTGAAGTCATTTTTCTTCGGAAGGCATTCTCTTAATTCTCAGGAGTACAATACCTTTGCAGGCAATCCTACAGACCTCACAGGTTTTTGATACCTGTGAGGCCTAAAGTGGAAAAATCACCTCTCAAAAATGTCATTTTTGGAAGGTTTTAAATTTAAAGAACAAGAGACATGAAAATAGCAGTAGTAGGTGCTACCGGAATGGTGGGCCGTGTGATGTTGCAGGTGCTGGAAGAGCGTAATTTCCCTATAACCGAATTATTGCCGGTAGCTTCAGAAAGATCTATTGGCAGCAAGATCAAATTCAAAGACAAAGAATACGAGGTGATTGGCCTGGAAGATGCCGTGAACCAAAAACCCGATATCGCTCTCTTTTCTGCCGGCGGTGGCACTTCATTAGAATGGGCGCCGCAGTTTGCAGCAGTAGGCACGACGGTGATCGACAACTCATCGGCCTGGAGAATGGATCCTGCCAAAAAGCTGGTGGTGCCGGAGATCAACGCTTTAGAAATTACCCGTGAGGACAAGATCATTGCCAATCCTAACTGCTCCACCATTCAAATGGTGATGGCTTTGTCGCCGCTGCACAAGAAATACAAAATAAAAAGGGTGGTGGTCTCCACTTACCAAAGTATCACCGGTACAGGCGTAAAAGCGGTACAGCAGCTGGAGAACGAGTACAAAGGTGAAAAAGGCGAAATGGCTTATCCTTACCCAATTCACCGCAACGCAATTCCACATTGCGATGTTTTTGAGGAAAACGGTTACACCAAGGAGGAGATGAAGCTGACTAACGAGACCAAAAAGATTTTAAAAGATGACACCGTTGCCGTTACGGCGACTGCCATTCGTATTCCGGTTGTTGGCGGCCATAGCGAATCTGTGAACATCACTTTTGAAAATGATTTCGATATAAATGAGCTGCGAAGGCTGTTAAGCGACTTCCCGGGGATCACTGTACAGGACAATCTTGATGTGAATATTTATCCTATGCCTATTTATGCTGAAGGCAAAGACGACGTTTTTGTTGGAAGGATCAGGAGAGACCTTTCCCAGCCAAATTCGCTTAACATGTGGATCGTGGCCGACAACCTGAGAAAAGGCGCCGCTACAAACGCGGTACAGATCGCGGAATACCTGGTGAAGGAGAAGCTGGTGTAATAACTCTAGGGGGATTTGAAGGAAATTTTCTACATTTAAACCTCTTGAAAATCAAACCCATGAAAAAAACAATCTTTACGGTCTTCGCGGCGGGTGCACTTATCTCTTGCGGAGATCAAATCTCTAAAAACACCACTGCTTTGGATTATCCCGAAACAAAAAAGGTCGATACTGTAGACGTCTACTTCGGAACCGAAGTAAAAGACCCTTATCGCTGGCTCGAAGACGACCGTAGCGCCGAAACCGAAGCCTGGGTAGAGGCTGAAAACAAAGTCACTTTTGACTACCTGGAAAAGATCCCTTTTAGGGAGCAGTTGAAACAGCGGCTGTCTGATCTTTGGAACTATGAAAAAATAGGCGCCCCTTTCAAAGAAGGAGATTACATCTATTTCGCTAAGAATGATGGTTTGCAGAACCAATATGTTATCTACCGCAAAAAATCTGAAAATGAGGAGCCGGAAGTCTTTTTGGACCCCAACAAGTTCAGCGAAGACGGTACTACTTCTTTGGGAGGTATGAATTTTTCTGAAGACGGAAAAACTCTTGCCTATTCAATTTCTGAAGGCGGAAGCGACTGGAGAAAGATCATTGTTATGGATGCCGAGACTCGTGAGGTTAAGGAAGACACCATTGTAGATGTGAAGTTCAGCGGAGTTTCGTGGAAGGCCAATGATGGATTCTACTACTCCAGCTATGATAAACCTAAAGGCAGCGAGCTTTCTGCTAAGACAGATCAACACAAGCTTTACTACCACAAGCTGGGCACAAAACAAAATGAAGACAAGCTGGTTTTCGGCGGAAGCGAGGAGCAGAAACACCGGTATGTTGGCGGCAGCGTTTCCGAAGATAACAAGTACCTGTTCATCTCGGCCAGGAATTCTACTTCGGGCGGAAAACTGTTCATGATGGACCTTTCCGAAGAAAATCCTACGCTGGATACCATCATTGGCAATGAAGATACAGATACTTACGTGCTCGACAACGTGGGCAGCAAATTATACCTCATCACCAACAGGAACGCTCCAAACAGGAAGATCGTCACTGTTGATGCTGCAAATCCGGAGCCGGAGAATTGGGAAGATTTTATTCCTGAGACCGAAAATGTGCTTTCCCCTTCTACTGCGGGTGGCTATATTTTTACCGAATACATGAAAGATGCCGTTTCTAACGTGAAGCAGTACGACTATGACGGGAATCTCGTAAGAGAGGTAGAACTCCCCGGAGTGGGTACTGCTGGCGGATTTAGCGCCAAGGAGGAAGAGAAGGAGCTGTACTACAGCTTCACCAACTACGTGACTCCCGGCAGCATCTACAAATATGATATCGAAGCGGGAACTTCAGAATTGTACAACAAGCCCGACATCGATTTTAATCCTGAAGATTACACCAGCGAACAGGTGTTCTATACTTCTAAAGACGGCACAAAGATCCCAATGATCATCACCCACAAAAAGGGTCTTGAGATGAACGGGAAAAACCCAACCATTCTTTACGGTTACGGTGGTTTCAATATTAGCCTTACGCCTTCTTTCAGCATTACAAATGCTATCTGGATGGAACAGGGCGGTATTTACGCGGTGCCTAACCTTCGCGGAGGCGGGGAATACGGCCGTGACTGGCATGATGCGGGTATTAAGATGAAAAAACAAAATGTTTTTGATGACTTTATTGCCGCTGCCGAATACCTTATTGACAACAACTACACCTCGAGGGATTATCTCGCTATTCGCGGTGGTTCTAACGGAGGATTGCTCGTTGGTGCGACCATGACCCAGCGTCCCGATTTGATGAAGGTGGCTTTGCCGGCTGTGGGAGTGATGGACATGCTTCGCTACCACACCTTCACTGCAGGTGCGGGTTGGGCCTATGACTACGGTACCGCCCAGGACAGTGAGGAAATGTTCAATTATTTAAAAGGCTATTCGCCTGTGCATAATGTGAAGGCAGGAGTGGAATATCCCGCGACTTTGGTGACTACCGGTGACCATGATGACCGCGTGGTACCTGCACATTCCTTCAAGTTTGCAGCCGAACTGCAGGAGAAACAGGCCGGTGATGAACCTGTATTGATAAGGATAGAGACCAATGCCGGGCACGGTGCGGGAACTCCTGTGAGCAAAACCATTGAGCAGTACGCCGATATCTTTGGATTTACGCTTTACAACATGGGCTACACAAGCTTACCGAATCAAACCGGGCAGCAGTAACCGCTCGAATTTATAATCGTTCTAAAGCCTTCTTCGGAAGGCTTTTTCATTTAAATGCAGTAAATTTGTAGGAGAAAATCTCCTCCTTATGTTACGGGTCAGGAACCTCTCCTTTGGCTACACCAATAAACCTTTTTTAAAGAACCTTAGTTTTACTATTCAAAAAGGGGAAAATGTCTCTATCATCGGGGCGAGCGGCTGCGGAAAAAGCACGCTGCTACAGTCTATTTACGGCTTACACCACGTAGATGGCAAGATCTTTTGGAACGACAAACAGCTGCTTGGTCCAAACTTTAATTTAGTTCCCGGCGAAGATTTCATGAAATACCTGGCTCAGGATTTTGACCTGATGCCTTCGTTAAGCGTAGCTGATAATGTAGGAAAGTTTTTGTCCAATATGTATCCGCGGAAGAAGCAGCAAAGAGTAAATGAGCTGCTGGACCTGGTGGAGATGCGGGAGCTTGCAAGGGTAAAGGCCAAACTGTTGAGCGGTGGACAGCAGCAGCGGGTAGCCCTGGCAAGAGTGCTTGCAAAACCTCCCGAGGTTTTGATGCTTGACGAGCCTTTTAGCCATATAGACCACTTTAGAAAGAACAAGCTGCGCAGAAACCTTTTTTCGCACCTTAAGCAGCACAACATTACCGTGATCGTGGCGACACACGACAGTACAGATGCTTTGTCCTTTGCAGATCACAGCTTTGTGATGAAAGCCGGCCGTATCATCGCGAAAGGTACCCCGCAGGACCTCTACAGCAATCCAAAGAATGCGTATGTAGCTTCTCTTTTCGGAGAGGCGAACGAATTACCTGCAGACTTGTTTTTCCCAGATCAAAGCAGCCGGAAAAAGCTGGTAGTTTATCCGCATGAGATACAGCTTTCCGCTGAAGGTGCCAACAGCTTTAAAGGGATCGTCAAAAACAGCTTTTTCAAAGGCAGTCATTTCCTTACCGAAGTTGAATACCGGGGACACAGCCTGTTGTTTGAAAACAGGGAAGAATTAAATGCTAATAAAGAAGTGCAGCTCTCTATTTCTCGTGAACTGCTTGAGAAGCGGCTGCGTTAGAATTTGTAGCCAATGCCCAGCTGCAGGTTCCTGGTCCAGCCCTGGAAGCCGGTCACTAAATAGCCCATTCCTGAATCAACTTTAAAATCGC
Source organism: Salinimicrobium sp. (assembly GCA_049687495.1). Lineage (GTDB taxonomy): Bacteria > Bacteroidota > Bacteroidia > Flavobacteriales > Flavobacteriaceae > Salinimicrobium. The sequence goes on from JBAVJB010000163.1 coordinate 40,899, forward strand.
GGTCTATCACGCTGGTGATCCCCATGTTGTAACGGGTAGTGATCATAAAACCACCGGGAGTTTCATAGCCAAGGCCAAATACGCCGTCAATCCCCATTTGGTTTAGTCCGTTTGTACCGCCTTCAGCATCAACCACCACGGCAAATTGAGGTCCCGCATGAATATTGATGCCATCAAAGAAGTTCCATTTGAACACCAAAGGTACTTTTACGAAATCAATGCTGCCGTCTTTGATCCCTTCCTGTGAGTAAAGCACTTCCGGCTGCAGCTCAAAATTTGAGGGTAGTTGAAAATTCACAAAGGTTCCAGCATAGAACCCGGTGCTGCCTTCGGGATTGGCATCGCGAACGTTATACTCTATATTAGAAACATTGAGCCCGGCTTTGATCCCAAAATCGATCTGCGCGAAAGCTGAAGTGGCAAAGAAAAGAAAGATGAGGGGTAAAAATTTGAATTTCATAAAAGCGGTTTAGATGATGTTCTTGATTTGTAGCTGTTTCCCTCCAAAAGTTACAGTTTCCCCCACCTTTTTCCCCGTGAGCGCCTGCGCGATGGGAGAAGCAGCCCCAACGGCGAAAAATGTTTTTCCGTCAACCTGTAGCTCCCCTGCAGGAATAGCCAGATAATAATTGGCAGCCGTGGTTTCCACTGCGGTTCCAAAAGTGACATTTTTAGATGCCTTTTCGGGAATCATCCTCAAGGTCTTGCGAAGCTTCCTGTACTGCTCATGCCGCCCTGCCAGCTTTTCGAACTCCAGGTGCAGCATGGCTCTTCCGGTCTCATACTTGTCACCCATCGAGCATTTTGTCTCCAGCTTAAGAGCAGCCTCAAGATCACTGATCGCCGCTTCCACCCTGGCGATCCTTTCTTCCACGTAATTTTCACAGGCCTCAAAAAGCCGTTTTTTCAGCTCGCTCATTTCAGTCGAATTTTAGGCGGCCAAGGTTATTCATTTGCCGTACGATCCAGGACTTTCGGCCCTGTATGTAAGCACTTGCAGGATTGGCCCTGTATTCCCGCGGATTAGGCAGCACGGCTGCCAGCGCTGCTGCCTCATACCGGCTGAGTTTTGCAGCAGATTTGTTGAACCAGAAGCGGGAAGCCGCCTCGGCGCCATAAACCCCTTTACCCATTTCTATAGAGTTGAGGTAAACTTCCAGGATACGTTCTTTGCTCCAGAAAAGCTCGATCAAAAAGGTAAAGTAAACCTCCACCCCTTTCCTGAACCAGCTGCGACCGGGCCACAAAAACACATTTTTGGCAGTCTGTTGAGAAATAGTACTGGCGCCCCTGCTGCTTTTGCGACGTTTATTTTCTTCTATCGCCTTTTTTATCGCCTCGTAATCAAAGCCATCGTGATTCAGGAAATTCTGATCTTCACTGGCCACCACAGCCAGCGGCAGATTGGGATTGATCTCTTCCATGGGCACCCAGTCGTGACGTATCTGCTCCTCGGGATGTTCAAAATACCTGATCGCCATGAGCGGCGTAAAAGGCACCGGCACCCACTTGTAAAGGAGTACCATCAAAATGCTGAAAAGGAACAGCCACAGAATGGCTTTTAATATAAATCGGAAAATTTTCTTCATAGATCAATCGATTAGTTGAGCGAGTTCTTTCCCTACCTGGCTCCCAATGGCCACGCCCATGCCGCCCAAACGTACGCCGCAAAACACATTCCTGGATACCTGCTCCACGATAGGTTTCTTTTGCTCGCCGACACCCATAATGCCACTCCAGCGGCGGTCAACATCAAAATGATGACCCGGTAAAATGGTGTTTTTGAGCAACTCCTCCAGCCTTCTCTGAACAAGTGGAGTTAATTTCATCTCGGCAGTTTCTTCAGCTTCAAAATCCAAATTGCGGCCGCCTCCAAAAAGAATTCTATCTCCAACGTTCCTAAAATAGTAGTAGCCCTTATCAAGGTGAAAAGTTCCTTTTAACTGCAGCTTTTCAATGGGTTTTGTGATCAACACCTGCGCCCGTGCAGGTTTTACTTCGGAAAAACCGAGTTGGGATGCGAAGCCGTTGGTGGCGACAAACAGCTTTCCGGTTTTAAAGCTGAAGTTTTCTGTACTCACCACTGCCGAAGGACCTGCGTCAAAGAATTCTTTAACAGTAACCCGGTTCAGGACCCTTACCCCTGCCGACTGCACCTTGTGCAGCAGCGACATCATCATTTTCCCCGTGTCTATCTGTCCTTCAAATTTGCTGAAGATCAATTTTTCCTGCACGTTCTTAAATCCGAAGCTATTGTCACGCACCTCAAAAACATCGGTGTCAAAAATGGGTTTTAGAAGGCTGTTTATTTTTGGCATTTTTGAGACACAAGTTTCCAGCAGCTCCAGGTCTTCTTTAGTAAAAAGCTCATACCCGCCGTGAGCTTCATAACCAATGTTTGCATCTCCTAAATTCTCCCGAAGCAACTGAAGGCCCTTTACGCGCTTTTCAACCAGCTGCACCACCTCTTCTTCGGAATGTGTGTTAAGGTCGTCGAGGATCTCTGAAATGCTTCCGAAGCAGGCGAAGCCGGCATTCCTGGTGCTGGCACCGTTGGGCAGGAGTCCGCGTTCAAGGACGAGCACTTTTGCCTTTGGATGCTTCTTTTGCAGCTCCCATGCGCAATTGAGGCCCGTGATGCCACTGCCTATAACGGTAAAATCAACATTGGAAAACCAGGAATCATGTTCCCAGAAGGAGAAGTTCATAAAATGCCTTTTTTGAAGTCTGAAGCACCTAAAGGTATGAAAATAGTGAATAGTTGAATAGTTAATAGAAAATGGACCTGATAAAGACTTAACAGTCCCGATGGCTATCGGGACTGTTAGGTCTGAGACGCGTTAGGGATAGAAGTGGATAGCTTTTTAAAAGCCGCAGCTTTTAAAAACTAGAAACGGATAGCCCGCCGCTTTTGAGCGGGAGCGAGAAAGCGAACGCCCGTGTTAGAAAATAGTGAATTGTTAATAGTTAATAGAAAAAAGACCTCACAGGTTTTGGAAACCTGTGAGGTCTAATATTCAAAAAGCCCCTAAAATAAGGGGCCCTAAAAATGTCAATTTTGACTGTTATTCTTCGATGGGCTTCATCTTGAAGTCTTCCATGAACTTAGTGGTGTAATTTCCTGCCACATAATCCGGCTCGTCCATCAACTGCCTGTGGAAAGGAATTGTGGTCTTCACGCCTTCGATCACG
>JBAVJB010000164.1:0-2080 GCA_049687495.1 Salinimicrobium sp.
CTGTCACTTTGTCATAACTCAACTAAAAACGTATCTTTGCGCGTTCAATTACCTAAGGTACTTTTTTGAATTATGGAGAAGATTATAGACGAAAACCAACAGGGAAATTCACTGGTACTCGAGCCCAAAGCTCAAAATACACGAAAGCTGATGATCGAGAGCTACGGCTGTCAAATGAACTTTAGCGACAGTGAGATCGTGGCTTCCATTCTTGCAAAAGAAGGATTCAACACCACGCAGAACCTGGAAGAGGCAGACCTTGTCCTTATTAATACATGTTCTATTCGAGATAAGGCCGAGCAAACTGTTCGCAAACGCCTTGAAAAATACAACGCGGTCAAAAAGATCAACCCAAAGATGAAAGTAGGTGTCCTGGGTTGCATGGCCGAACGCCTAAAAGCAAAGTTCCTGGAAGAGGAAAAGATCGTAGACCTTGTTGTAGGGCCTGATGCTTACAAGGACCTTCCAAACCTCATCAACGAAGTGGAAGAAGGCCGCAACGCGGTGAACGTGATCCTTTCAAAAGAAGAAACTTACGGCGACATTTCTCCCGTAAGGCTACAAAGCAACGGGGTTTCAGCCTTTGTTTCCATTACCCGTGGCTGCGACAACATGTGTACTTTTTGCGTGGTGCCTTTCACCCGCGGGAGGGAGCGCAGTCGTGACCCACAGTCTATTCTAGAGGAAGTGAACGATCTTGCAGCTAAAGGCTTCAAAGAAATTACACTTTTGGGACAGAATGTCGATTCCTATTTATGGTATGGCGGCGGACTTAAGAAGGATTTTAAAAATGCTTCGGAAATGCAAAAAGCTACCGCCACTAATTTCTCCGGACTTTTAAAGCTTGTTGCTGAAGCCCAGCCGAAGATGAGGATCAGGTTCTCTACCTCTAATCCGCAGGATATGACGCTGGACGTGATCGAGACCATGGCAAAATACCCGAACATTTGCCGCTACATTCACCTGCCGGTACAAAGCGGAAGCGACAGGATCTTAAAAGAAATGAACCGCCTGCATACCAGGGCAGAATATTTCGAGCTTATTGACAACATCAGGGAATTAATGCCCGAATGTGCTATTTCCCAGGACATGATCACCGGCTTCCCTACCGAGACTGAAGAAGATCATAAGGATACGCTGTCTTTGATGGAGTACGTAAAATATGATTTTGGCTTCATGTTCGCCTATTCTGAACGCCCCGGCACCATGGCCGCAAGAAAACTGGAGGATGATGTGCCGGAAGAGATCAAGAAAAGAAGGCTAACCGAAATAGTTAACCTGCAACAGCAGCACAGCCACTACAGGACCAAACAATTCCTTGGTAAGACCGTGGAAGTACTTATAGAAAAAGAATCAAAAAAATCTGATCTTCACTGGAGCGGAAGAACCAGCCAAAACACTGTGGCCGTATTCCCGAAAGAGAATTACAAAGTTGGAGATTTTGTAAACGTGAAGATCAATGATTGCACCACCGCTACCTTAATTGGAGAAGCAGTTGGATACAGCGACAATAATTAGTGTTCAGTGCTCGGCGAGCAGTGAGTTCAAGGTTGAAGGTTTAAAGTTCAAGGTTTAGTGAACAAAGTGAAATTCCGCACCTTTTGGAATTTGGTGCTTGTTTATTGGAATTTTTAGAAAAATATGGAAAGCGTACAAGCGATAAAACAGCGTTTCGGGATTCTTGGGAATAACGAGAAACTCAACAGGGCCGTAGAAAAGGCCATACAGGTTGCGCCCACAGATATTTCGGTGCTGGTCACCGGGGAAAGTGGAGTTGGAAAGGAAAGCATTCCCAAGATCATCCACGCGCTCTCCCACAGAAAACACGGAAAATACATTGCAGTGAACTGCGGGGCGATCCCTGAAGGCACTATAGATTCTGAACTTTTTGGGCACGAAAAAGGGGCTTTTACGGGAGCTACCCAAACCCGCAGCGGGTATTTTGAAGTAGCCGACGGCGGCACCATATTTCTTGATGAAGTTGGTGAACTGCCATTGACCACCCAGGTTCGCCTGTTGAGGGTGTTGGAGAACGGCGAGTTAATCAAGGTTGGTTCTTCAAGAGTGCAAAAGACCAATG
>JBAVJB010000165.1:0-5572 GCA_049687495.1 Salinimicrobium sp.
GCCTCTGGTCGATGTAATCATTGGCTTCAGCTTCATGAGACCTTACCCACATAATTGGGTAATAGTCGTCATACTCCTGTTTAAGGTCTGGATGCGCTTCCAGGTCACAGCCTATCATTGCCAGAGCAGTATCCTGTTCGACATTTAGATCATATCTCAAGCCGTTCCTCAAATAATAGGCGCCCATTGCAGCCTCACTGCCGGCCAGCTTTTCGCCTTCTTCGGAAAAAACCGGAACAACATAACCCTTTTTGTCGTTGTTCTCATATTTATAGTCTTTCATGAAGTTAAAGGCCATGGCCATTGCGCTGTCGGGAATTTTTATGCGGGCAACCCAGTAATCGGCTGAATCTTTTAGCTCAATATCTTCAGGATAAAAGTCTTTGTTGACGATGTAGTCTACAGTAGCTTCGGGCATTTCTGAAGCATCCCCCTTTTCATACTGCAGGCGCAGCTCCTGTCCCTGTTGGGGTTTAGAGGCCGACAAATGCAATCGTCCTTTTTGCAGGCCGAGATTGTCCTGTTTTTGATCGTCCTGGCAGGATGCCAGGAACAAAACTGAACAAAGGGAAAGAACAAATGTTGATCGTTTTCTCATATTTTATTTGAATTAGTTTTAATTGGGATGGTAAAATAGCATTTTTTTAACAATTTCTGCGGAAGCAAATCCTTTTCAAAAAAAATAAAACCTAACAGATCTCTGAGACCTGTTAGGTTTATCAATTAAAATTTATTCTATTTTTAGAAGGCGTTGATCGTCTTCCTGATGTCGGTAAGATGCGACAGTAATTTTTCCAGGTACTGTATGTCCAGCATATTGGCACCGTCGCTCTTGGCATTTGCAGGATCAAAATGGGTCTCTATGAAAAGCCCGTCGGCCCCGGTTGCAATTCCTGCACGGGCGATGGTCTCAATCATATCAGGCCTTCCGCCGGTCACGCCGCTGCTTTGGTTGGGCTGTTGCAAAGAATGAGTCACATCCAGCACGGTGGGCGCAAACTGCCTCATGGTAGGAATACCTCTAAAATCTACGATCATATCCTGGTAACCGAACATGGTCCCTCGGTCTGTCACCATCACCTGTTGGTTGTTGCAATCGGTAACTTTGGTCACCGCATGCTTCATGCTTTCGGGGCTCATGAACTGGCCTTTTTTAAGGCTTACCACTTTTCCTGTTTCAGCGGCAGCGACCACCAGGTCTGTCTGCCTTACCAGGAAAGCGGGAATTTGCAGTACGTCCACGTATTCCGCAGCCATTTTAGCGTCGCTAACTTCGTGAATATCGGTAACTGTTGGAATATTGAAGGTTTCAGAAACCTTCCGCAGAATTTTGAGCGCTTTTTCATCTCCAATTCCGGTGAAGCTGTCGATGCGGCTACGGTTAGCTTTTTTAAAAGAACCTTTGAATATATAAGGGATCTCGAGCTTATCTGTAATTCCTAAAATGGTTTCGGCAATGCGAAGGGCCATATCTTCACCTTCAATGGCGCAGGGGCCGGCAAGCAGGAAAAAATTATTGGAATTAGTATGCTTAAGCTGAGGGATCTTGTTGAGTTCCATAAATCTAAAATTTGGACAAAGATACCTATTTTCGAACTTCTTTATTTAAAAGGAAGGGGTCTCAAAAATGACATTTTTGAGACCCCGTTAAAGCTAATCCTGATAACCACCAGGATGCGGGACACCATCCTCGGCATCATCTTCCTTTAATGGCGGCTGAATATCATAGCCCAGCGCCCTGATGATGCGGTTATTGTCGTAGTAAAAGTATGCCTGACTGATCTTTTCACCGTCAAATTTCATAGCCACGTGATAAGGAAAACTAATGGTCTCGCCGTTAGGATAGGTGAGCGTATTTGAGCCCCAATGCAGCACCCACGGGCCTTCCCTGGGGCCGCTTTTTACCTGAACAGGCAGCCATACCCCGTCTTCAGAAAGTACGGGAGTTGCCGTTTCCCGACCTTTTTTCCAGTATTCTATGGTTTGATCTATAGTAAGGCTGTCGTAGGTTCCCAGGTTATAAAAATGTACATCTGGTGTCACATTTTTTCTCAGCGTCTCCCAATTGCCCATTTCATAGGCCTTTACCACGTTCTGGGCAGTGGTAAGATCCTGCTGCCTTTCGGGGAAATCTACGTTGACATCTTCACTAATTTGCGCAAATCCTTCTCCAAAACCCAGTATCAGGTTGAGGGCAAGAACTAATACTAAACTTAAATTCCTTTTCATTTTTTTCATAACAACAAGATTTGAGCTAGGGGTTAGTAATTTGATTTTCAGATTATTAATTTACAAAATCTACCATCGATTATTAATTTTTAAATCATAAATTATGAGGATCATCAGCTTTGGGTGAATTTAGAGCGCCTTTTTATGGGTATACCTGCGAAAAATGCAAATTCGATCTTCCTTTTAAGTTGTAAGTTGCTGAAATACAATTTGTTTGCATTTAATTATTTTTCTTCAGATTAAAGAGAAGCCGCTGTTTTTTTCGAAAAAAATAAACGTACCTTTGCAGCCTTAAAAATCAGGCCTTTATATGACAGCTATTAAAAACATCGCGATTATCGCACACGTTGACCACGGGAAGACTACTCTGGTAGATAAGATTATGTACCATTGTCAGCTTTTCAGGGAAAACGAAAACACCGGGGATCTTATCCTGGACAACAATGACCTCGAGCGCGAGCGCGGGATCACCATTACGTCCAAGAACGTTTCCGTAGTATATAAAGACACCAAGATCAATATTATTGATACTCCGGGTCACGCCGACTTTGGAGGAGAAGTGGAAAGGGTGCTGAACATGGCCGATGGGGTGCTGCTTTTAGTGGACGCTTTTGAAGGCCCTATGCCGCAAACAAGATTTGTATTGCAAAAAGCCATCGACCTTGGCCTTAAGCCTTGCGTGGTGGTGAATAAAGTTGATAAGGAAAACTGTACTCCCGAAGAGGTTCACGAAAAGGTATTTGACCTTATGTTTGAACTTGGCGCCGAGGAGTGGCAGCTGGATTTCCCTACTGTTTACGGTTCTGCCAAGAACAACTGGATGAGCGAGGACTGGAGAAACCAGACCGAAAATATTGAACCGCTTCTTGACATGGTGATCGAGCATATTCCATCGCCAAAGATCGAACAAGGTACACCTCAAATGTTGATCACCTCTTTAGATTTCTCTTCTTTTACCGGAAGGATCGCTATTGGGCGTCTGCAAAGAGGTACTTTGAAAGAAGGAATGCAGGTTTCTCTGGTAAAAAGAGATGGAAGCGTTAAGAAAACCAAGATCAAGGAACTGCACACTTTTGAAGGTCTTGGCCGTAGAAAAATTGATGAGGTCCAGGCCGGAGATATTTGTGCTATTGTTGGATTGGAAGGATTTGAAATTGGTGACACAGTTGCCGATATTGAAAATCCTGAAGGTTTGAAGACCATTGCCATTGATGAGCCTACTATGAGCATGTTGTTCACGATCAATGATTCGCCTTTCTTCGGAAAAGACGGAAAATTCGTTACTTCAAGACACATCAAGGAACGCCTGATGAAGGAGCTGGAAAAGAACCTTGCACTTAGAGTGGAAGAAACAGACAGCGCCGACAAATTCATGGTATACGGAAGGGGTGTACTTCACCTTTCGGTTCTTATCGAGACCATGCGTCGTGAAGGTTATGAACTTCAGATAGGGCAGCCACAGGTGATCATCAAAGAGATCGACGGAGTGAAATGTGAGCCGGTTGAGGAATTGACCATTGACCTTCCGGAAGATGTTTCAGGAAAAGCCGTTGAAATGGTAACCATGCGTAAAGGTGAAATGCTGAGCATGGAAGGAAAAGGAGACAGGATGACCATCCAGTTCCAGATCCCTTCTCGTGGGATCATTGGTTTGCGTAACCAGTTGTTGACTGCTACTGCCGGTGAAGCTATCATGGCTCACCGATATAAGGAATACCAGCCTTTGAAAGGTGGAATTCCGGAGCGGCAAAACGGATCTTTGGTTTCTATGGAAAAAGGAAAAGCGATTCCTTATTCTATTGATAAGCTGCAGGACAGAGGAAAATTCTTCGTTGATCCGGGAGAAGATATTTACGAAGGACAGGTGATCGGGGAGAACTCGCGTCAGGATGATATGGTGGTGAACATTACCAAGACCAAAAAGTTGTCTAACGTGCGTTCATCTGGAGCCGATGATAAGGCTAAGATCGTTCCTGCGATCAAGTTCTCTTTAGAAGAAGCTTTGGAATACATTCAGAAGGATGAATATGTAGAGGTAACTCCAAATCATTTGCGTCTCCGCAAGATCTATTTGACTGAGAATGACAGGAAAAGAAACAAAGTGATGTAATCACAAACATAAATTCACAAAAAGCTGTCAAAGTCTTATCTTTGGCAGCTTTTTAATTTTAGTAAAATCATGGAAATATTCGGGATCTCTTATATTGAATGGGTGGGCTACCTGGCCTCCTTTTTTCTTTTGTTGTCATTTTTGATGCGTAACATTACTACCTTAAGATACATCAACAGTTTGGGCTGTCTGCTCTTCGTCGCCTACGGACTTTTATTGAACGCATGGCCGCTGGTCGTAACAAACGGCGCAATCGTTTTGATCAACATGTATTATTTGTTCATCAACAAGAAAGAAGCAGCAGCTTAAAAGTTATACCTATTTTGAGTAGTAAAAGATCCTCTTCAAAAATGCCATTTTTGAAGAGGATTTTTTGTTTTGTCTCATCCTCTCCCCAACCCCCGCCACGGCCGGCAGGCCTGTCTGCCGATAGGCAGGCTCTCCGGAGGAGAGGGGAATAAAGGGAAATCTTCAACGGAAGAAAATTAATTGGTATCTCATCCTCTCCCCAACCCTCTCCAGAGGAGAGGGAGTAGTTACCGTAATGTCAGGCTGAGCCCTTTGCAAATGCGGATGAGTCGATTTTTTGTTGGTTCGTCTTTGCGAGCCCGCCTTCCGGCCGGCAGGAGAGCCGCGAGGCGATCGAAGCAATCTGCCGATCGCAAGGAAGAATCTTTTTGAAAACTGTAAAATATTTTGATAGAGAAAATTCCTCATCCTCTCCCCAACCCTCTCCAGAGGAGAGGGAGTGAGTAGTAAGACCTCAGGCTAGGCCGCTTTGCAAAAGCGGATTAGTCGAAGTCCTTTTGGAAATGGGAATTGGTCTTATTGTAAGGCTGAGGCCAGCCGTTTAGTCGACGCCGCTAAAAACCAAAAGCCAAAGCTAAAATCGTGCTTCTGCCATAGAAAAAGCCCCTCTGTAAAACATTTCTGCATCACAGACGTTATAATATTTGAAAATAATTGCAGAGAACAGGATTTTTCTTTTTTATTTGTACACAGATTCAAAAAATGCCAAGTCACATGAAATACCTTTTTAGTGTCGCCCTCTTTCTAGCCGCTTCCGTTTCAGCTTTTTCACAGACCACCTTCGAATATGGCCTTAAAGGCGGGATCAATTATACCATGGGTGGGGAAGTGGAAGGATTTGATTCCACATTAAATTATTGGGACGGTATTGCAGAAGGCAAAGGAGCTATCGGTTTTCACGGTGGGGTATTTGGTCAGGTAAAT
>JBAVJB010000166.1:0-14226 GCA_049687495.1 Salinimicrobium sp.
CTTGGCGGAGAAAAGGTGTTTTAATAGTCAATAGAGAATTGGTTATTTGGTCAATTGAAAATGGGCAGTTAGATCTTGAGTAGGTTTTTAATTGAAGAGAAACTTCAAAAAAATCATTCGTGAATTCGTGGCGAATCAGAAACCGAGCTGAGGTTCCAAAAATGTCAATTTTAAGACTGTTCTTTTCGAGCAGGCTCTTTTATTTTCCGCCGTTGGCAAGAAGGTCCTGGTGACATTTTTCTCCCAAAGTCATGGGAGAAGAGGAGGTGAGGTCAAGGGTTGCAGACATCAGGCAATTCTCAACACTGCAATGCCCTTTTTCTGAAGGCTCATCAGGATCCTTAAAAACGTGGGACGTAATTGCCGGAGTACCGTTATCGACCAGTCCAAAGAGGTGCCCGAATTCGTGTCGTAAAGTGGTGTGTTCGGCTAAAGTAAGATTACGCGACATTTCCATGACCGTTTTTTCAAAAATGACAATGGAAGTGTTCCTGTAGGCCGTGCCAAGGCTTCTTTTCTCTATATGTCCCGATGGGCCCACGGCGTCTTTAGCCGAATGATCATCGGCAAAGAAGATATACACCCCAAGATCTTCTCCCCTGGAAAATACCGTGCGGTATTGAGTTTCAATATCTGCTATTTCCTGACTGCTGTAGGTTCCTACATCGGGAGCGGGAATTGAATTCATTACGAGGTTGATTCCGCCGGGTTTGTTGAGGTAAGTGTTCAGGAAATTTTTCACCTCTTCCACCGCCGCCTGCTGTGGTGCAAAACCTTCTACATAAACAATCTCAAGAGTCATGGACTGGTAACGGTCGGCAGTAAGAAAATCGCGAGATGAACTTCCCAGGGGTTTTTCATTTGGATCGATCTCTTCTTTTGTACATGCCGTGAGCAGCAAAAATAGCAACAGAAAACGAAAAGATTTTTTAAGGAATTGCGGCATTTATGTCACTTATTTTACAGAAAGTCTTGCAAGATAATCGTAGTGTTCTCCTTTTTTAAGAAGTTCACAGGAAAATCCGTTTTTTGATGCAGCTAAAGATAAAGAATCAAAATCAAGATACAACCAGTCGAAATAGTTTGAGCGTTCGCCTTTGTAACTCAGGCTGTAGCTGAGTTCCCCGTAATATCCCGCTCCCGCATCGACCCATACACCACCATCTTCATCTTCTTCAAAAAGGTAGATGAGATCTGAAGAGTCTATCAAAACCTGGCCTTCGGGGTTTAATAGCTGTTTCAGTTTTGCGAAAAAAGCGTCCAGTTTTCTCATTTTCCCCACTATTCCGGTGCCGTTCATAAGCAGGAGGATGGTATCAAATTTTTCTTCGGAAAGGGCTTCAAAAGCTACATTTTCGGCTTTTTTGATGCCACGTTCCTTACAAACTTCAATGGCTCCTTCGGAAGTATCTATGGCTAAAACCTCCAGATCTTTCTCATTCTGAAGATATAAGGCATGACTTCCGGCGCCGCAGCCAACGTCCAGCACTTTTCCGCGGCACAGTTGCAGAGCCATTTTCTCCAGCGGCGGCATTTCTGCATAGCTTCGGAAGAGGTAATCAACAGGAATTACATCATCATCAAAATCGGGAGAGTGCACTACAATGTCCTCATTGTCTTTGTTTTCAAAATATGCCTTGATGGCTTTTCCGAAGATATCGGGGTCTTTTTTTTCGTTGCTCACGCGCTTGTTCTTTTTATCTTTGCCGAATGCAGGAAGAGATTGATGGGCTCCCGCAGAGGGCCAAAGATAAGCATAAGGAAAACAAGAAGTTTTTTCAAAAACTTAAAAAGAAGCCGCCAAAGCACCTGGATCGCGAGATGCAGCAGCTGCACGACGAGGAATTCGAACGAACAGATTGCCTCAAGTGCGCCAATTGCTGCAAAACCACAGGTCCGCTTTTCACGAATAAAGACATCGAACGCATTTCCAAACACCTGCGGCTGAAACCGCAGCAGTTCATCGATCAATACCTGCGCATCGATGAAGACAATGACTACGTGCTGCAGCAGGTGCCCTGCAGTTTTCTTGATGCCGATAATTACTGCATGATCTACGACGTACGCCCGAAAGCCTGCAGTGAATTCCCGCACACCGATCGTAAGAACTTTCAGCAGATTTCTAACCTCACGATGAAAAATGTGGCCATTTGCCCCGCGGCTTTCAATATTGTTGAGGAGATGAAGAAACGGATGAAGGCCTGAGGATCAAGTTTTCCAATTCCTAAAAAAATCTTAAATTTGGGAATCAAACTTTTTTAGATGAAGAAAATTACTCTTTTTCTGCTGCTTTTATCACTGAATATGAGCGCGGGCAACTGGATACATGATCTTGATGAAGCCAGGAAACTTTCCCTTGGAACTAATAAGCTGATGCTTGTCGATTTTTGGGCATCCTGGTGTGGGCCTTGCAGGAAAATGGATCAGGAATCCTGGAGTGACCCGGAGGTACAAAAGTTAATGTCCAACTATATTCCCGTGCAGGTCGATATTGATAATGACAGAATTAGTGCTACCCGATATGCTGTGAAAGCCATTCCATTCGTCTTTATAATGGATGGCAATGGGGAAGTCGTTTTCAAGAGCATGAGCTATATGCCACGTGAAGAGGTGCTGGAATTACTGAAGAAATATGCCGTTAATACTCAGTTCCTGCAAGCCGAAGCCATAAATTATTATAAACATCAAAACTATGTTAACAGTCTGCGGCTAGCTGAACAATACATAGACTTTAGTCTGTATTTATCGCCAGAGGTGCGGGAGGATTTTTTAGGCGTGGCTGCTACTTATCTTAGAGGAGGAGAAAAAATGCTTAAAAGAAAACAAAAGAATTATGACCTTATGAAAGAAAAGGTGAGTTTTCTTGAGACTATGGTTGAACTGTATCGGGGAAATTATGATAAAGTCGAAAAATTCCTTGAGAAGACAGATGCAGAAGAAATTAGTCCCTATCACGAGGAAATGTATGGTTATCTAAATCTTGCCGTTGCCACCCGGGAAACCAGTGCTGAAGAAGTTGAGCGCTGGAAAAATTACCTTAGCTCCCGCAGAAACAGTGAAGCCTACTTAAAACGCTATTCTCTTTTTGTTCAATCCAGCGGAAAGCCTTAGAAGATAAAGACGGATTTGTGAATTCGCATTAGTAGTTTTCTTGAGATGAAAAACCGGCTGCTGAGGCAGCCGCTTTGTTGCAAGTTGCAGGTTGCACGTTTTTTGGTTTAATATTGTTTTGATCATGAGAATGCTCTAAATTGAAGGGCTAATCTTTGAAGTCATGGCCGATTCTTACCTTCAACTGGAGATCTATCAAAAATCAATGGATCTTTTCGCCATAACACATCGCCTGAGTCTCACTCTGCCAAGACATGAACTTTATGAACTGGGGGCCAGATTAGGAGGTCCTGCGACGGAATCAATTCTAATATCGTCGAAGGATATGGCAGAAAAAGATATAAAGCAGATTTTATCAAATTTCTTGTCTACGCCCATTCGAGTTGCGATGAGACTAAGAACCATTTTAAAAAGATCTCTATATCCTGACCTGGTAAAAGACCACCAATATCTAAAGGATGAATACAGTAGTCTTAGTGCCAAGATTTACAATTTTATAAAATACGTAGAGAAAAACTGAAAGACCTAACCTGTAACTTGGAACTTGCAACATCTAACGGTACAACAGATACTTTTCCCTCACCTTCGTAAACTCCTCCAATCCGGGTTTCCAACTGGAACGAATTTCCTCTGCACTCATTCCCGATTCTATCTGCTTTTGAAGCTTTTCGGTTCCGGCGAGTTTGGTGAAAAAGGAATTGAAAAATTCGCTTTTTTGAGAGGTATTGTGGTAGGCGTTGATCAGCCATTCCAGATTAATACTGCTCAAAAATGACATTTTTGAGAGGTCTTTTCCGTAGCAGGTTTTTCCTTCGTGTTTTGGATGTTTAGCACCTTCATTAGAGTCGGGAACGTAGCTGTATTCATATTTCTCCTTCGGAAGAAATGGGGAGCCAAAGACCTGGAACTGCTTGTTCGTGCCACGACCGGCGTTCACATTGGTGCCTTCAAAAAAACATAGGCTGGGGTAGAGATTGATAGCTTTCGCGTTTGGCAGGTTGGGCGATGGCTTCACCGGCAACTCGTACTTCAGGCTGTGGTCGTAATTTTCCATTTTGATAACCTGCAGGTCGGCCTGGATCTCGTTTTTTAGCCATTTTTGGCCGTTGATCATTTGCGCGTATTCACCAATCGTCATGCCGTGGACCACGGGGACAGGATGCATACCCACAAAAGACTGATGTTCGGGTTCTAAAATTGGTCCGTCGATGTAGTGTCCGTTGGGGTTTGGCCGGTCGAAAACCAGCAGAGGAATGTCATTTTCGGCTGCGGCTTCCATCAGGTAGTGCAGCGTAGAAATATAGGTGTAGAACCTTGCACCCACATCCTGGATGTCAAAAATGAGGATATCAAGATCCTTCAGCTGTTCGGCGGTAGGTTTTTTATTGCTTCCGTAGAGAGAAATGACGGGTAATCTTGATTTGGTGTCGATGCCGTCTTTTACGACTTCGCCTGCATCTGCAGTGCCGCGGAATCCGTGTTCGGGAGCAAAAACCTTTCGTACGTCAATGTCCAGCTTCAGCAGGGAATCTACCAAATGCACGTTGCCTTTTTCCATAGGAATAATGCTGGTCTGGTTGCCTACGACTCCTACTTTTTTATTCTTCAGCAAAGGCAGGTAAACCGCAGTGCGTTCGGCGCCGGTAATAATTTTTTCCTGTTGTGGGGCTTCAGAAATGGCATTTTCGGAAGCCTTTTTTTCCGAAGAAATGTTTCCGCAGGCGGTGGCCAAAATAAGTACGAATAAAAATGTACTTTTGAGGAATCTAAATGTCATTTTGAATCTGGAATTTTTTATAGCCAAACGCCTGATAAGTGCGAAGCAGCACAAAAGTAGCATTTCGGCCCCAATAATAAAAATAGCCATTGTGGCCATTGCCATTGGGGTGATCATGATGCTGGTCGCTTTTGCCACGGGCCTTGGGCTGCAAAAGAAGATCCGCGAAAAGATGTCGGCTTTTACGGGCCACATCAGCATTTCCAACTACGACAACAACAATTCCCAGATCTCCCTGAAACCCATCTCGACCGACCAGGATTTTTATCCTGAATTTACTTCGGTAGAAGGCGTGGAGCACGTGCAGGCTACGGCTTACAAGGCGGGCGTGATACGCACGGCCTCAGATTTTGAGGGCGTGATCGTTAAGGGCGTGGGCAACGATTACAAATGGGACTATTTTAAAGATTTTCTTGTTGCAGGAGAAATCCCGGATTTTTCTAATGGTCTTAACGAACAGGTGCTTATTTCGCAATACCTGGCAGACAGGCTGGGCTTCAAAGTGGGCGATAAGGTGGTGACCTATTTTTTAAGGGAGGAGAGCCGGCAGGCGCCGCTGTTGCGGGTGTTTAAGGTGAGTGGGATCTATAATTCAGGGTTTCAGGAATTCGACCGGCTGTATGTGCTGTCGGATATAAGGCACATTCAGCGGTTGAACAAATGGGGCAAAGATGAGGTTGGCAATTTCGAGGTGTTCCTGGATGACTTCGGAGACCTGGAGGAGAAAGGCCGCGAGATCTATGAGAACACCGGCTCTTTCCTGGATACCCGCACCATAAAACAGAAGTATTATTCCATTTTTGAATGGCTGTCGCTGTTCGATTTCAACATCGCCCTCATCATTGGCATCATGATCCTGGTGGCCGGCATCAACATGATCACAGCTTTGCTGGTGCTTATCCTGGAACGTACGCAAATGATCGGGATCCTCAAAGCTTTGGGAAGCAACGATTGGAGCGTGCGCAAGATCTTCCTGTATAACGCAGGATACCTCATTCTGTTGGGGTTGTTCTGGGGGAATTTAATTGGGCTTGGGCTGCTGTATGCGCAAAAGCTCTTTAAGCTCATCCCGCTGAACCCGGAAACCTACTACGTTACCGAAGCACCTGTTTACATTGGTTGGGAATACATTGTGGCGGTCAACGTGGGGACTCTGCTGCTGTGCATGCTCATGCTGCTGCTGCCGTCTTACATCATTACCCGCATCTCTCCCGTCAAGGCGATGAAGTTTGATTAGGTGTCAAAAATGCCATTTTCGGCACCGCTTTTGAACACTTTTTTAAGCTGCATTTTTTGCTACCTTTGCAGCCGTAAAATTTTGACATGGAATACGCTGAAAATATACTTGGTACCATTGGCAACACGCCCTTGGTGAAGATCAATAAACTTGCTGAAGAGATCGATGCTCTGGTACTGGCCAAATATGAAACCTTTAACCCGGGAAACTCGGTTAAGGATCGTATGGCGGTAAAAATGATCGAAGATGCCGAGGCTGCAGGCCTGCTGAAGCCGGGAGGAACCATTATTGAAGGAACCTCGGGAAACACAGGAATGGGACTGGCTCTTGCCGCCATTGTAAAAGGCTACCGCATGATCTGCGTAATGGCCGATAAGCAATCAAAGGAGAAAATTGACATTTTACGCGCCGTAGGCAGCGAGGTGGTGGTTTGTCCTACCGATGTTGCTCCCGAAGATCCGCAGTCATACTATTCTACTTCAAAAAGACTTTCTGAAGAAACTCCGAATTCCTGGTATGTGAATCAGTATGACAACCTTTCGAACACTAAAGCTCATTATGAAAGCACCGGCCCGGAGATCTGGAAACAGACCGATGGTAAAGTGACTCATTTTGTGGTTGGTGTTGGTACCGGCGGAACAATTTCGGGCGTTGGAAAATACCTGAAAGAGCAAAATCCTGACATTAAGGTTTGGGGAATTGATACCTATGGTTCGGTATTCAAAAAATTCCACGAGACCGGGGAATTTGATGAGAACGAGATCTATCCTTACGTGACTGAAGGGATTGGTGAAGATATACTTCCGAAGAATGTGGACTTCAGCATTATCGATGGTTTCACCAAGGTGACCGATAAAGATGCTGCGATCTACACCCAAAGATTGGCGAAAGAAGAAGGTATGTTCCTTGGGAACAGTGCCGGGGCTGCGATGAAGGGACTACTTCAGTTGAAAGAACATTTCAAAAAAGATGATGTGGTGGTGGTGCTTTTCCACGATCACGGCAGCCGCTACGTTGGGAAAATGTTCAACGATGATTGGATGAGAAAAATGGGGTATATAGAATAATACCTCTTAAAAATGACATTTTTGAAGCTTCCCGGGAAACCGGGAGGCTTTTTTATTTCGGCTTAACTGCTTACTTTCGGAAACTTAAAACCCAAGCATGAAAAAACTGATCTTCTTTTTACCATTTTTGAGTCTACTTATTTCCTGTAATAGTTCTTCGGAAAAAGCTGAAGAAACCGCGCCTGTTGTTGAAGAACAACCGCTGACTTTCCTTGCTCTCGGCGACTCCTATACCATTGGCGAAAGTGTGCCCGAAGAAGCACGCTGGCCTTTGCAGCTGGCAGATAGCCTGCAGGAAAGAGGCGTGCAAATAGAGAAGCCGAAGATCATCGCCAAAACAGGATGGACAACCCGCGATCTTCTGAACGGGATGGATGCCCAACTGAAAGATGATGAACAGTATGACCTGGTTTCGATTCTTATTGGTGTCAACAACCAGTACCAGGGGCGCTCGATCGAAGAGTATGAACAGGAACTGGAGACTATCTTTAACCAAGCGATCTCCCGTTCCAAAACAGGTGCCAGCGGAGTGTTTGCTGTAAGCATTCCCGATTATGGTGCGACGCCATTCGGCGCTTCAAAAGAAGAGGAAATAGGCAAGGAGATCGAGGAATTCAATGCGGTGTTCAAAAGAATATCCGAAGCACACAACGTACCTTTTTATAACATCACTCCGGTCTCAAAAAGGGCAAAAAATGAAGCTGATCTTGTCGCTGAAGATGGGTTGCACCCCAGCGGTAAAATGTACAGCTTGTGGGTGAACGAATTTGTGGACGAGCTGGTTGAAAAGATTTCTTCTGGAATTTAACTAAAACTTCTGATTTTTAGTTGTTTAGGCTGATGCATCGGGCGAAATTATTTGCTATTTTTATTCGATGCAGGAGGATTATCTACATTATTTGTGGGAGTTTCAAAAGTGGAAAGACCTGGAGCTCCTTACTTCCGAAGGATTGCCGGTAAAGGTGATCTCTCCGGGAAGCCATAATCTCTTGTCCGGCCCTGATTTCTTCAACGCCCGGCTCGTTATTGGAGGGCAGGAATGGGCGGGAAACGTGGAGATACACGTCAATGCTTCGCACTGGTACCTGCATGGGCACGAGACAGATCCTGCTTATGACAATGTCATCCTTCACGTGGTATGGAACCACGACAGCGATATTTTTAGAAGAGACAATGCGGCTGTGCCTGTGTTGGAACTAAAGAACATCATTCCAAAGCAG
Source organism: Salinimicrobium sp. (assembly GCA_049687495.1). GTDB lineage: Bacteria > Bacteroidota > Bacteroidia > Flavobacteriales > Flavobacteriaceae > Salinimicrobium. The sequence continues at coordinate 8,413 of JBAVJB010000166.1, forward strand.
GCGCTACAGAGCTATGAGCACCTGCTCAACCAGCCGGGGAGGTGGATCAACTGTGAGAAAGACTTTGCTCAATTCGATACTTTTTCTCTAGACAATTGGCTTGAAAGGCTGTACCTGGAACGACTGGAGGAGAAAGCAGGCCTTATTTTTCAACTTTTGGAAAAGTCGGCTAATGATTGGGAAAAGGTGCTTTTTATCCTGCTGGCCAGGAACTTTGGCCTTAATGTCAATGGCGATGCCTTCTTCAGCATTGCCAATTCCATTCCTTTTGGAGTGGTGAGGAAGCTTCGGAAAGATCAAAAGAAAATGGAAGCCTTACTGCTGGGGCAAGCGGGCTTGCTCGAAAAACCAGTTCAGGAGTCATACTTCTTTCAACTGAAGGAGACCTATGAATACCTGCAGAAGAAATTCCGTTTAAGTCGGGAAGGAATTATTCCGGTGAAATATTTCAGGCTGCGACCGGACAATTTTCCTGAGATCAGGCTGTCGCAACTGGCAAGTGTCTATCAAAGTCAGGCATTTCTCTTCTCCAAAATGCTGAAAGCTGAAGAAACTGAAGAGCTAAAAATGCTGTTTTCGGCAGGCGTTTCAGAATTCTGGGAAAGCCATTACACCTTCAGCAAAGCTCATAAAAGGAAAAAGAAGCAGCTTACTCCAGCTTTTATAGAACTGCTCATCATCAATACGCTTATTCCGCTTAGGTTCTGTTACATGAAACGCAGGGGAGAAGAAAAAGAGGAGCAGCTGCTCGAGCTGGTGGCCGGTTTAAAAAAAGAGGATAACCAGGTGATAAAGAAATTTAACCGGCTACGAGCGGGAACTGCTACCAATGCTTTGCAATCACAGGCTTTGCTGCAGCTCAAGAAAGAATACTGCGACAGGAACCGCTGCCTGCATTGTGCTTTGGGCTTAAAAGTTTTGCAAAAACCAGCCACAAATTCTGTAAATTTGTGACATGCAGGAAAAGGTAAACCAAATAAGAAGCTATTTTGAACGTCACGGGTTTTACGTTTCCTCCAGGTTTGCAGACAAACTGGGGATGCGGGCGAAGAACGTGCGGCTGTTCTTTATTTATCTTTCCTTCGCCACCTTCGGGATAGGATTTGCCTTTTATCTTACCCTTGCCTTTTTGCTGAAGTTTAAAGACATGATCTACGCAAAAAGAACTTCGGTTTTTGACCTGTAGCAGCAGCAGCAGAGCATCAAATGCCTGTTTTTAAAGGCCTCGGTTAACGTTTTGTTTGCAATTTAACTTCGTAAAATTTGAAAACGTTAATTTTTTTAGCATCTTGCTTCGCCGAAAAAAAACAATCCTAAATTTAAATATCAAATTGATCTTATGAGAAAGTACTTGCTTTCATTTCTTTTTTCCATTTCGATCTTCGCTTTGCATGCGCAGGAGCTGCAGGTGACGGCTGATGCGGAGAACCCCTCGAAGGTGATTAATAACGCTTTTGTTCAACTGCATGTTGAAGGAGGAACTCCTCCTTATCAATATAAGTGGTCAAACCAGGCAACACCTTTGGATTCACCCCGCGCAGAAGGCCTGGTCGAAGGACAGCCATATACTGTTACCGTTAGTGATGCTGCAGGTAATGAGGTGACAAAAGAGTATAGTATCCCGGCCGAAGCTGTTGCCGAACATTTCAACAGCACCTTTGCACCTATTGTTGCAGGTATGGGAAATGTGCTTTTTTGGGATCCTTTCTCTGCAATGGGAATCTACGATCCTGTGGTTTATGCCGACTTGAGAAGAGTGCCGGCACCAACCTGGGAGGCTACCGAAGAGGCAAAATTTGTCCTCAAGCAGTGGCTAAAACCTGAGGGAACTCACGTGGAAGAGGGTGACCCTATCGCTATTGTGACCAAGAACGGTGAGGAAATTACTGCTTATGCAAACGCGACTGGAGAGCTCGACTATTTGGTGGCTGAAGGAGGTATGATCTATAACTCTGAAAATAAGGAGCACGTGATTGAGCAGGGAGCACAATATCTTGCATCTATAAAATACGACCAGCCGGTGCCTTTAACACACCCTAACGGAGATCCTCAAACGAAGGATATTCCTTTTATCGTGGTATGGCTGGTATTGGGAGCTTTGTTCTTTACCCTAAGAATGGGCTTTATCAATATTCGCGGTTTCCGTCACTCTTTGCAGCTGGCGAAAGGAAAATATGACGATCCTAACGCTCCAGGGCAGGTAACTCACTTCCAGGCTTTGGCGACTGCAGTTTCGGGAACAGTTGGTCTTGGGAACATCGCAGGGGTTGCTGTAGCGGTGTCTCTTGGAGGAGCCGGAGCTACTATGTGGATGATCGTTGCCGGACTCCTGGGAATGTCTTCAAAATTCGTGGAGTGTACTCTTGGTGTAAAATACAGATTCATCAACTCTGAAGGTCGTGTATTTGGTGGCCCTATGAACTACCTGCGTTACGGACTTGAAAAAAGAAACATGGGCGGGCTTGGAAAAGTGCTTGCCGTTGTGTTTGCTGTTCTTGCTATTGGAGCCTCTTTTGGAGGTGGTAACATGTTCCAGGCTAACCAGTCTTACGTGATCCTTGCAGGACAGTTCCCTGCACTTGGTGGGAACGGACCATTATTTGGTGTAATCGTCGCTGTGCTGGTAGGTATCGTGATCATTGGAGGTATCAGCAGTATTGCGAAAGTGACCGAAAAGATCGTGCCTTTCATGGCAGCAGTTTATGTTTTGGGAGCACTTACCGTAATTGGAGTAAATATTGAAAACATCGGGCCAGCGTTCTCAGCGATCTGGGATGGAGCATTTAGCCCAAGCGCCTTAAAAGGTGGTGTGATAGGGGTGCTTATCGTTGGATTCCAGCGTGCAGCCTTCTCTAACGAAGCCGGGGTTGGTTCTGCGGCTATCGCTCACTCGGCAGCCAAGACTAACAATCCGCCTTCTGAAGGTTTTGTTTCCCTGCTGGAGCCGTTCATTGATACAGTTGTAGTTTGTACTTTGACCGCACTTGTCTTGATCTTTACCGGAATGCACGAAGTAGAAGGAGTTGGAGGAGTTGAACTTACTTCAAGCGCCTTTGGAAGCGTTATCTCATGGTTCCCATACGTACTGGCAACCGCGGTATTCCTGTTCGCATTCTCAACCATGATCTCATGGTCGTATTACGGAATGCGTGCCTGGACCTATCTTTTCGGAAAAAGCAAAAGAAACGAGATCATCTATAAATTGTTCTTCCTTGTATTTGTTGTAATCGGAGCATCGGTAAGCCTTGGTGCTGTACTTGATTTCTCAGATATGATGATCCTGGCCATGTCTTTCCCTAACATTATAGGATTGTACATCATGTCTGGTGAGGTGAGACAAGATCTAAATGAATACCTGCGCAAACTAAAGGCAGGAGAACTATTCCATAAACCTGAAAAAGAAAAAGTGAGGAAAGCCTCCTAATTTTTCAGCGGCATGAAAAGTCTAAAATCCCATTTTGCTTTCAATAGAAGTGAGCGAAATGGGATTTTTGTTTTGGTGCTGGTTATCATTTTCTTGCAGCTCATCTACTTCTTTTATCCTTTTTCTTCGGAAGAAAGAGTAACTGCAGAGGAGCAGCGGCTCGAGCAGGAGCTGCAACAGCAGGTGGATTCCCTGAAGCAGGTCGCTGCGGAAAAAGATAAGGTAAAGATGCAGCCGTTCAATCCCAATTTTATTTCAGATTATAAAGGATATGTGCTGGGCATGTCGGTGCAGGAGATCGACAGGCTGCATGCCTTCCGAAGTAAAGATCTATGGGTGAATTCTTCCGAAGAATTCCAGGAGGTGACAAAAGTTTCAGATTCATTGCTTCGGCAGATCTCTCCTTATTTCAAGTTCCCGGAATTTCGGCAGAAAAGGCTTCAGAACAATACCTCTCAAAAAGGTCATTTTTCGGCTCCCTTAGAAAAACATGATCTTAACACTGCTTCTGCAGAAGAACTTCAAAAGATCAATGGAATTGGAGAGAAACTTTCGGGCAGGATCGTGAAGTACAGGGAGAGCATTGGCGGCTTCCGGGGGAATATTCAGCTGCAGGATGTGTATGGTTTGCAACCTGAAGTGATCCAAAGGCTGCTGGCCGGCTTTGAAGTGAAAGAAACGGCAGGTGAGAAGGCCGATCTGAACACTGTTACTGCCCTGGAACTCTCAGAAATGCCATATTTCGACTACGAGCTGGCGCGGGCTGTGATCGACCTCAGGAAGAGGCTGGGGAGAATTGACACTTTTGAAAACCTGAGGCAGATAAACGACTTCCCCGTAGAAAAAATAGAGAGAATTAAGTTATATTTGGCAATCAACTGAGAAATCCTTGCGATTTCCTGACCCCCAAGATCTTTTCAGAAAATTAAAAAGAACATAGAAAGACATTTATGAACAGCAGATATTTTACCGAAGAGCACGAACTTTTTAGGAAGAGTTTCCAGGAGTTTCTTCAAAAGGAAGTGGTGCCGCATATTGAAAAATGGGAAAAAACAGGAACGATAGAGCGCTTCATCTGGGAGAAGTTTGGCGAAATGGGATATTTTGGCCTTAATTATCCTGAGAAATACGGAGGGCTTGACCTGGATATTTTTTATACCGTCATTTTTCTTGAGGAGCTCCAGAAGATCAACTCCGGTGGTTTTGCGGCGGCAATGTGGGCGCATGCTTACCTGGCGATGACCCATGTTAACAAGGAGGGCAGCGAAGCGATCAAAGAAAAATATCTCACTGCAAGTATAAGCGGAGAGAAGATTGGTTGCCTGTGTATAAGCGAACCTTCGGGAGGATCTGATGTTGCGGGAATGCGAACTACTGCCGTGAAAAAAGGCGACAAATATGTGATCAACGGCTCCAAGACCTTTATTACCAACGGCGTTTATTCCGATTATCTCGTGGTTGCGGCCAAGACCAATCCTGAGCTTAAGAGCAAAGGGATGAGCATCTTTATTGTTGATCGTGACACCCCGGGAATTTCGGCTACCAAGCTGGATAAACTGGGCTGGAGAGCATCAGATACTGCAGAGATCGCTTTTGATAATGTTGAAGTGCCTGTAGATCATCTTATGGGGGAAGAAGGAAAAGGTTTCCCTTATATCATGCAACATTTTGCGTTTGAGAGATTGATCATGGGAATTAATGCCCATGCCCGTGCTCAATATGCCATTGACTACACTTTGCAGTACATGAGCGAACGTGAAGCATTTGGGAAGACCATTGACCAGTTCCAGGCGCTAAGACATACCATGGCCGAACTTGCCAGCGAGGTGGAAATGGCGAAAGAATTCAACTATTCTATTGCCGAAAGAATGGAGCGCGGGGTATACGTGGTGAAGGAGGCGAGTATGTCAAAGCTGCTTTCTACCAAGATCGCCGATAATGTGATCTATCAATGCCTTCAGTTCCTTGGCGGCTACGGGTACATGGAAGATTATCCTTTGGCCAGGCTTTCCAGAGACAGCAGGTTGGGACCTATTGGCGGCGGAACATCTGAGATCTTGAGAGAGATCATCGCCAAGATGATCATAGATAAGAAAGAGTATAAGCCGGCGGCGAAGTAGTTCAAGGTTCCAGGTTTAAGGTTTAAGGTTTAAAGTTGGCCCACCTCCTCACGGCAACGGTGGATTTGGAATGTGGAATTTGGTGCTTTGAGGTCGGAGGTTATATTTTTTGAACTTTTTCAAGAATTGATTGTGAGATTGTAATTATAGTCTATCTTTGCAGCTCGAAAATTATTTTTAAAGAAAGGAGGTGACACTATGTTAATTATACCAGTTAAAGACGGAGAGAATATTGATAGAGCGCTGAAGCGTTTCAAGCGTAAATTTGAT
>JBAVJB010000167.1:0-2432 GCA_049687495.1 Salinimicrobium sp.
ATATTGATGTCTTGGATGATCACCGGTTATTAGTAAAACTTTCATATCTGTCGGATTAATGTTTTTTCTTCCAGAAGTTCAGCTATTGCCGAAATATATTCCAGGTTTTCGTTCAGCATTTCTGAAATATCCCTGAGGCTGTTTTCCCCATCAGAATAACTGAGTATGTGCATGATCGTTTCCTGTCGACGCTTCCCATCCTTTAGATCATCGCCTGAATCTTCCAGACGGGTAATATTGGAATTTATTGAAGGATATAGGTTGTGTCTGCTTAGAAAAGGTTCGCCATGAGCTTTCACCGTTTCATAGATCTTCAAACCTTCGATCTCGCGGATATGATTGAAAACTTCTGAGCAACTTTTTTCTAATTGCGAGATATCGAGAAAATTCAAATCATCCAGGGAATTGTGATACTCCTTGTGTTCCTGGTAAATAGTTCTGGCAATTTGCCCCACAGGTAGTGCAACTCCCGGCGAATTGTACTGCCGCTCATCAGATCCGCCAAAAGGAGTGAAGCATCGATAATCCATCTGTTCTTGTCTGTTTTTCCGTAGAAAAAATTTATCCAGTACAGAATTCCCATATTTAGAAGCTTTGTAACTCAGCTTTTGGTTAGGACCACCAAGACAATTTAGTACCAAGCCACCTATGACGTTCTTCTTTAACTCAGGTAGGCGTTGGCTGAGGTAAGCGATAGATCCAATGGTTTCGGGATTTATTACAAAGCGGTAGGAGAAATGTCGGTTTTTTATTGAACTAAGTTTATGGTATAAGTATAAAAGACATAAAGGGCCTCCGAGCTCATTATTAGCCATAGAAGGGTGGCAGAGGTAGGAGGTGAGAAGGATTTCTTTCTTTGATTTTCCCGGTAAAAGATATTCCCCTATTCTAATCTTGCCTTTCCGGAAGTGAGAATCGATTACAACTTTATATTTTCCTTCCTCAAGTTGTTCTTTTTGCTGATGAGACATACAAAATCCCCATTGTTTCTTATAATAAGAAGTTACGTAGGGTATTGCCTCTGGTAGTTCGGGAATGGTATTTAGATGCTGCTTTAATTCCTTTAGATTAACTTCCTTATTAACAGGAGCCGAATAATTTACAACGTGCAAATTGTTTTCTCTGTAATCCAGAATTTTCACTCCGGAAGGGTTCAGGATATAAGCATTTCTAACTTCCCATTCTTCAGGAACTACCCAATCGAAAACCTTACTTCCACTTTGAATATCGATATATTCAAAAGGAAGATGTCTTTTTAATATTTCCAGACTTTTTCTATAACCTTCACCGGTGATTGAACGATTGAGGGGAAAAAGTTCTATAAGTAATTCCTTGAGTAGGTCTCGGTCCATAAAATTGGGAGTTTCGAATTGCTAACAATATTACAAAAAAAGGTAGAGGGCTTTGCATTTGTGAAAATAGCAATACTTTTACGATAAATTCCTTTATGCACAAACTCGTTCGCATTACTACCATCCCACTTTCTCTTGAAAAACTTCTGGAAGGTCAACTGACCTTTATGAATGATCACTATGAGGTCATTGCGGTTTCTGCAGAACAAGAACGTCTGGAACAGTATGGAAAGGACAATAAAGTGAGAACGTTTTGGGTAGAAATGACCCGCGAAATTACTCCCTTTAAAGATATAAGGGCGGTTATGAAGCTCTATCATTTTCTGCGGAAGGAAAAGCCTCTGATTGTTCATACCCATACTCCCAAAGCGGGAATTGTAGGGATGTTGGCGGCTAAAATGGCGGGGGTTCCTATTCGGCTTCATACTGTGGCGGGAATGCCCTTGATGGAAACTACTGGTATAAAAAGGAAAATACTAAATGCAGTGGAAAAATTCACCTATAGCCTGGCAACCAGGGTTTATCCCAACAGCCATGGCCTGAAAGAAATTATTTTAGCTGAAGGTTTCGCGGGAGAAGAAAAGTTAAAAGTACTGGGAAAGGGAAGTTCAAATGGGATTGATACTCATTATTTTGATCCAACGATTTTTTCCGAAGAGCGAAAGAGGCAACAGCGGGCAGAATTGGGTATTCCGGAGGAAGATTTGGTTTATATCTTTGTTGGACGCCTTGTAAAAGAGAAAGGCATCAATGAATTGGTTGCTGCTTTTTCAAAACTAAATGGGCGACATGAACAAACCAGCTTGTTATTGGTAGGACCATATGAACAGGATCTGGACCCGCTATCGTCCATAACCCTCGAAGAAATTGACAGGAATCCAAAGATATTCACAACAGGTTTTCAGGTAGATGTGAGGCCTTACTTTAGTATTTCAGATGTGCTGGCATTTCCAAGTTACAGGGAAGGATTCCCCAATGTTGTGCTGCAGGCGGGAGCGATGAATTTGCCATGTATTGTTAGTGATATTAATGGCTGCAATGAAATCATTACTGAAGGTTCTAATGGTGTGATAATCCCAG
>JBAVJB010000168.1:0-3057 GCA_049687495.1 Salinimicrobium sp.
TTTTGGCGGCCCGGCCGGCACTAACAATATTATCATGCGGGCTTCCCGGTACAGGCAGGGCGGGAAAGTTTCCTATGCGGTTTCTAATCGTGCCTACTCCGGCAGGTTGATGGGCAGCTATCACACCGGCCTTTCAGAAGAAGGCTGGGCAATGTCTGTCTCTCTTGCCCGCCGATACTCCGAAGAAAGTTATGTTGAAGGAACGCTTTACGATGCCAATTCCTTTTTTCTTTCCGTAGAGAAGAAATTCAGCGAGCAACACAGTTTGAATCTTACGGCTTTCTATACGCCTAACCGAAGGGGGAAAACTTCCCCAAATACTGAAGAGGTTTATGAGCTGAAAGGCAACCGCTACAATTCCTATTGGGGTTACCAGAATGGCGAGATCAGGAATTCACGTGTGAAAAGGGTAGAGGAGCCGGTGGTCATGCTCAATCACTTTTGGAAACTTTCAGAAAAAGCAGAACTCAACACCAACCTCGCCTACCAGTTTGGCAGGGTTGGCGACAGCAGGATCGACTATGGCGGCAGCCGGCTGTTCACCGGAGAGAATGGAGAAGAGATCTTTATTGGAGGCGGGAGCAATCCCGATCCCGCTTATTACCAGAAGTTGCCTTCCTATTTCCTCCGGTTTGAGAATGATCCGGATTATCGTTCGGCTTACCTCGCGCAACAGGAGTTCCTGGTAGACGGGCAGGTCAACTGGCCCGCTATGTATCTTGCTAACCAAACTTCTGTGGCAGCCGGCGGCAATGCGCTTTACGTGCTCTATGAAGACAGGAGTGAAGATAAGCAGGTTTCTGCAAATACGATCCTGAACTGGCAGGTGAACAGTCGGCTGGCGCTTAATTCGGCAGTTTCATTTCGTTACCTGAACAGTGAGAATTTTGCCCGGGTGCTGGATCTTTTAGGCGGAAATGTTTTCCTGGACGTGGACTCTTTTTCTGAAGGAGATGCAGCTCAAAATAACCTGGTGGAGCCAAACAGCTTGGTATCCAAAAATGACATTTTCAAGTATCATTATGAGTTGAATGCTATAGAGGCCGAAGCTTTCCTGCAGGCTCAGCTTTTCCTGAAGAAATGGGATCTTTATGCTGCCGCGGAAGTTTCTTATTCAGAATATCAGCGGAACGGCTTCTTCAAAAATGGGAATTTTCCCGACAATTCCCTCGGAAAAAGCAATCCTCCTGATTTTGTTGCCCCCGGTTTGAAGACAGGCGCCACTTATAAACTCTCCGGGAAACACCTTTTTAACCTGAACCTTGCAGCTTTTGCTGAAGCGCCTACACTGCGCAACAGCTTTTCCAATGCAAGACAGAATAATGAGCTGGTGCAGGGGCTGGAAACTCAGAAGGTTTTAACCGGCGATTTTGGCTACATCTTTCGAGGCAGGCGCCTTCGTGGCAGGATCACCGGTTTTTATGGCCTTTTTCAAGATGCTTCCGAGATCTCCTTTTACTACGCCGACGGCCTTTCGGGCCTTGGCAGAAATTCCACGACAGCCTTTGTACAGGAAGTTTTGACCGGCATTGAAAAACAACATACGGGCGTAGAAATTGGCCTGGAAGCGCCAATTACCGGCACGCTTAAGCTCAAAGCCGCAGCATCAGTCGGAGAATACATCTATACCAACGCTCCCCGGCTTTACCTGACTTCCGACGATTTTTCCGAAGCAAAACAGATGGGAACGGCACAGCTGAAGAATTACCGGATTGCCGGAGGCCCCCAACAAGCCGCCCAGCTTGGTTTTGAATATCGCGACCCGGACTACTGGTGGTTTTCGGCCACGGCAAATTATTTCGCCAAAGCTTTTGTAGATATAGCTCCGCTTTTGAGGACCTCCAATTTCCTGACTGATTCCGATGGATTACCTATAGTTACTTATAATCCTGAAGTAGCTAAAGCACTGCTGCAGCAGGAAGAACTGGATGATTATATATTGGTCAACCTGGTTGGGGGGAAATCCTGGAGGATCAAGAACAAATATGTTGGCTTTTTTGCCAGCCTCAATAACGTGCTGGGCGAAAGTTACAGGACAGGAGGTTTTGAACAGTCGCGTAACGCAAACTATCTTCTGCTTAAAGAAGACATGGAGCGGGAACAGCCACTGTTCTCGCCAAAATACTGGTTCGGCCCCGGCACAACTTATTATGCTCACCTTTATTTTCGATTCTAAGACATGAAAAAAACCGCTTTTTTGGCACTGCTGCTTTTTTGCGCCTGCGCTCCAGATGAAGATTTCGAACTTCCGGAGTTGCCTCAGCTGGATATCTCACTCGCGACTAACACAGATCTTCATGCGATCCTTGGCGCGTTTTACCAAAGCCGTGATGAATTTGTCACTTTTGAGCAGGATTACATTTTTGAGGCCTATGTTGTTTCCAGTGACGAAGCCGGGAATTTTTACAAAGAACTGGTGGTACAAGATAAGCCACAGAATCCTAGTGCAGGGTTGAATATCAAGCTCAATTTGAACTCCTATTTCCAGTACTACAACTTCGGAAGAAAGATCTACGTGAACGTCAAAGGCCTCAGCATTGCCGAAGTGAATGGAGTTGCGACTTTGGGCTTGGCCAGCGGCAAACAGGTGGAGAATATCCCGCAGTCGCGGGTGAGTGAGCATCTCATCCGCTCTTCGGAAGTGGCAGAGATCAAAGCCAAGCCCATTACTTCGCTTGAGTTTAGCGACCAACTTGAAAATCTTTTTGTGCGGGTGGAAAATGTGCAGTTCTCTAAAATGCTGGTGAACCCGACTCACACTTTCACTTTTGCAAGTGAAGCCAATGATGAATTTGATGGCGAGCGGCTGGTGGAGAGCTGCAATGGCGACTTTCCTTTCATCCTAAGCACCAGCACCTATGCCGATTTTAAAGCTTTTCCTTTGCCTAAGGGTTCTGGAAGTATTGAAGGCGTGCTCACCCGCGACTTCTATGACGACTTTTATACGATTTATCTCAATTCGCCTGCAGATCTTGACTTTTCAAATTCCGGGCGTTGCGATCCTGCCGTCTTTGACTGCGGAAAAGCTGAAACTACAGGCTCAAAAATTCTCTTTTT
>JBAVJB010000169.1:0-13464 GCA_049687495.1 Salinimicrobium sp.
ACAACAATCGAATGGGAATTCAGTTACAGGAAGAGCTTCCAAATACGCTTGATGCGATCCTCACAGGGCCGGTGCTGCCGGGAACGGTGCAGTTAACACCATCGGGAAAGTTGATCGTTTTGATGCGAGACGGGCAAACTACGGGAGGATATCCGCGGGTATTGCAGCTTTCCGAAGCAGGAATTAATGCTCTGGCGCAAAAACTGCCGGGGGAAAAGTTCAGGTTTATACTTTGAAATCACGAGAGGTGCCACCCTGCCGGCTTACTTTCCTACACTTGTAAGCTGCAGCAGGACTCGACACCTCATTTCGTTCATCCCGCAATCTTGATTATAAAATTTACCAGTAAAAGGTAAAATTTTTAAACGAAAAAGCCAAAGCTATAGCACATCTTAACCTCTAGTTTTGAAAAAATTTCACTATTTTAAAACAAGTGGAGAAAGCGATATCTTCGCAAAAAAAATTGCACGTGATAGACTCAGCTAAAATTGAACTTCGTAACCTAAGCATAAAGGACTATAAAGAGCTCAAGATCTCGATGATGGAGAGTTATGGTTCTTTGGCCGAGGAGTACTGGAGCGAGAAGGAGATCAAGAACCTCATCAAGAAATTTCCCGAAGGGCAATTCTGTATCATTATCGATGAGAAGATCGCCGGCTGCGCCCTTTCCATCATAGTAGATTACAACAAGTTTGATGACAACCATACCTACGAGGCCATTACCGGCGGCGAGAATTTTTCTACGCATACCAAGAATGGTGATGTGCTGTATGGAATAGATGTGTTCATCCACCCCGAATACCGCGGCATGCGCCTTGGCAGAAGGCTGTATGAAGCAAGGAAGGAGCTGTGTGAGCAACTTAATTTGAAATCTATTGTCTTTGGGGGCAGGATCCCCAGTTATGCCAAATATGCCGAAGAACTCACTCCAAAGCAATATATCGAGAAAGTCAAGGTGAAGGAGATCCACGATCCTGTGCTTTCGTTCCAGCTGTCCAACGATTTTCACGTGAAGAAAGTGATCAAGGGCTATTTGGCGGGAGATCATGAAAGCAAGGAATTTGCGACCCTCATGGAATGGAACAATATTTATTATTCCAAACCCGACAAATTGATCCACACTCAAAAAACCGTGGTGCGGCTTGGGCTGGTGCAATGGCAGATGCGTTTGTTCAAGGATTTTGATGCGCTGGTTTCCCAGATCGAGTTTTTTGTGGATGCCGTGAGTGACTATCAGAGTGATTTTATCCTGTTCCCTGAGCTGTTCAATGCGCCGCTCATGGCAGATTATAATCACCTTAATGAAGCTGAAGCTATTCGCTCCCTGGCTTCTTATACAGATAAACTGCTGGAGACCTTTGTGGATTTCGCCATTACCTACAACATCAACATCATTACGGGCAGCATGCCGCAGATCATTGGTGAGCACATGTATAACGTGGGCTATTTATGCCGAAGGGACGGTAGCTACGAGCGGTATGAAAAACTGCACATAACCCCGGCTGAAGGTTCTGCCTGGGGAATGAAAGGCGGTACCAAGCTGCAGACCATGGATACAGATTGCGGAAAAATAGGGGTGCTTATTTGTTATGATGTGGAATTTCCTGAAGCTTCACGAATCCTGGCAGATGAAGGAATGAACATCCTGTTTGTGCCCTTCATGACCGATACACAGAATGGATACTCCCGAGTTCGTTTATGTGCCCAGAGCAGGGCAGTGGAGAATGAATGTTATGTGGCCATAGCAGGTTCTGTGGGCAACCTTCCGAAGGTGAACAACATGGATATTCAGTACGCGCAAAGTGCGGTATTCACGCCTTCAGATTTTGCTTTTCCGGTGAATGGGATCAAAGCTGAAGCCACGCCAAACACCGAAAGCACCTTACTGGTTGATGTAGATCTCGACCTGCTGAAGGAGCTGCATACCTTTGGAAGTGTACGAAACCTTACCGATAGGCGCCTTGACCTTTACTCTCTCAAAAAGAAGAAGATCTAAAGGAATTTCAGGAATTTCTTTGCGGCTTTAAGTTTGCCCCCGTAAGGCGGGTACCGTAACGGAATATCGATCCAGGTGGCTCGCTTGCTGATGCTTTTTTTATGGGTGAAGGTGTCAAAGGAGAATTTGCCGTGGTAGGCGCCGTAACCGCTGTCTCCAACCCCGCCAAAAGGCATGTTCTTATTGGCAATATGCACCAGAACATCGTTGACTACCCCGCCTCCAAAATGGTATTTTTGGATGATCTTTTCTGCAAAGGCCTCTTCTTCAGAAAAGACGTAGAGCGAGAGCGGCCTTGGATAATTCCTGATGATCTTTTCAATATCAGCCTCCAAGGTATAGGAAAGTATCGGCAGCAGAGGTCCAAAGATCTCCTCCTGCATGACCTTAGAGGCCAGATCGGGTTCATCAATTAGGCTGGGAGCGATGTACAGGCTCTCCTCATCTGATTGGCCTCCAAAAAGGCATTTTTGACCCTGCATGAGATTTGTAAGCCGCTCAAAATGTTTTTTGTTGATGATCCTGGAGAGATCAGGAGAAGCTATTGGGTCTGTACCGTAAAGCGACATGATCGCTTGTTTGAGAGCTTCAATAAACTCCTCTTTAATGGCTGCGTCTACCAGAATATAATCTGGGGCGATACAGGTTTGTCCGGCGTTGATGAACTTTCCCCAGGCGATCCTTTTTGCAGCCAGTTGAATCTTAGCCGAACTGTGAACGATGCACGGGCTTTTACCTCCCAGTTCTAAAGTAGCGGGAGTAAGGTTTTCTGCAATGGCTTTGGCCACGATTCGGCCTACGGGCACGCTGCCGGTAAAAAAGACATAGTTCCATTTTTCTTCCAGAAGTTGTTGAGAGATATCTACACCTCCTTGAACCACAGTGACCCATTCCGGCGGAAAAACCCGTTCAAACATCTCCTTTATCAAGGCCGAAGTATGAGGGGTATATTCGCTGGGTTTCAGTACCACAGTATTTCCGGCCGCAATTGCACCTATTGCCGGGGAAAGCGTCAACTGGAACGGGTAATTCCAGGGCGCCAGTACCAGGCAAACCCCATAAGGAGTAGGATAGATGAAATCTTTAGATGGAAAATTAAGCAGGGAGCTTTTTACCCTTTCAGGTCGGGTCCACTCCTTCAGGTTTTTGATGAAAAATTTGAGTTCGCTCAGGATGAAACTGGTTTCGGTAATGTAAGTCTCAAATTCGGGTTTTTGGAAATCCCTTCGCAAGGCTTCAGCAATTTGCTTTTCCTTCGACTCTACCAGTTGTTTCAGCTGCTTAAGCTTGTCTATGCGCTGGTTAACATCGGCCGTACCTTCGGCTTCAAAAAAGGCATTTTGAAGGCCTTTTATTTCTGGGATATTTACTTCGGAATAAGTTGTGGTGTCGGCCATAGAATATTTTTTTAAGATGAACTAAGCGGGTTAATCTACAATTTCACTAAAGGTATCGCCCTCCCGAAGGTCTCCCGTGCGATAGCCGCGCATGAACCAGTCCATACGTTGTTTTGAAGTGCCGTGCGTAAAGGAATCCGGGGTGACCCTACCCTGTGTGCGCTTTTGGATCGCATCGTCACCCACGGCATTTGCTGCGCTCAAAGCGATCTCTATGTCTCCCTGCTCGAGATATTCCTGGTTGTACCTGGACCAGACGCCGGCATAAAAATCTGCCTGTAGTTCCAGGGCCACAGAAAGTTCATTGGCCTCGGCCTGCGGTTGTCCCTGTTGGAGCTGCCGCACTTTTGCAGAAGTTCCCAGCAAGGTCTGTACATGATGTCCCACCTCGTGCGCGATCACGTAAGCTATAGCGAAGTTCCCGTCTTTGGCGCCAAACCGCTGCCTTAACTCTTTGAAGAAGTCAAGATCCATATAAACTTTTTGGTCCTGCGGGCAATAGAAAGGTCCCATTGCAGAGGCGGCAGTACCGCAACCCGAACGGGTCCTGTTATCGTAAAGCACCATGCCCGGCTCCTCGTATTGCATGTTGTTCTCGCTGAAGATTCGGTTCCACACGTTTTCTGTGTCGGCCAGCACCGTGGCGGCAAAATTTCCCAATTCTTCTTCTTCGGCAGTCAATTCCCTTGATTCAGAATAGGAATTTTGCTGGTCAAGCTGTTGCAGCACCTCTGTGGCATCTCCTCCCGAAAAGAGTTGAATAGCCAGAAAGATCAGTCCAATAATTCCGCCGCCAACGGCTATTTTTCCACCGGTGGAGGAGCCTCTTCTGTCCTCGACATTAGAGCTCTTTCTTCTGCCTTTCCATTTCATGATGATCTTTTTGTTAAAAATAGAATATTTTATTCAGACAAAGCAGAAGATGAAACCTTCAGAACAAGGCTTAACGGTAAATTAAGAAATTGAGGAAAGATCTACTCATTTTGACCAGAGTATCATAAACAGGCGTCCCAAACAGGGTCTTTTGGCGGTGGTGCGATGATCTGCAGCTCCTCTTTTTTTACGGGATGTGTAAAAACCAGTTTTCGCGCGTGCAAATGAATGCTTGCATCTTTGTTACTGCGGTCAAAGCCATATTTTAAATCTCCCTTGATCGGGCAGCCAATGGACGAGAGCTGGCTTCTTATCTGGTGGTGCCTTCCGGTCTGCAGGTCGATCTCCAGCAGGTAATAATTGTCGAGCTTCTTAAGCAACCGGTACTCCAAAATGGCTTTTTTTGAGTCCGGTACTTCCTTGATGTGCGCGTAAGATTTATTCTGTTTTTGGTTGCGCTTCATGTAGTGCACCAGAGTGTCCTGCTGTTTTGGCGGAGCATTTTTCACAATGGCCCAATATGTTTTTTTGGCGTCTTTTTCTTTGAAGAGCTTATTAAGCCTCGGAAGCGCTTTGGAGGTTTTTGCGAATACAACGATGCCGCTGGTAGGGCGGTCGAGACGATGCACGACTCCCAGGTAAACGTTACCCGGTTTGTTGTATTTGATCTTGATGTATTCCTTTACCACTTCACTCAAAGGTATATCGCCGGTCTTATCACCCTGCACGATATCGCCCGGGCGTTTGTTCACGATAATAAGGTGGTTGTCCTCGTGGAGCACCTGCAGGTTCTGCGGAGTGGAAAGAATATTGTCTGCCAAAAATGTGATTTTTAAGAGGTTTTAGAGGAGTAGCCAATGAACGGGTTATTTTCTACTTCCAGTGCTCCAAGCACCTTTAGAAGGTCATTCCTGGAATCATCAGCAATAAGTTCGGTGTTGATGCTCAGCTTTTCTTCGGAAGTAAAAAGTTTGATCTTGCCCGGAAAGGATTGAATTTTTGTGATCTTTTCAAGCTGAAGGGATTTTCTTCTCAGCCTGTTCTTTGTCAAAACAGCACCATCAATACTGAGGTATTGGAAATACCGTTCATAAAAATACGATCCGAGCGCAAATAGCCCAAAAAAGAGCTGGAGATAATAAAGCCAAGAATTGTCTGATTCGTCGACTAAACGAAGAAGCCCAAATGCCGCAAACATACCTCCCAAAAGAAGACTGGATAAAAGTCGCTTTTTTGAATACCTGATCTTCATATGTTTACATTCCAAATTCCAAATTCCGGATTTTGAGTTCCAGAGGTTTGACCATTAGCCATTAAATATTAACCAGGAACTAATACTGTTCTTCGTCTGAAGGGAAATTTTTGCTTTTTACATCATCTCTGTAGTTCTCAAAAGCTTTGGTCATTTCAGAGTATAGGTCAAGATACCTTCTAAGGAAACGCGGATTGAACTCATGGGTCATCCCGATCATATCATGAACTACCAAAACTTGGCCATCAACTCCGTTTCCGGCGCCAATTCCAATAACCGGAATGGTAAGGCTTGCTGCCACTACTTTAGCCAGTTTGGCTGGTACCTTTTCAAGCACAATGGCAAAACAGCCGGCTTTTTCAAGCATAAGGGCATCGGTTTTCAGTTTTTCGGCTTCGGCTTCTTCCTTGGCGCGAACGGTATAAGTTCCGAATTTATAGATGGATTGAGGCGTAAGCCCAAGATGGCCCATCACAGGAATTCCGGCGTTCAATATTCTTTTTACGGAGTCCTTGACTTCTTTTCCTCCTTCCAGTTTCACGGCATGTCCGCCGCTTTCTTTCATGATCCTGATCGCTGATCGCAAAGCTTCTTTGGGGTCACTCTGGTAACTTCCGAAGGGAAGATCCACGACCACAAGTGCACGATCTACGGCGCGCACAACGCTGGCTGCATGGTAGATCATCTGGTCAAGGGTGATTGGTAGCGTGGTCTCATGGCCGGCCATCACATTACTGGCAGAATCTCCCACTAGTATAACGTCAATGCCCGCGCCGTCAATGATCTTTGCCATAGAATAATCATAGGCAGTAAGCATGGAGATCTTCTCTCCCTGGGATTTCATTTCCACCAGGGATTTTGTGGTGATCTTCTTAAACTGTTTTTTAGCGACTGACATAGGGAGATTTTTAAATTCAGGTAAAAGTACTAAATTCGGTTCCTACATTCAAAACCATTTAAAAATGATAAAACGCGCCGCTTTTCTGCTTTTGCTAATCGGGTCAATATCAATGAGTGCGCAGGAGGCTTCGGAAGAAGCAGCAGTTAAAAATGCCATAGACACTTTCTTTAAAGGTTTTCACGCCCGCGACTCGATCGTGATGAAATCTGTTCTAACTGATGCGACCGTCGTACAAACCGTGGCTAAAGACAAATCGGGAGAAGTTGTACTTACTACAGATGATCTGCATAAAATGCTGAAAGGAATTGTGGGAATTCCGTTGAAAACGACTTTTAAGGAAGAACTTCATTCTTATGATATAGAGATCGACGGTGCCCTGGCCCAGGCGTGGACACCATATTCGCTCTATGTGAATGAGGAATTTGTTCATTGCGGGGTAGACAGTTTTCAACTGTTCAAAGACAATGGAAAATGGAAGATCATCTACCTGGTAGACACAAGAAGAAAAGAAGGCTGCGAGGATATAGCCAGAAAATAAAGTTCAAAAGTTCAAATTCCAAATCCCAAATTCCAGGAATCTGGCTTATAATACCTGTCAAAAAAGCCCTTTTTGGAAGGGCTTTTTTTAATGTTCTTATTTTCCTCTTCCTGCTGAATCAAGGCTTCAAGACTACTCTAAACCTTGCCTCGTTATTGATCATCCTGTCATAGGCTTTGTTCACCTCTTCAAGCGGGTATTCCTCGATCATAGGAACTGTAGCGGTCAAGGCACTAAAATTTAATGTGTCTTCGGAATCTTTTGCTGTGCCGCTGGGCCAGCCTGCAATCGATTTTCTTCCCATGAGCAGCTGCATGGGAGCAACTTTTACGGGTTCACCGGTTGCAGCCACACAAAGGAGCTTTCCGTCTATGCCCAGTCCGCCGACTACTGCTGTAATAGCTTCACTTACAGGTGCAGTAGCAAGTATCAATTTTGCTCCGCCCAATTTTTGCAGCGCTTTTGCCGGATCTTCTTTGTCGGTGTTTATAAAATGATGTGCGCCCAATTCTTTGGCAAGGTCCTTTTTGCTGTCGCTGTGGGAGATTGCTACAGTACGCATGCCCATTTTGACTGCATACTGCAAGCCAAGATGCCCTAAGCCGCCAATACCCTGTACGGCCACGAGATCGCCGGGTTTGATTCCTGAATTTCTTAAAGCGTTAAAAACTGTAATTCCGGCGCAGAGCAGGGGAGCAGCCTCGGCTGAAGAAAGTTCTTCCGGGACTGCTGCCACAGCTTCTTGTGGAGCGGTCATATATTCTGCATACCCGCCATCGTATGAGATCCCACTCACCTGTGCATTCTCGCAGTTGATAAAATCTCCCCGCCGGCAGGGGTCGCATTCGAAGCAATGTCCGCCATGCCAGCCCACGCCCACACGCTTGCCTTTTTTCCACATTTCTACATCTTCCCCTACTTCTTCCACTATACCAACTACCTCATGTCCCGGTACGCGAGGATATTGAATTCCCGGAAAGGTACCGTCCTTTACAAAAGCATCGCTGTGGCAGATGCCGCAGGCTTCTACCTTTATAAGAACTTCTTTTTTTCCGGGTTTTGGTTTGTCAAGGTCGACAATCACAAAATCACCGCCTTTCTCCTGTACTTGTGCTGCTTTCACAATTCTTCTTTTGGTTCCGACTGAATATAAAGAAAATGGGAAAGCATCTTTTTTAAAGGCGAGTTAAAAGCAGGTAGGAAAGGGAGTACCGGGTATAACCACCCCGTCTCCGCCTCCGGCGGATCCACCCCTCCTTTGAAAGGAGGGGAGCTGGGTGAGACATTTCCGCTGCGCGGAAACCTCCACAAGTGGAGGTGTTTGTTGCTGTGAAATGTGCAGGATTTCCTGCTTAAGAAAATTTAGTTCTTCACCTGCCGCCAGACAGGGGTGCCCAAAGGGCGGGGTGATTTAACAATCACTCAAACTAACGCGTACTGCTAATCCACCTTCTGAAGTTTCCTTGTACTTGGAATTCATGTCCTGTGCGGTTTCCCACATGGTTTCGATCACCTTGTCCAGCGGGACTTTTGCATGAATGGAATCAGCGTCCAAAGCCATTTCGGCAGCATTGATAGCTTTTATGGCTCCCATGGAATTTCGTTCGATACATGGGATCTGCACCAACCCTGCAATTGGATCACAGGTAAGGACAAGATGGTGTTCCATGGCAATTTCGGCAGCCATCATTACCTGCTCTGGTGTACCGCCCATAACTTCGGCTAAAGCACCTGCGGCCATTGAGGAAGAAACTCCGATCTCGGCCTGGCAGCCACCCATAGCGGCTGAAATGGTTGCACCTTTTTTGAACAGGCTGCCAATTTCTCCGGCAACAAGTAAAAACTGCTTTATCTTTTCAAAACCGGCCTCGTGGTTCTCGATGGTTAGGTAATACATGAGGACAGAAGGGATCACCCCGGCGCTCCCATTGGTGGGTGCAGTAACTACACGACCCAAAGAAGCGTTCACTTCGTTCACACCTAAAGCGAAACAACTCACCCATTTCAAAATAGAGCGGAACTTGACTTCAGTCTTGCGAATTACCTCAATCCATTCTTCCGGAGACTCATATTTAAAATCTCCAATAAGCTTTTTATGAGAATCGGGAGCTCTTCGGCGTACATTTAATCCTCCCGGAAGCGTACCTTCAGTATGACAACCCAAATACATTGACTCCAGCATAACACCCCAAACGGCTTTCAATCCGGCATCTATTTCTTCTTCAGTGCGCAGGGATTTTTCATTTTCGTAAACGATCTCAGAGATCTTTTTGTTCTCCTGTTTACAAAAACGGGCAAGGTCGGTTCCTTTTACTATAGGAAAAGGGAACTCCTTGAATTTTTGAAGCTTCTTTTTGGCATTCCTACGTTCCTCTTTTACTACAAATCCGCCGCCGATGGAGTAGAAGGTAGAGGAAGTGGTTTTTCCGTTAGATAGCCTGGCCGTGAATTTCATTCCGTTTGGATGGAACGGCAAAAATTTCTTGTGAAAGACGATATCGTTTTCGAGGCTAAAATCAATAGAACGCTCGCCGTTTAGGTTAAGCCGATGAAAAGTTTTGATGTTGTTGATCTCGGGGTCAATATTCTCCACGGGAATGGTAACAGGATCATAACCCAAAAGTCCCAGCACAGAAGCAAGGTCGGTGGCATGGCCCTTTCCGGTAAGGGAAAGGCTTCCGTAGAGATTAATGGTCACACCCTCAACCAGGTCAAATTTCTTTGACTCCTTGAGTTCTTTGATCCACCTTTCCCCGGCACGCCAGGGGCCTAATGTGTGGGAGCTGGACGGTCCAACTCCTATTTTTAGCATATCAAAAACGCTGATACTTTCCATCCCAAATATTTAGCGGGCAAAGGTAAGCAACCCGTTAAAGAAATCAGAATAAAATCCTTTGACAATTTTGTCTGCCTTTATACCTGACTCGGCCGCCTTAGCAGCCAAAAATGACATCCTGTCATATAATTTCCGGTGGCATAATGATTGACTTTAAGAGGATGATTAAAAATTTTTGGAAACAACAAATAACAACCTATAGATTATGAGTAAAATTATTGGAATCGACTTAGGTACTACCAACTCGTGCGTTGCCGTAATGGAGGGTAATGAGCCCACGGTAATCCCTAATGCCGAAGGAAAAAGAACTACTCCTTCTGTAATTGCTTTTGTAGAAGGAGGCGAAATAAAAGTAGGAGACCCTGCTAAACGTCAGGCTGTAACAAACCCTGAGAAAACCATTTCTTCCATTAAAAGATTTATGGGGAACAAATATTCTGAATCTTCTAAAGAGGCAGGACGAGTTCCTTACAAAGTGGTAAAAGGAGATAACGACACTCCGCGTGTTCAGGTTGACGGTCGTATGTACACTCCACAAGAGCTTTCAGCAATGATCCTTCAGAAAATGAAGAAGACTGCTGAGGATTATCTTGGACAGGATGTTACAGAGGCGGTTATTACCGTGCCTGCATATTTTAATGACTCCCAGCGTCAGGCTACAAAAGAAGCCGGGGAGATCGCAGGTCTAAAAGTAAGACGTATTATCAACGAGCCAACCGCAGCTGCACTTGCTTACGGTTTGGACAAAAAATCACAGGATCAAAAGATCGCTGTATATGACCTTGGTGGTGGTACTTTCGATATCTCTATCCTTGAATTGGGAGACGGAGTATTTGAGGTACTTTCTACAAACGGAGATACTCACCTTGGTGGTGACGACTTTGATGAGGTGATCATCGACTGGCTTGCCGATACTTTCCAGAAGCAGGAAGATATCGACCTGAGAAAAGATCCAATGGCACTTCAGCGTTTGAAAGAGGCTGCCGAAAAAGCTAAAATTGAGCTTTCTTCTTCCTCTCAAACCGAGATCAACCTGCCTTACGTAACCGCTACTTCTTCAGGGCCTAAACACCTTGTGGAAACTTTGACAAGATCTAAATTTGAGCAACTTGCCGATACTTTGGTGAAGCGTTCTATGGATCCTGTTCAAAAAGCGCTTAGCGATGCAGGTCTTTCAAAAAGTGATATTGACGAGGTAATTCTTGTTGGTGGATCAACCCGTATCCCTAAGATCCAGGAAGAAGTTGAAAAATTCTTCGGAAAGAAACCATCTAAAGGGGTGAACCCAGATGAGGTTGTGGCAATTGGTGCTGCTATCCAGGGTGGTGTACTTACAGGAGACGTAAAAGATGTATTGCTTCTTGACGTAACTCCACTTTCTCTTGGTATTGAAACTATGGGAGGTGTAATGACCAAGTTAATCGAGTCTAACACCACTATTCCTACCAAGAAATCACAGGTATTCTCTACTGCGGCCGATAATCAGCCTTCTGTTGAGATCCACGTGTTGCAGGGAGAACGTCCAATGGCGAATGACAACAAGACAATTGGTAGATTCCACCTTGACGGAATTCCACCGGCGCCAAGAGGAACACCTCAAATTGAAGTGACTTTTGACATTGATGCCAACGGTATCATTAAAGTTAGCGCTACAGATAAAGCTACCGGTAAATCTCAGGATATTCGAATTGAGGCCTCTTCAGGTCTTACTGAAGAAGAGATCCAAAAGATGAAGCAGGAAGCTGAAGCTAACGCTGATGCCGATAAGAAAGCCAAAGAAAAAGTTGATAAGCTTAACGAAGCCGATGCAATGATCTTCCAGACTGAAAAACAGCTGAAAGAATTTGGTGATAAACTTTCTGATGACAAGAAGAAGCCAATCGAGGACGCTTTGGAAGAGTTGAAGAAAGCTTACGAAACAAAAGAAGTAGACACTATTCAGCCTGCATTAGACAAGATCAATGAGGCATGGAAAGCAGCTTCTGAAGAAATGTACAAAGCACAAGCCGAGCAAGGCGGACAGCCGGGTGGACCACAACAAGGTGCAACCGGAGCCGAGGGTGGACCTGAAGGCGGACAAGCCGGAGGTGACTCTAAGCAAGGTGATGATGTTGAGGACGTAGACTTCGAAGAGGTGAAATAAGACCCTGCCTGCCGGCAGGCCCCACCCGGCCTCCCCTTAAAAGAAGGGGAGGAGTTGGGATGAATACAAAGCGCAGCCATTTGGCTGCGCTTTTTTTGTTCGTGAGAGTCAAGCTGTCCCGACGCTTCGGTAGTTTCAGCTTCAGCACAATGTCACCTCGAGCGGAGTCGAGAGGTCTCTCAAGAGCAGAATTTCTCTAATAAAATCTTGCTAGATCTGACACCGAAACAGTCAAATTTCTGGTCTGAAGCTCTTTTAATAATGACAAATATGAAAAAGTCTAACTTCTAAAGTCTTAGGTCTAAGGTCTTAGGTCTAAGGTCTAAAAGCGCAGCGGTCTATTGTCTTTTTCTATTCCCCCGCCAACTTCTGAATGATCTCTTTATTCACCTCATGTCCGCCGTCAAAGGGCAAAAATTCAAGCCTATCCGGAAATAGGATTTTTAACCGCTCTTTTTCCGTTTGGAGGAATTCTTCTTTTATAAAAGGATCTTCGGTGCCGTAGACAAAGCTCGTGCGGCAGTTTTGCAGGTGCTGCAGGTCTTTCGGCTCAATTTCCTGCGGAACTCTTCCGGAGTGGAAAATCAACTGCGAAGGGTTCAGTTTTCTTCTTGCAACCCACCTCGAGGCTATAGACACACCTTGCGAGTATCCGAAAAGCACCAGGTTTTCGGCATTTTTGAGAGCTTCCTTTTCATAGATCTCATCGAGGTAGCTCATTACGTTTTCCATCTCGGTTTCTGTGTTTTCCCGGGTGGCCCAGGAAGCGCCAACATGTTCATATTTTCCGTCGAGGTAGTACTTTGAAGGCGCCTGCGGCGCGATAATATAATTCTCTTCGTGGTTGAGGTGCCGGAAATACTTCAGGAAGTAACGGCTCAAATAACCAATTCCGTGGAAAACCACCCATACATTCTTTGTTTTGTCGCTGCGCTCATGCAGCGTGCTGTAGCTGTTGGTGGTGCTGTAAGAAACTTCTTTTTCGTTGATCATTCTTCGGGTGGTTTTGTACTTTTACAAAGTAACCAATCCATTTGCTATGACCAAAGAGGAAATTCTGGAGCTCTCGAAAAAAATTTCGAAGAACACGCTCATGGAAACCCTTGATATTGAATTTATAGAAGTCGGCGATGATTATCTGGTGGCCAGGATGCCGGTGACGTCTAAGGTGCATCAGCCCGACGGCGTGTTGCACGGCGGTGCCTCTGTAGCGCTTGCCGAAAGCGTGGGAAGTCTTGCCAGCTATGTCTTTTTGAATACCGACGAGTTTTTTGTCCGTGGAATTGAAATTTCTGCCAACCATATAAAAAGCATTTCTGAAGGTTTTGTCTATGCAAAAGCTTCTTACATCCACAAGGGCAGGACGACCCAGCTGTGGAACATCCGCATAAGCGATGAGGACCATAATTTGATTTCCCTGGTGAAACTCACCACCATCACCCTTCCAAAAAAGAAAGATTAATGCCTGAAAATTCCATTTTTGAGAGGCTTCGGAAGCATTACGAACAAAAATTGCCCTTTGTTGCTT
>JBAVJB010000170.1:0-33892 GCA_049687495.1 Salinimicrobium sp.
TTTGGAGCAAAAAACTTTGGGTTAGCTGTTAAGTTTGCTCCGAGTCAAATTTTTTAACTCCTTCTCGTTTTTCTTTGTCCTTCTTTTTTTGGCTGATAATATAGAATAATAGCCCCTCCGGTAAAAGTTTTGGTTCTATTGAGTCCAAAAATAATCCTGTCGCTTATTTTATCAAATAGTGGCAAACCCTTTCCTACAACAACTGGATATATGCAAAGTTGTAATTCATTTATTAAGTTCAGGTTTAATAATTGTAGAATTAAACTGCGACTACCAACAAAAATATCTTTTCCTGATTGTTGTAGTAGCTCTAAAACTTCATCTTTAAGATCGCGTTTCGCTATTGTAGCGCTTTTCCATTCTATGGATTCAATTGTTCGGGAGAAAACTATTTTCGGAATTTTGTCTATAGCCGCAGCAAAGTCATTCATCGATTTTTCTTCGGAAGGATTGTCCAAAATTTTTCGCCAAAATTCCATAAGTTCAAATGTTGTCCTGCCATATAGAATGGCATCTCCCTGACCTAATAATTCCGTATAATGCCGATGTATTTCTTCATCGGGTAGTCCAGCAGTATGGTCGCAAAACCCATCCAATGTCATATTAAAAGCTGCAATCAATTTCCTCATACCGTTTTATTACATCCACTTTAGTTTTACCCAAGACCTGGATCGTGTTATACTTTTCTCTAATTTATCAATTTTTCGGTCCTTTGTGGGAATTAAAAATTATCAGTAATTCTTAAAAAAATGTGAAAAAGAGGAAGGGTTTTTTTATTTTTGAGAGTTTAAAGTACCAATACTGCCTAATTGACTTTGATGCTTCTGCAGACATAAAAACCCGACTTATCCCTATTTTAAAACAGGGTCATTTTAGGCAAGGTCTGCAGGGAAATTTATGAGCGAAAAGTGGAGAAGGGAAAGAGTAAGGAACTGGCATTAATAGCCGTATGTAATAACTCCTCAAACAGGTATTTGCAATAGCCAATTTAGGAGGGTCTGTAAATTAAACTCTGTCTGATCTTTCAATTTCTCTTTTTCTAATTCCATGGGTCCTGGTATTTATGCTCAATGGTATCTTATCACCAAATTTTATATAAAATTGCTGAATGGTAAGACTCCAATTATGGAGAGGAGATGTCCATTTCTTTTCAATATTCTTGGTAGCCAGATAAACCAGCTTTACTTCAATATTGAAGTTGCTGTAATGGAGTTTTTAGTAATTTTATCCTCAATTTAGGATAAATGGATTTGCTTCATACTTTACGACAACCATATCTCTACTATTATGGAGAAGAGGGGCTTCTGAAAAGAGCCTTTTTAATTTTCAGTTTCTTTTTTCTGTTCACTTATTTTTTTGAACCCTTCAACGTCAATCTTGCTGAACAAAAATTCGATTTCTTTCTGATCTGCTCTATTCACGGCCTAATAGCTTCCTTGTTCTTTTTGTTGTATTCCTCTATAATTAATGCTTTTTCAAATGAGGAGAAATGGACTTTAGGTAAGGAGATATTATTCCTAGTTGGGCTATTATTTCTAGTTGGTCTGGGAAATTTTCTGGCTAGAAATTTCATTTATAGCAATCCCAATAATTTCTCTTTTCATTATTTGTTAGAAGAATTAACTCATACCTTACTTGTAGGTTTACTTTTAATTCTGATAGCTGTTCCACTAAATTTCATTCGGCTGTACAAAAAGAACAATAAAAATGCAGCCACGTTTGAAGAAATAAGAAGTGAAGAAGTCGAGGATATTTCATCTAAAACGGTAGTAGGTATTAAAGCGCAAACTCAGGCAGATAACTTTGATCTCGAAATTGAACGATTTGTCTATGCTAAAGCAGCTGGGAATTATGTTGAATTTATTTTAAATCAAGAAGGAACTATAAATACAGAATTGAAGAGAATTAGCCTGAAGGAACTCGAGGAACAGTTAGAAAATTTTCCTGAAATTGTAAAAACCCACCGTTCTTATTTGATCAACATGCAAAAAATAGAGAAGGTCACTGGTAATGCTCAGGGCTATTCTTTAAAGATGAGTGATTTAAAGGAACAGCTACCGGTATCACGTGGTAAGCTGGATTACTTTACCAATGCTTATCGTCAGTTCCAACGGGGAACTATTTTGTAGCTCATCACAAAGGCTTGTCAATGGTCACATAAAGTTATTTCTGATCAGATCAGAGCATATTTTTGCTGCATAAAATTTTTTGTTATGCGTAGATATGATCTTGACTGGCTTAGGGTAATCGTATTTGGATTACTCATTTTTTATCATGTAGGAATGTTCTTTGTCCCCTGGGAGTGGCATTTAAAAAACAACCACTTATATTCCTGGCTTGAATATCCCATGCTTTTTATTAATCAATGGAGACTACCCATCTTATTTGTAATCTCTGGTATGGGAACCTCTTACGCCCTTTCCAAAAGAACAGGGCTGCAGTTCGCCAAGGAAAGGATTAAGCGGTTACTACTTCCATTAATTTTTGGAATTTTGGTTATAGTGCCTCCGCAAATTTTTCTGGAAAGATTGTCGAAAGGAGAATTTACAGGTACGTATTTACAATTCTTATCCGGTATGTTCTCTTCAGGATTATATCCTCAGGGAAATCTCAGTTGGCATCATCTATGGTTTTTACCATACCTTTTGAGCTTCTCCCTTTTTTTGACTCCTCTCTTGGTGTTTTTGAAAAGAAACCCTGAAAATATTCTAATCATTACTGTGAGAAAAGTTCTGTCAAATCCACTGGGCTTCCTGTGGTTTGCAGTTCCTTTATTGTTGACAGAGTTATTCCTGAAACCATATTACCCACAGACCTTCTTCTTTATAAATGATTGGTTCACGATCGGTTTCAATATTTTGTTATTTATCTATGGGTTTATCTTTATTTCTACCGGAAATATCTTTTGGAAAAATGTAAGCCAGCATCGAGGATCTTTTCTGGCCTCAGGTATATTGTCTTTCGCTTTATTGTTATTAATCAAATTGAAATTCCCAACTTTGAATGTCATTGAGGCTATTGTAAGTGTTCTAAATACTGGGAGCTGGGTTCTGGCTTTGTTTGGATATGCCGCTAAACATTTAAATAAATCCAATGATGTTTTATCTTATGCTAATAAGGCCGTTTACCCCTTTTATATCCTACACCAAACTGTAATTATGGGAATAGCTTTCTTGGTAAAAGATCAGGAATGGGGATTATTCTTTAAATTTTCACTAATGCTTGTAGCCACCTTCGGAATAACCTTATTGGTCTATGATAGGATTATTTTGAAAATAAGATTTTTGCAACCCTTGTTTGGAATTAAAGCAGGCAAGAAAAAAAGCAAAGAAGAAGCTACTATCGTACTTCAAGAAATAACTGAAACCTCGTAAAGTTTTGATTGCGCTCCACTGGAAAGTAAAAAAGAGATTTTCTAGTCGAGTACAGTGCCTGAATAATCTAATGCCGCTCCTTTCTTTCCCTTCATAGAAAAGAGACGGCATTATTGTTAGTAATTCTGTTACAAACCTATTTTATGTGTAAGATGGATGAATAGGAAAATTGGATCCCGGCAGTGAAGAAGGATTATTGAAGACTTGACGTACTAATTTCGAAAATTGGGGAGTGGGATAAAGGAGCTTCTAATTTGAGATCAAAAAAATAATGGCACAGCAGCGGGATCTAGGAATGTTATCAGGGCCGAATTTATAATATTCCGGTTTAGTCTATGGATGCAAGAGCGCTGAATGACAAAAGAATTAGATATGTTTACCAAACCTCTGGACCCTGAGAGGTTTTTGCGAAATCCAAAATGAAGTATTCCTTAGTATTCTCATCTTTATTCTACAGTACTGTTGCTTTCTTAGAATAAAGATCTCCTTTTCTTTTTCGTCTTAATTTCCCCTCCTCCCATTTGCTTTGATCATCAAATGGAGTGGAAACTCTTAGATTTATCCATTGCCTGATTTTCTTTAGTATGATTATTAACCAATAGTATTCCTTATTGAGGAATTAGGGCTATTCTTCGTTATCCCCAGAATTAATTGGAAATAATTGATCAAAGGATAGGTTAGCGTATCCTTCCCCTGAACCAACCGATTTCTTACGGCCTATCCAGACATAAGTTTTTCCATTTATCCACCGGGTACGTTGAAACCTGCGGTTAATGGTAATTCCTTCACGGGTTACTTCCTGTTCTTCCAATAGAAA
This sequence comes from Salinimicrobium sp., assembly GCA_049687495.1. Lineage (GTDB taxonomy): Bacteria > Bacteroidota > Bacteroidia > Flavobacteriales > Flavobacteriaceae > Salinimicrobium. Next base: position 4,192 of record JBAVJB010000170.1, read on the forward strand.
CACTGGTTGTATTTCTGAAAGGATTCGGCTCTTAGGAGGAGGTGCCTGTGGCAAACGGGCACGTTGTAGCCATATCTCATTAGAAATTGAACCATTGCTTTTCTTCTTATTTACGGGTATAAATGGAATCCAATTGGCGGGAACCGTATTTCCCAATACATAACGTACTTTCGCTTCTTTTCCGGCTGGTTCGAAGTTAGCCAGGGAGGGAGTACTACGTTTTACTTCCTGACCAGAGCCATTCTCCGATATGACTACTTTTTCTATCGCCCATACCATGTTAGACATTTCATCCCTCAGGAAAAGTATTTCATCTAAACTGCTGCTTTCCATCACCTGTCCTAAGGCGGGAGCAAGGTAGAAGAAATTGCGGCCAGTGGTTTCATTAGCTCTTTCGGTTTGATGAAATTGAACAAATTTATGCCAGTTCGTTTCGGGATCTTCAATGGCAGGCGAGATAAGAGTATGTACTCCGAAAACGTCCGTGACTTTAATTTGCTTGATCTCACATATGGTATTAATATTTAATTCATAGGGCAGCACAAACCAGTCATTCGAATAGGTAAGCCCAAATTCCGCCAGCAGAAGGTTTAGCAGAGTGCGTTTGGTGGCATCAATATTTCCTAAATTAACCGTATGGTCCTCTAATTGCCACAAGCGAGGGTGAGGCATTCCGCTGAATTTCAGTGGAGTGGGAATATATGTTTGTACAATTTGTTCTGGTTCTGGAAGCCCATCCATCCCTGCAGTAGAATTAATCTCTTCCTGATCAAAGTCTTTCCAGTCCAGATGCCCGCTACTATATTGATCGGCCACCAGGACACGTTTCTTTCGGGCTGAAACCTGGGATTCTAATTTGAAACTATATTCCAGGTGCTCCGGACGCCAAAAATCCTCATCCGGATGTGCATATTGCTTCTCAAACCAGTTGGTTAACTCCTGGACGGCTTTTTTAAGTTTGTCATAGTCTGCCACATTTATTTCAGCGACTGATTCATACCAGGTCCTAAATTTTCCATTTCTGAAATCGTTCAGGATCTGGTAACCATCACATAACAGGTGAGCAATGGATTTTGAAAGCATTTTACCCTGTAGATCCTCTTCATTGGTAACAGTCACCAAGGGGTATTCCTCACGGAGTAAATCGGAATAGTTTTGTAAACCCTCACTCTTAAGCAGGCGTATTAGTATTTTGCCTAACTGCGCACGCATCTGTAAGGTGGGATCAATTTCTTCCTTTTCTATATGAGTTTCCAGGGGCCGCGATGAATCATAAGGAATCCGTTTACCCGAAGGAGACTGTATAGCTCCGGGATAGGAATGCTGCCCCAAAATATTTGCTGTACATGGAGTGCCCGCATCTTCTGCGCGAAATTCTCCAAACTGCCATTGGCGGCAAAGGAACCATAGGGGATCCCTGATTTCCATCCGTACACTTGAATTGAATTCGTGCGCACGAGGTGAAGCTTCCAGCCGGTTATAACTTCTGATCGCAGGAATTTTATATTTTCCAGCAGCCAGTTTTAGTTTGGAAATTTGAACAACTTTAGCCATATCTATAATTTAAAATAATTGTACAAGTTGAAATCCTTGTTTTTCATTCGTGACAGGACTTTATCATTGGCAATACCAAAATCCAAAGAAATTCCCGCATCGTACAGGTCAAATGGTGCCACGGTCATGGGTATAAGATTTTCCATAGCAGGGTCTTTCATAAGCTGGGCGGGTTCCACAGCTCGTGATTTCACACGCTGCAATGTATTATTCAGAATACCAGTCACAACATCCCAATTCCATTTTTTACTGCCTGTTGGCTCAATAGCCAGTAAAAGAGCATTGGGTGCAGTTGCATTTGGCTGATTGTAATTATATGTAACCCCCGTAATTTCCTTTTTATTAGGAATAAATTCTGTCCATTCATCTATGATAAGTACGCACTGCTCCTGTTCAGTTTTTCTGGCGTGCTCACCATGAATACTCAAGCAAATTGTTTCTTCAGCCAGTTTAATTGGTTCACCAGTATCCGGATCTTTGTCAGGGAATTCCAGCGCAAGCCATGTATTTTTTTCATTCGGTGGTATTTGCGAGGGCATGAAATTAATCTCACTTGCACCTCTGGCTTCGGAAATGAGTCTTATCCGCTCCAACCGGTTCATATTCTCCCTCACACGCGAGATACCATCCAGCCAGGATTCCATGATCAAATCATCAGACATGGATTCCTTTTCCCGTACATATTTCAGCAATTCACCCTGGTTGGCTTCAGCGAGCGCAGTTTTTATAACTTCCTTATTCTGATATTTGAAGCGCGGAACTATATTAAAGTCATCACCGAGCACAGAAGAAGATGCTTCTCGTAAAATCTCCACTTTCTTTTCAATAGATTCCGTGCTATCTACTTTATCCAGTGCAGCTTCAGCACGGGTGATTTTACTTTCTATGGATGACGCTGCACCAATCACAGCAGTCGTCAAAGTCATTATATCCTCAGAATTTTTGCGGTCGGTCAACTCGGGAAAGGTGACTTTTACACCAAATAGGGAAGAGGCAAATGTGAAATTTTCCATTGTATCAATGGCCGAATCTGTAAAGGATATTTTTTTCAAATAAAGCTTTGGGTTTGCTTCTTCCAGGAAGTGGCCAATCAGATCTCCAATGGATGCCGGATTATTTTTATTCTTAGGCTGTGTACTGTTGGGTGCCTTTTGTCGAAGAGTGCGATTTAGCGACTTCAATTCAATCAACGCCTGCTGAACCCGGGACTTTAGGTCCACAACATCCCAGCCTTCTATTCTTTCAGGTCCTTCTTTATCACGGTTAATGACAGGCATGAAGTCCTGCGCACTTCCTGCGCGTGATATAGTAAGAAATTTTCTCAGCTCCCTAACCAGGGGTATAATATTTATAAAACCTTGCTCATTGCTTCCCAACCCGGCAGGTTCAAATTCCACCTTGATCTTATTTTTAGATGGGACAACCTGCAGTTCCCTGTATTGGCGTAGAACAAAATATTGCCATTCCCGTAACGTGGTTTCTACATCTTCTCCACCCAGGTAGACCAGATCAATAGGGGTTATTTGTAAATTATTGAGACTGATCTTTTCAGTGTGAGAAATAATATTATCGGGACTTACCTGGGATACCTCGCAGACGATATGTTGAGGATTTCCCAGCACAGTTCCCAACCAGTGATTTATTCCAGGTTCAGCGCGCTTTCTTGGACTGTCCTGAGCGGCCCAGTTTTCAGGATTTCCGGCGGCAGAATCAAAATGAACCATTACCTTATTATGGATAGAAAGCTGCGTTGAGCGGGGAGTATCCAGGACTTCCACTTCAGGAGGCATTTCAGCGAAGTTAAAAGTGTTGAGAAAAGCCGAAGTTCGATCTGTTTTTCCCTGGGTGGCGTGGAAGGCCACTTCGGAAACCATGAGATCATTTAATGCATCAAGAGTGTCTTCCAGCCGATCCTTCTCCTTGAGCACAAGATTAGATCGTTGAGCATTGCCAATAATCTCTTTTATGTCACTTGCCTTAGCCTGGATAATCTTCAGTCCGTCAATCACAGAAAACGGACTAATAGTTTCTTGTGCCTCATTCCCTTGTTGAGGTATGGAGGCATTATCAAGAGGATATTTCTCGCGCAGTTCAAGGATATACTGGTTAAGGTTATCAGCCGGATTTGCACTGGTAATATCATGTAAAGCCCTTTCAAACTGGTATCCGAGCAATGCCTCAAGACGCTGGTTATTACGCACCCCTTCATACACGTGCATTGCACGGCGCATGCGTTCGGAAGAGAGGTTTACAGCGAAAACATTCGCATTGTCTTTTGATGCGTGATTAATATACCCCGACATTAAAACCCCGGCAGCTGTGGCATGATTCAGGGAGGGTGTCTGAACAAAACCGGCATTGGCGTGGGATTTAAATACCTTTTGGTTAGACTGCGTTTTCAGCGCAGGATCAGGGTGGGCCTCTTCGAAACCTGCTGGTTTAAGGCCCTCCACCCAACCATATGCCCCAAGATATAAACCTTTTGGCTTTTCCCTTCTCTTTTGAAGCAATCGTCGATAATACAGCCCGGTTTCCCAGGCGTCGAGACGGTAGCTTCCAAGATCAAAATGATCACATAATAGTTTATGAAGGCTTGCGGTGTCGAGGGTGGAAAGTGTTTTTAACGCCTTCCGCATATTTCGCAGATGCAGCGTTTCTTTTATATTGCCGGGCAAGGTAAGTATATGATCGCCCATGGGTTTATTAATGGCGAGATTCTGGTTTCCAAGTTTGCCGGGTGGCGAATAAAGGACTTCCTTATCAAAAAGGTCATTTAATTTCGAATCAAAGTTATACAGGCTTTTATGCATAGCCATTGGATTCACCAGGATGTTCTCCTTTTCATAAAGCTTTTGAGAGGTCTTCTTCAGCGTCTGTAGAAGGGCATACCTGAGTAGAAGATAGAGAACTTGTCGTGGTGGATTATCGGAAATTAGATGTTGATCCAGGTCTTTAATAGAATTCACATTTGCCAACCAAAAGAGATAATTCGATTTTTCCTTGCTGATTTTCTGCAAGTGCCTGTTTGTAGCTGGCATTTTCCCGTCAACCAGCATATCTGAAGGGACATTGGTTACCCTATCATAAAAGTACATATTACTAATTAGAGGAAAACCTTTATCTCCCTGTGGGTAGCCGAGGTTCTGTAGAAATTTTACTATACTTTGTTGTTTTTCCTGAAGTTGCCTTTTGGTAGAGGCCGATTTGCTTGAACTCAATAGAAATTCTGCGAGATTACCCATTCGTTGGCTGAACGTAACTGATCCCCCATGTAAGCCAAGAATATCAAGCATAATCTCATTGGGATCACCATTTTTCCCAACATAAGCAACATCCTTTGCGCTAATGCTATCCCAGATAACTCTCAGTTCCTGCAACACCTCCTTATAGCCGTTATAGAAAACTTCAGAATCCTTCCAGGAAGAAATATTACTGGTGACCAGAATTCCATAAGGTTGATTGCCTACACAAAATGCGGGAAAAGGACCGGAGGCGGTTACATAATTTGTAAAGAATGACCGGATTTCATCATGAAATTTTTTAGGGATAACCGGATCCAGGTATTCTTCAATAAATGGTCCAATTGTTCCGGAGTAAAGGGCAGTATTCATGGCCTGGGCATGGTGCATTTCAGTCATGTTGCCATTATTGATCTCCCTTAGCGGCTCAGGATCAATCCCCAGGTATTCGCTGAAGTTATTGCCTGCTGCGTGCTCCATATTTTCCAGGTCAAAAACCTTTGGACCTTCATAATAACCTTTGGGCAAATAATCTTCATCCGGAGAATAAAATGAAGGAGATTTTCCATCATTATTGGTGGCGCTTTTCTGCGGGACAAAACTGAATCCCTTTGAATAGTGATGACCGGCTATGAGTTTTTCCAGCCGCTCCTTTGATTCCTCAGGAGTAGCCGACATTTGAATGCCGACAACATCTAGCCTGTCTATTTGACCCCGATTGAAAAAATTTGGATTCAGTTTAATTTTTATACCCAGACCTTTTTCAATGGCCTCATCAAAATTGTTTATCCAGGAGAAGGAAGAATCAAATTCTATAGACTGCCCTGTTTTTCTGTAAGCTTCCTCGGTAAGATAAGGATCGGGGCCTAGAAACACTTCATCGGGTACAGGACGTCCGATTACAGTTTTTATGTTTTCATTATTTCTGATAAGTTTCACAACAAATCGATCAGGCAGGATATCTGTTCTGGGTGCCCTTGTCCAGTCGTGGCTTTTTATATCTTCATGCTGAGGAAATATTATGGAATCCTCAGCTACTTGGAGATCAGCTTTCCAATTTGAAGGAATTGTGGAACGTGCGATCCACAAAGCTCTCTGAACACCGGCTTTGTTTTTTAAGAATTTCCAGGCAGACTTTTTTTGCTCTTCTTTATCGGTCTCATTTTCCCGGATGGCCTTTACGAGTTTCTTCCAATAATCCTGGCCATGGAGAACCTCATTTCTGGTAAGCTCTTCTTCGTGAGAATGCACAAAAATATCATCTGGATAGATTCTTACCCATAAATGGGTTGGATTTTCCGGAGGCATAAAGCGGGTCTCGATCCTTACCGGCAGGAATAGAATAGGGAAAGAGGCATCCAGTTGAGCTACAGCATCCTTTATTGAAAATTCAACATTAAATGCTTCCAGTGCAGCCTCTAGACGTGCCTGGGCTCCCTTTAGCTTATCCAGGGAAGGTTTAAGCTTACGATGTATCTCAGCAGAGGCCCCTGGTTTTACTGTGCTTTGAAGAGACAGTTTTTTCCGGTAATGAATTTCCCTGGCCTTTTCATAGGCCTTTCTGGCTTGGGCTATTGCCTTCTGTTTTTTATTGAAATCAGGCATTGTCTTGGCGTTTAAGTGCAAAATTCTTAAGAGTAGTATATTTATTCAATATCAAGGGATTAGCAGGTATGTTTACATCGAGCATTTCTGTACTATGAATAGCTACCATGACCGGCCGCTGCATTAAAATGCTGGCCATATCAGCAGAACTTTTTCCCCAGATTCCGGTGGCAGGAGTATTAGCTTCTGTGGTAGATTGAAAAACATCGGGGAAGGTATCCCGCCGGATAAATTTCAAATCGTTGCGGAAGTTCTCCCAGGAAAGATCGTTCCAGGTATATTTAGTACGGTCTCCAGGATTATTTGGATTGAAGCTGATATCCATTCCAAAATGTGGTTCTCCCGGTACTTCAGCAATCACGAAAAACCAGCCATATTTATTTCCCAGGGACAACTTTTCACCTGAAGCTTCCTCGGTTGTGAGATCAAATCCTAAAAGTTTGATGTCTGGTTTAATTTCTGCCTGATAGAGAGGGAATTTCACTTCCTTTTGATAAAGCTCCTCAGTCATTCCGTCTTCCCGGATGATTCTTTTCTTCGGATCTTCGGGGTCTTTCAAGGCTTTTTGGGCATATATTACCGTATTGGGGAATTTCTTAAGGAGTTCTCCACGAATCACAAATATTAATTGTTCGGTATCGGAACCCGATTCGCGTTTGTTGTGGGTACCAAGTTTACTTGTTTTATTCCATGTATGGATCGGGTCAATATCCTTCATAGATTCCGAGTCTTCAGGAGTAGACTCGGGCCTGATTAAACCGGCGACATCCCAGAACTGACGAAAATAGGAGCCGCGTAAATCGGTTGGAAATTCCCGCCAACGTAATTCCAGTCCCATCTCATGGTTTAAACCAACGAGATAGGCCTCGATGAATTTCTGATTTGTTCTCAAAAGGGAAAATGTGTTGGGCGGGATCAGCTGTAAATTGGGAAGCAGAAATTCCTCATCGATATCCAGAAGATACTTATAAGTAGGCTCTGGCAGATCAGGATAGGCCATTGCAGGAATGAAATTATTTTCCTGGGATTTCTTCATTCTTTCGGGCCACTGGATCCTTGCATCAAAAAATTCTTTATAGACAGTGTATGGCCGTATTTGATTTTTGACCGATGAAGTCAACTCAACTACTTTAAGCACATTCCTTTTCACTTCTTCTTCCGTAATTCCAAACCTGACATTATAATCTGTAAAGGATTTCTTCACCTGTGCATTGAGTTTCTGCGGTGAAAATCTGTTGATCACAGAAGAATTAGTTGAAATATTGGTCAAAGGTTGATTTGAGCCCAACCTGGCCCGGTTGATTCTATTTGCCCTACCCAGGTTCAGTGTGTTCATAGAAGGGGGTGTAACGCTAATTCTTGGTAAGTTGGTAGAGAACAAGAGTGGATGGAAACGATTGTCCCAAAGAGTCACGCTGGGAAGCCCGCCTTTATGTTCTTTTAGGTTATATAGATAATTTTCATCCAGGTTAGACTGCACACTCCATACCTTGATCTTAGAGAGTGAGGACGGTGGCGGAAGGAATACCTTATTTTTAATATCCTGCAAGGAGTTAATGGTAATGGGAATATATGCAGAAATACCATTCGGCTTATTCATGGAATCCACCAAAGAGAAAGTTTGGGAGACTGGATCCGGGGTGCCAAGTCCTTTGGCCAGTGCTGTCTTATTTCTTACCAGGCGCCTAAAAGCAGGTTGAAAAACCGTTTTAGGAAGCAAGCTTTCCTGAATTGCAAACGATGCTGTTTTACCCTTATAGAGCACTTTCCCGGCCAGGGGTTCCACAAAGGAAATCAACGATTCATTTTTCTGAGGTACTACATGTTTTGCATACATCCGCTCAGATATTCCGGCAATGAAATTCCCCGTTTTCATACGGTTATTCGCCTCGATAATAGACCCGAGCTGCTCCCAGGCGCTATCCATGAATTTATCCTGATTATTTTGAACCACCCTGGTCCCGAATCCGGCAGGGACCCGGGTTCTTGGATCCCGGTTCAGGTCGTTGTACCAGTGCGTATTATTTTCGAATTCCGGGATCTCTTTCTTACCAGGCAAGGATGCATTGCGCTGAATAGCATGGTTCATTCCGTAAAATGGGATGGTCACAAAGGGATCTTCCTCTGTATTTTCCGGATATACCCGATTGAGGTTTGCAAGGTCTTTAATATTGTCAAGGAATGGCTGTGCAACTCCTGGCGTTGGAAAGGAGAAATCCTCTGCATTCGGAGATTTCATCGCGCCTTCAAGCATGAGGATTTCCGGAATGGGAGGTTCTACTTCATTTTCAGAGTTGGCCTGCACAAATGCAGGTTTTGAACAATCCATTGGGCGTACACCCACGCGGGAATCCATCACTCTGGGTTCAAGTTGCTTCACCAGGTATTCAAAGTCAAAGTTCTCGCTGGTTCTGAAATACCATCTATGGTAGTAGGGGAATTCTAAGTCGGCAGCAAATGAATGCTGCTGTGCCTTTACCTCCGTAGTTGGCCTACCCAGGCCTGCCAGTCTGCCTGTCTCATAGGAAGGTACGAGAAAGGCATGATACATTTGTTTAGGCTGCAGTTTTCTGGGACACATCAGTCGACAGAATATTCCATCGGGATCCAGGGCTGCATCTTTTTGCAAGCCATCCAGGAAATCAGTAAAGTCTGATTCTGTCTGTGGTAGATTTGAATGCATATGGGCCCAAAGATGCAATTCGTCTGGGGGTGGCAGTGGATCAGCTGACTCAAGAAGGATTGATGGTAAGGGTTTCACCCGTTCAGTTTCTGCAAATTCAGTTTCTTTGAGAACGATCAAAGCAAGCCATGGGCGCAGGTGTTTTTCACCCGCGCCAGCAGGGGAAGCAGGAGTGTAACGCCAGGCAAAGTCTTCATCATAAAATTCTATATAGGGAAGAAGGTTGGGTTCAAAATCGGAAATGCCATGTAGGGGCTCGGTGCGAACAATCATTTTCTTTTCAATACCGATAATATCGCCCGGCCCGGCCAGAAGAAAATCCTTTCCGATCGGATCGTTAGTTCCATTGACAGAAATTTCCATTTTTATATTTGCGCGTTCCTTGGCAGATCCGCTAGAAGCCCCCAGAGTATCGGTCTGGGAGATATTCTTTGATACCCCCCGGCGAGCCCAAGAAAGAAATTGATATTTACCAAACTCCATACTCTTTTATATTTTGATTTATTAACTTACCAGTTCAAAATTTTCGACAATCTGAATTTTGTCGGTTAATTCTGGCTGTTCCTTTAGCATCTCATCATACAGCCGGCTGATCTCCGAATAGGATACGCGTTGTAAACCTTCCTCATATTCACGCATGTTATCGGACCTGGCAATGGTATACCCACCGGTTTTAATTCCCACTTTCTCCGGCTGGTTAAGTACTCTTTTATTTGAGGATTTCCACGATACTTCTGATTTTGATATGGCCGATTGGCATTTTAACTGTACGAATCCCAGAACTGGCATTCCCACAACAACCAATGGCTTTTGGATGTCATCGGCAGTATAATTAAGTTCATAATCCAGCACCGAAGGTACAAGCCCATGTGGTTTGGAGGTGTGTATCTCGCCGCTGTCATGGAGTTTGAATCCGGCATCCTGTTTTTCAAATGACTTCCTGGTGAGTTTCTGTTCCTCAGAAAGCTCAAGGAAGTGACCCGGGGCAAATAATTCCTGCTCAAAATCATAAGGAAGTTCTGTACCACCTATCTTGACCTTAGTGATGCTGAACCGATTGATATTCAATGGTTGTTTTGTTCCGTATTTTTCAATGTCAAAATTCAGTGGTATGGCCCGTTGTTCAAAAGACAATTCACCGAAAGGTTGTAATAGTACCGGTTTTTCTTCTCCAGCTTCGTATTCCCTGAAGGCCACCATATTATGTTGGGATGGCACGGGAAGAACTTTCCAGTTGGGTTCAGCGTCAAATTCTTTTAATAGCAAAGCCTGAAGGTCCTCGGTTGCGGCACGAATTTCCGGTTGCGGATCACCCCATTGTTCACTGAAACTGATGGTAACGTCAAAGAACAGCATGCTGAAGGAAACTTTTCCTTCTACAGACCAGGGGGTAGGGCCCGCTAATTTTCCCTTGAAGTGTATTCCGAAAAGGATGCTTGTTCCTTTTCGAATTGCCAGTGTGGCCTCTATACTTATAATGAAACTGAATGGATCAAATATGAAAAGGGCATCAAAGGCCAGCATTCCATAAAGGTTAAAGCTCATAGGGCCTTCGGCATATAATTCCACTTTGGCCCCAAACTGAACTGAATTGGAAGTAACCGCTAAATAGCACTGTATTGTAAGGCTTGGATTATCCCCTGATAATAGGGAAAGTCCTATACGGGCCATACCACGAAAGGCTCCCGGCAAGGTCGGTACAGTGGGGTAGTCCCTGAAATCTGGATGAAAACCACCTACACTGATCGCAAAAACACTTTGATTTCCCCATGCAACTGCAAATGCCAGGCTGCCGGTAAGATTATAACCTACTAGTTTTGATTCAAAAAGATGGGCTTCGAAATAAATGAACTTGTTTTGGAAATCCAGTACTCCCAGAAAGTTTACCTGCAGTTTAAGCAAAGCTGCTTCTTCATCAGGCAGGGCAAGCCTGATAACTCCCAAAACAAGGATCTTTGGATCAGGCAATTCCACGATGACCCCCAGTTCAATATGAAGAAGGGTAGGAGTTCCCCAACCAAACTTACCCATGAGACCGATCAAAAATTGATCCTCGTGGATGGGAAATATCTGCCGGATATCATTTATTATTCGGGAAATGTTCCCTACAACATCTTCGGGGAACAACACACTTTTAATTGAATTTGTACGGATACCTATCCGCAAGGTTTCTACTTCCACGGTACGGTCTATTCCTAACAATCCGCCTACACCGTTCAGGGTGAAACCAAAGCCTAGCTGGACCTGGGAGAATTCCGCGGTAATGATTATCAGCATGGAGAAACCATCAGAGCCATCTGGCATTTTGGTATTGATAATACCTACAGCCTTCATAGCGAAGAGGCCTTTAAATTCAAGTTCCAGAGCTCCAAAATATTCTCCTGCCTCATCATCAAAATATAAGAACCCACCTCCTTTGATCAGCTCGGCATTTACTACAATGCCAGCTCCATTGGGAGGTTTGATCTCTGGTTTCAGGTCATAACCTAATATGCCCCCGCTGTCACCTCGTTCTACCAATGACAAATTCATTCCCAGTCTACTGATACTTATGGTTACGGCTGAACCGAACCTGATCCAGAAATCCAGGGAAGACTCCAACCTGATAGTTTCGAGATTCTCTGGCGCATGCACTTTAAGATTCAGGGTTTCAAATCCGATTATTCCTCCCAGGTTTTCGTGAATAGGTATCTGGATATTAACCAGATTAAGAAGTTTTGAAATAATGACCTCATGAAGCTCTGGCGCTTCACTCACCACTCCAACTTCAGTATCCTCCGAATCCTCCGAGGAAGTTTTACCTGGGTTTCCCCCATCATCAAAAAAGAATTCGCGAGTAAGAGAATACCCAAATCCGAGTGGGATCTTTGTATCGATCTTCTCAGGTAGAAAATCCCAGGGAAAGCCTTTAAGATCACCTTTGCTGAACAGGAAAGGTATTTCAAATTTTGATTTTACCTCAAAGTCATCAGGCTCAATGTTGAAGGCTATTTTATAAGGGCCGTATCCAAATTGGACTTTAGGCTCGTCGAGCATAGTCCAGCTTAATGGTTTTTTCAGTTTGTGATCATAGGAAATCTTCAGCTTATTGTCGTCTCCCGCCACAGCTTCGGCATGATTACCAATACGGAATATGCCCTCACCTGAGGCCTTAATGTTGACCGCGATTTCTTCGGTTAAGAGGATATCCTGGTCAAGTTCTCCTGATAAATCGATCATAAAAGATATACCTTCATGGTCCTTAGGTACAAACCCGAATGTATTGAACATCTTCCCAAAGGTGAAAGGCGAATTTTGAAGCTTTGTTTCTGCCGAGTATGTGAAGAAGCGATTGGTGATCTGATCTGCTATGGGTGTGGTGGATGAGGCAAAGCCCTCAAAGCCAAAACCAGCTTTAATGGTAAATTCAACATCCTTCTGATATTTATCTACCAGGTATTCCAGAAGATATAGCAATCCCGCAAACGAGAGGAAAATAACGTCAGAAACAGCTTTTGTTCCGTCCTCTGTTTCCAAAGATTCATTCCAGAGGGTCTTGAAAAATCCACCAATTACATCTTTGAAAAAATGTACCATTCCCCCTTCGGCCACCATCTGATCGTTTACAGTCTGTAACAATAGCATCAGGCTGTAAAGCCTGGGAGAGTTGGATTTAAGGTACACCAGACTAAGAGAGGATAAAAAGCCGCTAAATATTTCGTTGGCTGCAAATTCCGGATCATCCTCCGCGTCCATTGCCCCCCGGAATATACCTTCCATGGCAAGTAATAATTCCGTGAGTGAGGATAATGCTGCTTGCAGCTTAACTATATCAAGATCTTCGGAGTTGGAACTAATATAATTCTGCAAAGGAGAAATATCCGGTATTGTTCCTCCGGAATCTGGTAATCCGTAGGTATCTAGTAAAGCTGCTCTCGAATTTGGATCATTGAAGATCTCAACTCCAGGTTGGAGAATGTCATTGAGGATACTCAACAATTCCTTAAATATATCTTTTTCCTCAGCCATAGCAAATTAGGTTAGTTCGGGTTGAGTAGTCTCTATGCCGCTTGCAACAAGTGGAATTTCATGTTTAAGATAAACAGCAGGTTTTGGGGTGTCCGTAATTCGCTCCCCTTCAGTAAAGATGAATTCGTGACGGACAGTCCAGTTGTTGCCATTTGCAGTAAATTTTACCATCCCAATATTGGCGGGCCAGACCATTCGTCTGTGAACTCCTGATATAAACACCTCCTGATGGCGTTCTACAATTTGATTGTAGCCGTTCTTCATCGATGTACTTTCGGAAAGATTTATCTCAGACTTTAGAGGGTCTGTTGCACTTCGGTCCGACTCGTCCGACATTACAGAGATTCTGTACCTGTAGTCTGGTGCAGTACTAACAGTGGCTCCCGGTTGCCATCCGGCTACGGGTAACACAGCAGGTTTTTTACGCAGTCGTTGTCGGTTCCTTGTACTCACTTTGCCTGACACCGAAATGACAGCATTCTTCCAAACCAGTTTTTCCAACTTATCACCTATTCCTGTAAGAAGCTTTTGAACCATAGCGGAACGGTATAGGTGCATCAATCCGTAGTCTTCATTCTTCAAAGCAGAGGAGGTAAGCTGTACTATACGGCTCTTAGGGCTACTTCCTCCCTCCCAGAAATCCAGTGCACTGGAGAACCCATAGTGGACATCTCCTGACAGGATAATGACTTTTTTCAGGTTTGAACAGCGTTGAACGAAATTCTCAAAAGTAGGAGTATGGAAACCCCATGATTCATAGTCAAATTTTGCCATACCTTCCGGCACCTCCTTGTCAGGATCGGGTTTGTGCGATACCTCAATAAATTGTGACGCGGCAGGTTGGATAAGTTCCTCAAAGCTCTGTAGTGCTAATACAGGGGCTGGGGAGACTACCAGGACGAATGGAGCTGAGGGGTTGGGTAGTGAATCAGGAATTTGGTCAGTGAGGGATTCCTTAGCAATTAGGCCGGGAGGTGCTTTGTCCGAGGCATAATGTCTCCTGGTTCTGGTATCCAAAACATAGGTCTTAGTCGGACCTGTATCCACATTAAAATGCCATTTAATACTTGAGGCATTGTTATTCAGTCCCAGGGCTGTTTCTATAGGTGCGAGATGGTCTGTTCGTAATAGATTATAAGGTATGGCCCTGCCCACTTTACTCCCATATTCGCTGATGTGGCGAAGCAGTTTGGTCTTGGCGGTCAGTGTTGATTCTACTTCTCCGGGACTACCTATCGCCACATATTCATCAGGAGTGTTTCCCCAATCCTGAAAGATAGTATAAGCCATAAGGGCATTACGAATAATATCCTTGCCAAGAGGCGTAGCATGGGAGCTTTCCACCCACCCTTTAGTGAGGTTCCAGTCATCTGTCACTTCATGGTCGTCAAAAATCATATAAGAAGCCACATTGGCCAATACCCTGCTGACAGCCGGAAGTTTATCCAGAAAAGGGATCATTTGACTAATTTCGCCCTTTACCTTATTAACCTTGGACCTACGCCACTCATTCCTTTTATCTCCGGGTGGATTTTCCTCAAATGCTTCTTTATCCGATTTTTTAGTAAAAAGGAATTCGTTGTTTGCATCCCTGAGGTTTGAATTGTCGGCAATGAGCGGTATGATTCCGGTCAGGCCCTCAGCGGGGGAACCGTCAATAATTTTTTCAGAAAGCCGACGTATTTTTTCCGGGGTATTATCAGATTTGACCTCTTTGAGACGTGTATAAAGATCTTCATTCCATGATCGGAGGTTCCAGTAACATAAGTAAGTACCGGCAAATTCCCAAAATGAAAGAAGATGGTTGTGGGCACTCCCCGAAGTGAACCCGGCGAAACTCTGGACTAAAGGGCCGCGCAGCAACGGAGGGAAATTTATGTTCCCGGACTTAAGCGTAACCGGGGAGCCTCCGTTCTTTTGGACCTGTAATATTTCATCTCCAACAATGGCCGTATCCCTTCCAAGAGAGTACAGTAAAAAAGTGGGAACATCATCGGCATAAATCTGGTCTCCGGTAAGGAACAACTGCTGAGGTCGTTCATAAGGTTTAAGATCAGTGGCTTGTTTTATACTTTCGCCAATCTTCTCATCCATATTCGCTAATGCATCCAGTCCATGGCCATGCATTTTTCTACAGGAGGCATGGGCGATAAAAAGCTTGGCAGGATCCTCCGATGGTAAGCTGAATGTTGGAAGAAAGTCCTTGGCATATCCCAGAGGCAATTGTCTGAAGCTTGAGTGATCCCCCTCCTCAAGAAAACCATCTGTTTTCAAATCGCCCTGGTCAGCAGGAATGTCACCACTTCTAAATGAAATATCATAACTATAAATTTCTCCTTCCTGAAGAGGAAGATCAAACTTGGCCGTGACAACAGTAATCCAAAGATGATTCCCGAATGAACTTGTAATCGCCTCTGCCGGTATGGTTGTAGTAAGTGCAGAGGCAGTAGTATCGTGCTTGACTTTACCTCGATATACCTTTAAAAAGATGCGATAATTGTTCTTGCAGGCCACCCAAACTGAGACAGATTTTTTTTCCACCCTGCGTAAAATGGGACCACAGATGATCTTTGGTTCAGGCATGTTATTAGACTGATTAGTTGTCTTACCAATTTACGCTTTTTTTTTATTTAAATTATATAACTTATTAATATTATGCGTTTTACGTTTAAAAATGAGGTCTGAAAAGCTATTGTAGGACCGTGGTAAAACTAGGAACAACAGTGGGAATGGAGCTGATATAAGACCTGCTCGATCAAAATTCTTTGTGTGGCTATTCACCCTCAAAATGTTCTTAATAAATATTGGAAAGAAAAGGGTCTTATTCTTTCGGTTTGCTCAGAAGTCCATCTATTTTAAACAAATCGTGAAAAAGAATAAATATCTTTTTTGAAAATTAATATGGAGAATTATTTCTCAATTATACGAGGAAGGCTTCTGCGGTTTTTTACCTTCCCTAGCATAAGAACAAAATTGAAAAAACAAAAGACATTCTGAGGGATTGTATGAATACCTTCGCAAACAGGCATAGGGCATTCAAAATCTAAAACTATGCCTACTACTTTACCGGAGCATTCATTAGCACTTAGCCCTAATCTCCTTATATCCTTCCCAGTCGAAGGTCTTAAGGAATTCTAATCCCTTTTTAGCCCCCAACAGGAATAATTCCTGCTGACGCTTTTCGCTCATTCCGAAATTTAACCAATTATACTCCTCGTCTGCATCAATCCTGCAGATAAGCTTTTGATAATCCGGATTTTTGAGAATAAATTCATAATCATGAATTTGACGCATAGTGCTAATCATAGCACCAGAATAGCCAAAGGTTCCGTCAGTTTTAGAGTAGGATTCCCTATAAGTACTTAGTCGTACTCCGAAAGTAGGTCTTGAAGGTATACCATTGGGAATATGAAAGGTATTGATAGGGAAATTTGATAACATTCCCCCATCTACAAACTTTACGGCATCGGGTACCGGTCCGCTATAGCTCAGGAATTTCTCCCAGTTTTGATCTCTTTCCTTTTTGGCATTCGGAATATCTTTTACGGTGAAGGGATAGAAAAAGAAAGGGATGGACATGGAAGCCCTAACAAACTTTGCAGGATGAATATTTTCTGCTTCTTGCCAATATAATTCCCGCATTTCAGGAAATTCCACTTTACTGTGGGTAGTAATTTCTGAAGTGATTATGGCAAGACCTGGTTTACTAAATTCATGATCGTGCTTATTTAAATGCCTTAATTTAGGAAGTTTAGATCTGCGTTCATCAAGATCCGAGAAGTTATGGATATCTACATCTTTTAAAGCCTTAGTAAGCCACTCTTCAAAATGATCCCCGGGATTAACTCCCAGTTTGTGTTTTACCAGCCTAAAGATCTTAAGTGCGTTCCACACCACATTCCAGAATATGCTACCTCCATTCTCAATTTTTTTCTGAACCAGTTTTTTAATTGCTGAAGGGCCATCGACAAAGTCGAAGAAATTCTTTTCACCTATGATTTGAATAATTTTCTCCGAAGTCGGTTCTCCAGGCTTAGCTAAACCAGCCATTAAAAGAGTATTTATAGAACCAGCGGAAGTCCCGGCCAAACTGTAAAAACGTATTCCTGCCTGTTCCAGAATGTAAGTATATCCCACCAGTGCAATGCCTAAGACACCTCCCCCTTCCTGGACCAGATCTACATACTGGTTTCCTTTATCGTCCATAACATCGGAGAAGCGGATATTCCTTTTCTTTAAAGCAATTGCTTCCTGAACCAGTTGTTGAACTTCCATGTTATCTAAAAACCTGTTACTACCCATAACTATATGATCTTGCTTAAAAGAGATACCACAACCCTGCTGAATTTTTCTGAGTTCTCTACAATTTTATTAACCTTATTATTCTTCGAGGTGTTGGATTTAACAATTTCCATTAATTCGGAAAAATCTTCCATCTCACTCTTTTCAGGAAAAATCTCTTGGATCTCCCTCTTGGTTAATTGGGTAAAGGAAGACATGTCATCGGCTAGTTCTGCATTGGTTTCATCGGCTGCCTGGGAAGCGGCTTGTTGCGCTTTTCTGCGAAATTCTTCCCAATCTATTTTAGTACTTTTTGCCATTATATTTGATTTAGTATACTATTTAGCTCATCCTGATATTTCTGTATATTTTCCTGAATGGCATTAAACCTGGAATCTACAGTAGTGGCAGTATTGAGCATTTTTTCGGTAATAGATTCGGTTTTGTTGATAGTTTTGGAAATTTTGTCCTCCGTAATACCTGCCTTATCCAGATAGCGCTGGCGGTTTTCATCAACCTCTGCAGCAGAAATCAGGAATGAGGTAAGGGTATTATTTATACTTTTAGCATTGGAGTATTTTTCTCTGAGGGCCTGCTCCAGTTGATACTCCAATTTGTTCAGTGGTTCCATCATACTATCATACTGAAGGTTAATTTGCTCCTGTAGCTGGGGAGCTGTTATCAGTATAAACTGGAGTCTTTCTTCGGTGCTGGCTGTATCCACTACAATGTCCCACATATTACTGATATGATCCTGGCTGAAGTATTTCTCAGCAAATCTTGGTAGCCATACCTCATTGATGTAGTTCTTTACATTTTTCCTTTTCAGTTCAAAAAATGAATGAACCAGGCTGAGATGTGAATTTTCCAATTCCTGAATTTCATTTTTCAATTCCTGGGAAAGCATGGGCGCTTCCCTTGGGATGCTGGCGCAAGAGCTTAGAAAAATTAATAAGAATATAAGAGAAAAAATGCTAAATACCTTTCTCATAGGGATTAATATTTAGTAATGAATATGAAATTATGTTAATTTAGATACTTAAAGATAGGGGAAAATAGCCCTTCTTTCATTGTTAAATTTTAAGCAAGTGTGAAAAAACAAGTTTTTCTCCTGCCATCAGCAGAACATTATCTGAAGTATAACCAATATTAAAATGTAAAATCTATGAAGAATTTATTAGCGATCGCCAGTGCCGAGATAGGAGTAAAGGAAGTTTCAGGTTCCAAGGCAAACGAGAGAATATTAAAGTATGCTAAGGATTGTGGGTTTCAGGATTATACTTCCGACGAAACAGCCTGGTGCAGTTTGTTTGTCAACTGGGTTGCTCAAAAAGCAGGAGTGAAACGCTCCAATAACTTAGCTGCGAGGTCCTGGCTATTGGCAGGAGTGCCTACAGATCATCCTGAACCCGGAGATATAGTGATCTTCTGGAGGGAAAGCATAGAATCCTGGAAAGGCCATGTAGGGGTGTTTATGGGTTTTTCCAAGGATGGCTCCCGTATTTATAGTCTTGGAGGTAACCAGGGAAACCAGGTTTCTGTAACCGCATATCCTGCCAGCCAAGTACTGGGTTTCAGAAGGCCTGTTCCTACAACCAAAATAAGTTTCGCTAAAAAAATATTGAAGAGGGGCAATACCGGAGAGGATGTTATGAAGCTACAGGATGCTTTGAAGCTATTAGGTTTCAATTGCGGTACGTCTGACGGCAAATTTGGACCTATGACAGAGGGGGCTCTCAAAGAATTCCAGGCCACAAATTTCGATCTGGCAATAACCGGAATTTTCGATAAGGCTACGCGAGAGTATATGGCCTCTACGTTAAATTCAGATTAAAACCTTATTTTGGCGAAACAACCGGGCATTTATGGAAACAATAGAACAGGTTTTAGAAAGCCTGGACGCCATCATTTATGAGACTGAACAGGAAAACAGCGCCCTGGGTTATTTTGCTGTTCTGTACAGACGGGTAACCTGGAAAGTAAAAAAAGGTATCGAAACCGGATATTTTGAAGATGGTAAAAGGATGGAAAAACTTGATATTGTCTTTGCCGGGAGATACATCGATGCCTATAAAAATTATAAAAGGAAACTTCCTGTAACAAAATCCTGGAAAAAGGCTTTTGATCTGGCTACCAATTTTTGGCCCGTAACTTTGCAACATTTACTAATTGGGATGAATGCCCATATTAACCTGGACCTTGGAATCGCTGCAGCCAAAATTTCCGAAGGAAAAGGTATAGAAGGACTAAGTGATGATTTTTATAGAATTAACCAAATCCTTGCGGATCTTGTTGATGAGGTTCAGCAAAATTTAGGAGCCATCTGGCCGCCTTTACGTCACATACTCAAACAGACAGGTCAATTAGACAATCTTATGACCGATTTCAGCATGCAATTGGCCCGGGATGGTGCCTGGCGATTTGCTCAAACACTCCATGCACCCGGGGGCAAATTGTATGAGGACTGCGTAACCGAAAGGGATATGGCTGTAGCTAAGGTTGCAGATATCATTACAAATCATAAACCGGGCATAAGATTACTATTGGGGATAGTAAGGCTGGGAGAGATAGGTACAGTAAGAGGTAAGATTAGAAAATTAAGGTCTATCACTAATTAGGTTTTGGGAGGAAAACGATTAAAAAATCTCCTGAATGGGATACACATATACCAGATAGAGGTAAAAGAAGACAAGGGAAATTACTAGAATAATAACCCCTAATATAGAGGAGCTTACTTTTATACCATTCCGGGAAAATTCAAGCTCGGTTCTACTATCATGGCTTCCCCTTTTGAATTGTAAACCAGAAAATATGATTCCGGCCATAACAAGTATTATTACGGTGGCGAAGATCAATTTGGAAGAGGTAAGTTGCCATTTGAATACCTGTTGGCTATGTTGATAATTCATGATGTTATTTTGAAGATATCCCTGGTATGCTTCCAGATACTTGGATTTGGTTAGGGAATCAAATTCAACTATGATTTTACCATCTTCATAATCTATAAATTTAGTAAGAGAATCCTTGGAAGAAGAATTTTGAAGTTCCTCAAAGAATTCTTCCATATCCTCTAAATGCCTCCTGGAATCAGGATTTAAGGTATCCTGGGAGGCTTGTGGAACATTTGCGTACCCAGCCAGGAACCAAAAGAAAAAAGAGGGATAAACAACCAGTTGAAAATGTCTATTCATATTATACATTTTAATTAGATAAAAGCCTATCCAGGTAACTGGTACGGATATACATTTTATCATAAATACTTTGTGCTATTTCATTTTCATGTTCCAGAAAGTTTTCAATAGATTCCTGATCGTTGTTTAAAATTTGCTTGATCATGTCAAATAGACTTTCAATTTGCCATTCCAAATAATCGTTTATCCTTTGATCTGCCGGAAGCTGAGGTGGAGTAGTGGGTGGAATCTGAATAAATTGAGCTCCGGTTTGGGTACCATCGGGATGGATGATTGTGTAACCGCCCTCTTTAATACGTTTTATTGTTCCATCAGGGTATCGGAGCTCCACGGTTCCATCTTCCATAATACGTCTTCTAATTCCAGGTTCCTGCAAATCTTCTGAGCTTTCTGAGTCGTTGACAGTTGTCTGAGGAGAATTCCGTTCAACTTCGGAAGGTTGTTCTCTACTTATTTGCAGGTCTTCAAAATCATGCAGTTTCTGGCCCACTGGATAAGTTATCTTCAAATAACCTATAAACCGACTACCATTCCCGAAGTTCACAATAGACACTTTCCATTTTTTTCCTTTTTCAACAAGTTCTGGTGTAACTTCAAAATTAATTTTTAAGGGACTCGATCCATCTTTACGGGAATAGTAACCTGTTTGGCCCGGCCCGTTCAAAATTAAAGCGAGATCATTCTCTCTTCCTCTCCACTTGGCACTGATTTCAATTTCACCCGGATTGGTTACCTCAAAATCATAAACTTTCCTTTTGTTATCTGCAGACCCCAGCTTAAAAGGAACTTGCTCTGTTTTGGTATTTTGAGCTTTAAGATCAGCGGTGTTCAAAATTGAGAAAGAGCCTAATATCAGAAAAGCTAACGAATAAGTGATATGAACTATTTTCATTACCAAATTTTTAGTGTGAAGATTTTCTCTTCATAAGAATGAATACTTGCTTGGAATACAGAAAGATAGTTCAAATAGTTATAGAATAAAATATACGGATGTGATTCCTTTGAATCTTTGCTTACAGATTTAAAAGTGAACTAATAATTGCTAAAAAAAAATGCCTTAATCAGCAATTGGGAAGATCAAGAAAATGTACAGCTTCCAAAGGCTGAGTTTTAACCGCCTTGACTAAAGCAAATAATCAATGAAGATTTAATTACTATTTCAAATAAATTATCATTACCGCTCCCGCAACACAATTTAAAACCAGGGAAATCACAAAGATTACCACTGCCCATTTAGGAAACATCTTAGCTTCCCCAATTGCTTTTTCAATAAGCTCCACCTGCTGTTTTTGGGAACTTATGGCTTCTTTTAGATTTTTTTCGTGGTTCGAAAAAATGTCATTCAATCCAGAGACATCCATGGTGATTTTTGCCTTTTGTACCTTTTCCAGCCGTTTTACTGCACCTTCAAAATCCCTTATCTCTGAAACCAGCAGTTCTGATATTTCTTCAAGTTTAGCCATTGTCTTTTATGTTAGTATTCCATTCCGCGTGATATTTCTTTTTTAATAGCATGTTTCAGAATTTTGCCCAATAGGTTTGTGGAAAGATTTACCACTTTATTTGCTATCAGCAGTTGAGCATTGTTCCTTGCAAAATTTTCCACCCCGATACCGGCTGACATTTGTTTTCCGATATTGCCGATGCTCATCGACCGGTGAACCTCGCTTCCTTTTAAATTGTAGCCGTCGAATTCAAACCGAAAACCCTGTAGCTTTCCTGCCTTATTGATACAGGGAATCACTTCTACCTTATTGGCTTTCATCAGTTCGATATATTCATTATAGGATTTTGGCTTAAATTCCTTCATGGCTAAATCGTGCCTTCTTTTTATTTCAGAACGTATAGCCTGGAGGTTAAATTCTTTTTCAGCCTGAACCTGTTTTACAGTTGTCAACTTCATCTCCCCGGCAACTTTTTCTGCCGAAAGCTGACTGCGTTTTCCAATGAAACTATCATTGTACGCCACACCTTTAAAATCAATTCTGTTTACATACAGGTGGATATGTTTATGCTCTTTGTCCTTGTGTACAAAGGCTATCGCCTGGCGTTCTCCTAATTTCATGTCCTTCATGAACCGCTCACAGATTTCGCGCAGCCTTTTTTGCTCTAAAGCTTTTCCATCCTCCACAGTAGGGCTTAACACAAAGGACAAGGTATTTTTCCTGCAGTTGGAGTTCATTTCCTGGATAAAGGCAAATTCCTGGCTGATCTCAACCGGATTCTCTCCCACAAGGTGTTGGCTGAATACAACTTCAGCATCTTTCTCCTGGTTCCAACCATACATTATGGATGCCCGCGTATGTGCTATAGCTTGCCCTTTCCCTATCATTTCTTTATTTGTTGAAGGTGAAGTTTAATCTCATCTGCCAGAACATAGACTGCTGTGGATAATTTTGGATCTCTTTTCCGGAACATGTTTCCGATCGCTTTAAAGTTATTATGGAATTTGACCAGGGTCCTATAGATCTCCATTTGCTCATCAGACAGTCGCTCATTTATATCTTTTTCAGCGGCAACTTTTCTGCAATACTCGCTTAACGATAACCCGCTTCTTTTTGCCTTGACCTGTAGGAGCTTCTTTTCATAAATGGAACACCTGAATTTCACCAATTCTTTTTTCGCCTTAAACCTCTCCTTTTTTTTAGTGCGACCATCGGGAGCAGTCCAAAATGTGTCCACAGACACACATCTTGAATTACTATTCCAATAATCATGATCTACAACTGTATTTATTATTTTCAATTCTTCGGGTGACAGGTCATCTTTATCCTGAAATTCTGGAGGAAGCACCAGTGTAAATTTAGATTGCTGCTTCCTTTCTACATATCGTTTTTCATTTTCCATAGATCAGTTTTTCATTTAGATCCTTAAATCTTTTATAGGAATCACGTTCATCAATGCTTTGGGGATAAAGGCTTAAAATCCTATCGGTTGCTTTATCTCCTGCAGGATCATTAGCCAGGTACAGGCGGATATTTTGATACATGGAAAGATGTCCTGCAATCTTGTTTAAAAAGCTGAGGGAATTCAGAATGATGACATCCGAAGAGTTCACCAAATCTTTTTCCAGAATAGCCAGGGAGAGAAAATCAAACATCCCTTCAGTTATCAATAAGATTTCAGATTTCCTTTGGTAATAGGTATAGGATTTTGGTGAGCTGGAATTTTTGTAATATTTATTCCGAAGTTCCCATCCACCAGTGTAATTCTCTAATCCTATTGCGAAGAATCCCCTGCCATTTAACCTGTACCAGACTTGCCTGCAGTAGATTCCCGCCAGCTTAGAGGGAATTCCCCGGGCTTCTACATATTTCCTAAGAGCAGGATGAGAAAGAAATTCAACCTTTGTAATACTAAGTCCTTCATTCGGTGACTTTTTCTTTGTGACAGGTTCCGGGCAAAAGAAAAATTGAAGGTTTTCAACGCATAAAAAATCCATAGCTTCCTTAAAAGAACAATCTTTCATGGCCATCACAAGATCTATAATGTTCCCTCCTTTTCCGAGGCCGAAATCGAACCAGAGATTTTTAATGAAAGAAACGCTAAAAGAGGCTTGGGTTTCTGACCGAAGGGGACTCAGAAACCAAGCTTCTTTTTCCGATTTTCTGGTGGGGTAGTGCCCTAATTTTGCGAGCGTTTTTACGATGCAAATATTACGGGCACTTCTCCACGATAATTGATGTATGTCCATTTTCTTGAATTTTAATTACCAATCTACCCAAGCCCATCAATAAAGGCTTCTCATTGTTTTTACTTAAATTTCTATTTACCATTTACCCCCTTTAGAGGTAATTCAGGTAAATAATCTTTTAATCAAATTACCTACTGTGAAATCCCTCACCTGGTACTATAAGAGGAGTTGTGGTAATTGGGTAATCTATTTTATTAATAATTCTAAAGGAGAAGACCTGAACAGAGGTTTTACCAGATAACCATAAACCCGCTTTTTAGGTGGTTTTACTCTCTCATATTCCAAGGACTTTAAAGCTCTTCCCATGCTGTACATATTCAGCCGGGGATTAATACAGGCTAACTGAATGACCAATTCTGAAGCAGTCATAAAATCATCAGGATCTGAACTTTTGGTATAGTACTTACATAGTAATTCTTCCTCCATACTGGCTTCATGATAAGTCTTGTTTCTTTCTTCGTTTTGAATTATATCGCTAAGGGTGAGTTCCGGATAAAACTCCTCATCGATGTAGGCCAAATAAAAAGCCTGAGACCAAATTTTATCAATGTCAATTTTCCAGGAATAACTAAAATCGATTCTTCCTGCCAGTTCAAAACAAAGCCATCGCACCGAACCGGTTTCATCATTGAGAAAAGTTGCCCGGTTAGTAGAGCCAATGAAACTACAGGTCCTGTAGAGGGTAGAATTCTTCCTGTCATAAGGAAGCCGCTCATTGATCATCGTTTTAGAGAAATAAGCTTTTAAAGCATTTATTTCTTTTTTTGCCAGAATGGATAATTCGTCAAGGTTAATTAAAAAGTTCCTGGTCAACTGAATCCGGGCATCCTTATCTGTGGTCATGTCTTCCGCAAAATATCTTGCCAGGGTAGGAGGACAGAGAAATCTGCACCAGGTTGACTTTCCTGAATTCTGTTGTGGATGCACTAGTACCAGGCATTGCTTATTGAAGTATTCCTGTTCTAAAGCACATCTTACTGCGCGCACCAGCCATTTTCTGAAGTGATAAAGGAATAGTTCCGGTTCCTTTAGAGGAAGATAGGAAGCCAACGCTTTAATATGATCTTCTCCGTACCATTTGGGTAGCTTCTTGAAATACTCCTCTATAGGATTGAACTTTGGAATAAAATAAGATTTGAGGAATATTTCCAGTTTGGCTGTGTTCACTTCTATGTTGGACTGTGCCAGTTCTATCAGAAAAGAATTTGTCTCCAGGATCTCCCATTGGTTTTTACCTTTAAAGGATATCTAAAATTCTTGTCCCAGTTCATCAAACCGCACTTCATACTTCTGTTGAGTATATTCATTGATGGAGTCATAGATGGTTTTTTTCTTTGGCTGCTTTACCCCATATATTTTTTCCTTTGACAAAGACATAAGCCTAATGTTTTATTACCAGAATCGTTTTTTGTTCCTGAAGGTGTAATCCACGGCTTCAGCCTTTACTTCAGCTGTGGATTTTCTTTGATTGGAAAGCAGCCACTCATCAAGTTTATCTTTGGAGAAAAAGATCATTTTACCACGGGGTTTAGAAAAGGGAATTTCACCCTTTGCGGTGAGCTTGTACAAATAGCTACGAGAGATACCGGTGTATTCAGAGGCTTCATCGAAATTTAATACGCTCTTATTGGCACGTACAAGCTTTTCGATCCGGTCAAGCTGTTCAAAAATTTTTAAATTTTCCATTATGTTCAAAAGTTTAAGATTAGAAAGAAAGAGTGCGGCTTTAATGCTTGCATTCTGATCCAAAACTATGCAGGGAAAGAATTCAAAAGGTGTACATTAGGTACAAGGTATGCGTAATAATATGATAGGTATGAGTTTTTGAGGAGTAGAAAGGAAATATTTAATCTTGCTTGTTCCTTGTTCCAAAGAAATTATGCTTTCCGGAATAGTATGTAGTTTCTGGTGTTTTCCATCGTTACATTTATGTCCACCAACTCATGAGCCTGAAAAGTTAAATTCCGGAAACTATATGATCATGGAAATGTCTGGAAATCGGGAAGGAATATCTCTGCCTTTAAATAAGCGATTTTAGGTGAACAGCCGCGCTAAACTCACCTTAAAGTTGGCTGACAAGGGAAGTCTGGGAGGGGTAAGTTAAGGAAGGGTTCCTACAATCCAGGAAGTGGACTTGCGGGTACCACTAAAATCTTCTTCAGAAATGGAGAAAATGTAAGGCTTGTAAAATTAATAAGGTTAAGAAAGAAGCCAAAAAACGCCTAAAGAAGAAACTATTTACTTGGAGATAGGTACCCGGGATATTTCGAAAGTAGGATTCAGCCCTCTCCATTGATCCTCATTTCCCGGGGGCCAAAGGTATTCTTTTCCTGTTGTTTGGAAATTCGTTCTTATATTAAAATTTATTTTCTATTGTAATTATTAGAAAATCCTCCAGTGTGGACGCCCAGTACAAGTTGAGAGAATAATTTGAATTCCTTACATGCTTTTTCACAAAGGGCTGATCGGTCTGGTGATTGACATTCTCCGCTGCTTGTGCAAATACTAAGATTATTGATATCCTCCATTGTGCTATTCATATTAAGAGCTGCAGCACCCATATAAAAATTACCTCTCCCAATATGGGTCTGAAAGGAGTAGGTTTTGGGGATATAATTTTGATAGCCCATGGAATTTACTTCTAATGCGTATCCTCTATATGCTTCCCTATTCACCTTGATACCATCATATCTCATTATAGGGCCATTGTTATAGCTCCAATTTAAATCTTTTTCATACACTAAAGTACCACCATCTAAGGCAACTATCTTCTGTTGAAAATTAGTGGCACTTGAAATATATCTGAGGGAAGGATTTGGATCTAAATACTGAATGTGGTCAGGATATATTATTAACTTGAAACCTGCATCCTTGAAATCACCTACAATTAAATCATTTTTCACTTCCAAATTCGTTCCTTGCGGCACACAAAATGTCATTCCTGAATTTAGATCTTCATATATATCATATTTGAACTGGAGATAATTGATATTATTGTACATTGAGTAACCATTTATTAATTGCTGAAGGCCAGCTGGGTCATCAATCGTGTTCATCATTTCCTGAATCGTTCTTACCTTTGTTTTTATGAATTTGAACTCCTTATATGCTATATAGTCAACATTACGTTCTTCCAGTAAATTCTCTGAAGCAAAAGAAACCTTAGAAGCGCCACCACAATTGAGATTTTTTGGAAAAGGCTCAATCGAATTAATTAATGTATTGAGTTTTTCAGCTTTTATTCCCCAACTAATTGAGCTGGCTCCTTCTTCCAATCCTCCATCTGCGATACCAACTAACCTTCCGTTATTATCAATGATCGGAGCACCAGAAAACCCAGGCAAAAGTGTTCCATCTAAATATAATATTTCGATCGATGGGTTTGGTCTTTTGCATGATTTCAGCACATCCTTTACAGCTTTTGGTAAAAGTCCTTCCAGCCGTCCATTTGAATTGTACCCCAGTCTTAAAGTCCTGTCAATTATAGAATTTAAGTTTCCACCTCCATTATAGCCCATGGTATAAAGACCGGAATTTAAGCTAAGGGCGTCGTTTGCTTCTGAAAGAATGGTCAATTGAGAAGAGCCTGATTCAAGTTGAAGAAGTGCCAAGTCCTGCTCTTTCAAAACTTTAATTACTTTGGCGTTTGAGACATTATTAGAAAGCGTCACCTCGATATTCGAGTCATTATCAATTAAATGTAATGTTGTGACAACCCAATTATTGTTCCTCCATAGAAAACCGGTGCCGATTTTATTTCCACTTTGGATTCTCACAACCGCACTTTTCAAGTTCTCGATTGTTGAAGTGGAAGGTTGCGCTTTCAGAAAGAAAGATGAAAGAAGCAGTAAATGAATGAGTATAATTTTCTTCATACTAATCTTTATTACATAAACATTTTTGGAAGATGTGAAGAGTGGATTTTTGATCTACTATATCAACATCTGCCTCGACTGCACTTGCAATTCTTTGCCAGACTCCTCCTAGACGCTTATAGGCATTAAGTTCATTCTGGATTGGGAAGCTTTTATAACCTTCTAGTTTTTCACAGTCAGAAAGTGACACATCACTTCCGTAAAGAACTACTTGAGCTCTTTTTTTATCTATTGTGGAATCAATTTCAACTCCTGACGGAACAAACCCAAAGCGCTCATACAGGAAATAGGTTTTTGCTTCCTGCAAACTAAAAAGGCTATCAGCTGTCCATCTCTCAACTTCTGATTTGATGGTGGGAGTGAAAGAGTTATTAACCCTTAAGATCAAGCCCGCCAATACTGCCAAAGCGCAGAATAAGCCGAAGCTTCCCACCCTTAGGGTTTGAATATTAGAATCCCCTTTCTCTTTAAATCCCAGTAGGACTAGAAGTACCGACGCAAGTGAACCTATTATTAATCCCACTGTGCCAGAGGTGGACATACCGATAAGTAGCCCTATAAGAATCCCTAGTCCAGCACCTCCAAATATAGCAGTTGATTTGCTCATCCTTTTAGATGAAATTAAAACCAGATTTTACCGGTCGTAGGTTTTGGGAGTAGAGAGGGAGCTTGTTAAGTAAGTTCTTAGTATTTATACAATTTAGCTATTTCTTTGTAAATATTCGCCTGTTGGCAAAATTTATTCTATGTGCTTTAGTAAATTATTCACTCAGCCAAATTCTCTTTAAGATTTTAGAAGGCCTATTAGTCAAGCGCCATGATTCGCTTTCCTAAATATTCTTATATGCTAAAATTTTTTTAACTATTGCTTTACTAAACGGAACCTGGTAAGGACCCCTAAATCTATTTTAATTTTGGGAATTTTTTCAATCCACCTCTTTTTTACTCCCTTGCCTTCCAAAGTACTTGATGGGGCTGACATACCCGAAATATCAATTACCATTTACAAATAGTTTTAACAAAGTTTTAGGTTTTTATGGAAAACCGACAGGTTTTCCACTCCGTAAGTATTTATATAACTGATAAAACTTTATTATGAGAAAACCAACTGTAAAAGTGCAACCTGCGGATGATGCACAAGTCGATTTTACTAATTCACGAAGAAATTTCCTTAAAATAGGAAGCCTGGCTGTTGTAGGTTCGGGGTTATTGCTTGCCTGCAGCAGCGATGACGACATGACAAATACTCCAATGGAGCCTGGAGCTACTTTCGACTTGGGAAGTGGCGATTTAGGAATTTTAAATTATGCCTATGCATTAGAACAACTCGAGGCGGCCTTTTATACCAATGTATTGGATGGAGCATATTGGCAGGAGCTAATGCAGAAGAACGCCTTTCCTTGAAGATCTATACAAGCACGAGGTCATTCATAGGGAGTTTTTTAAGAAAGCATTAATGGCAGCAGCGAATGGTAATACTGATGTTGTTCTACCTGACCTGGAATTTGATTTTTCTTCAGTAGATTTTGGAAGCAGGGACTCTGTTCTCGCTACCGCAAAAGTACTTGAAG
>JBAVJB010000171.1:0-5706 GCA_049687495.1 Salinimicrobium sp.
AAGAAGCCGCCGTCCTGGTTTTCCATCTTTAACCCCTACACAAAAAGTCGGAAATTGGATCGGCAGCTTTTCTGCTGCTCTAAAAGCTTAGAGCTTCTTATAAGTAATAAAAGCGCCTAAAATGTTACGCCCTGTTTCAGATTTTTTTCCATTGTTTTAATAGCACAATCTCCCAAAAAAGGTTTTTACCTCCTCCTCAAACAGTTGCTCGGGAATACGGTGGCCCAGTCTTGGTACAAGGTGCACATGAAGATCGGTTACAGGATGAAAATTCCCCGAAAGGAATTCCAAAGTTTCAGCCGGATTTACTACATCATCCCGCTGTCCTATCACGATCTGCTTCAGATTGTTGTACATGCCTTCTTTCTGCGGAATGTGCTGCACCACCGACCCTCTTGCCAGCGCCGGATTGAACAACAGGGACGGCCGGTGAAGCAGGTTTGACACATGATAGGCTGCAAAACCGCCCATGCTGCTGCCAATTACCACGTTGATTTCAACTTCAGTATACTTTTCCATGATTGATTCAATGGCATTTTGGTCGGTATAATAATCCAGATCCGGTGCGTAAACTTTTCCGAAGCGCTCCAGAATTTCCCTTTTTTGAGACCTTAACTTACTATCGAGGCCGTGCAGGTAAAGTATGTTCATATTAATTTTTCTTTTTGCCAAAGATAACCTGCTACAACGACAGAAGCAGTCGCTGAACAGCTTCATGAGACCTTTTCTGAAGAGGTTTCTAAAATGTCATTTTTGACACCTGTTAAAAATGACATTTTTGGCTGCTCTTAAAAAGATATTCCCTTCTTCTGTTGCTATTGCTTCTGCTGATGCTCAATCAAAAATTTCTATAGGTTAAACAAGCGTTTAATTTAAACACTTGTTTAACTTTGCGCCGTCAAAAAATCCGCAGCCATGGAATTAAGTGAAAAACAGATCAAGATCCTGCAGGTGGCTGAAACCCTGTTCGCCGAAAACGGCTTCCACGCTACTTCGGTAAGAACCATAGCCAAAGAAGCCGGAGTCAATGTTGCCATGATCTCCTACTACTTCGGCTCTAAGGAAAAGCTGCTGGACGCGCTCCTGCTTTACCGCACAGCCGACTTTAGGATCGAAATAGAATCGGTGCTTTCCGAAGAAACTGGCTTCCTCGATAAAGCCGATGCCATTGTGGCCCTGATCGTAAACAGGATCCACCGCAACCGCAGGATGCACAAGATCATTCATTTTGAACATACCCACATGGGGCCTTCTCATGATTTTGCCGGTTATATCGAGCAGAAAAAGGAAAATTTCAACCTCATTAAATCTTTTGTTGAAAAAGGACAACAGGCGAAAGTGTTCAATAAGAACATCAATATCCCCCTCATTGTGCCTACGATTTTGGGTACGTATTTCAACTTTTACTACAACAAGAGATTTTTTCAGGCAGTGCACAACATGCCCGAAAAAGACACTTTTGACGAGTTTGTTTCAGCAGAACTTATCCCTCACATTCAAAAAACAATAAAAGCATTATTGACCTATGAAGATTAAAAATTTACTGTTTTTGGCAGTCATGAGCCTTGCCGCCGGCAGCCTGAGCGCACAGGAAAAAGAACTGAGCCTTCAAGAGGCCGTAGACCTGGCGCTTAATGAAAGCGACATGGCGAAGGTATCTGAAGCTGAAGTGGAAACCGCTAAAAACGAACTGCAGGTGTTGAAAAATGCCCGCTACCCCGATCTTGAACTTTCGGGCCGCTACAGCTACCTCTCCAGCGCCAATGTAGACCTGCAGCTTCAAACAGGACAGCAGCAGGAACCTGCCGAAGGAGAACCCACAGCCTCCCCCGAGATCAATAGCCTTATGCTGGGCCAGGCGAATCTCACCCTTCCGGTTTTTTCAGGATTCAAGATCAGGAACAGCATTGAAGCGGGAAAGAATCGTTACAAAGCGGCAGAATTTACTGCTCTTGACGATAAGGAACAGATCGCCCTACAAATTATTCAGAATTACCTCAACCTGTTCACTGCTCGAAAATCTGTTGAGCTCATGAAGGAAAGCCTGAAAACAGCGCAGCAGCGGGTAAAGGATTTCACGGCTATGGAACAGAACGGCCTGTTAGCGAGAAATGACCTGTTGAAGGCACAACTGCAGGAGTCCAACGTGGAGGTAAGCCTGCAGCAGGCGCAGAAGACTGCCGATATTCTTGAATATCGCCTTGCGGTAAGCCTAAACCTTCCGGAAGACACAAAAATTGCCATTTCTGAAGCCGCTTTGGGAATGCTTCCGCAGCAGCAAGTTCCGCAGGAGATTAACAGAGGTGATTTGGAAGCGCTTAAGCTTCAGAAAAAAGCAGCAGAAAATGGTATTGAAGCAGCCAAAGCCGATTATTATCCGTCTATCGCACTTATTGGAGGCTACACCGCGCTTGACCTTGAGAATGCGCTGACTGTTTCGAATGCAATGAACGTGGGAGTAGGTGTTTCTTACGACCTTGGCGGGATCTTCAAGAACAAAAGCAGGGTCAAAGTCGCGCAAAGCAAAGCCGACCAGCTTAAGAGCAGCATTGACGCCATGGATGACCAGATCAAGGTGCAGGTGAAGAACGCGGAACAGGATTATGAACTGGCGCTTAAAAAATATGAGGTTTATGAACAATCTGTCGAGCAGGCCGTAGAGAATTACAGGATCGTGAAAGACAAGTATGACAATGGCCTTTCTGACACCAACGACCTGTTGGAGGCAGACGTGCAGCAGCTACAAAGCAAGCTCGACCTGGCATATGCCAAAGCCGGCATTCTTCAGCAATATTACAATCTGCTTCGTGCAGAAGGAGTTCTAATTAATCAATTCAAAAAATAATCATCAGGAAAAATGGAAAAGAAGAAAAAAACCAATAAAAAGTTCATCATCATTGTTTCTGTGCTGGTGAGCGTTGCGCTCATCTACGGAGGCTATAAATACATCCACTCCCTCTCACACGAAGAGACCGATGATGCCCAGGTGGAGGCGAATATGAATGCCATCATTCCACATGTTGGCGGCTATGTTTCCGAAATTTTTATTTCAGACAACCAGAGGGTTCAAAAAGGAGACACTTTGCTTATCATTGACGACAGAGACTACCGGGTAAAGCTGGAGCAGGCAGAGGCCAGTCTTGCCGCAGCCGAGAGTCAGCTAGATGTAGCTAAAGCCAGCATTGGTTCCTATAAAGCGAATGCTGCCGCTTCCAAAGCACAGGAAGGTTCGGTTTCGGGGAATATCGAGGCCGCCAGGATCAAGCTTTGGAGAGCAGAAAATGACTTCAAGCGTTACGAGAACCTTTACAAGAACCATTCAATTACCGCACAGCAATATGAGCAGGCTTTGGCTGCCAAGCAGGGAGCCGAAAAGGCTTTAGAGATCCTGCAAAGCCAGAAGCAGGCCAGCAGCAACCAGAGCAGTGCCGCGGTTAGCCAGACAGAAATTTCTGAAAAACAGGTGGAAGTAGCCCAGGCCAATGTACAAAGGGCGCAGGCGGTTCTTGATGCAGCGAGACTCAACCTGGATTACACCGTGATCACCGCTCCAATTGACGGGCAGCTTTCTGATGTTGAAGTACAGGTAGGACAGCTGGTGCAGCCGGGACAGGCTTTGTTCTACCTGGTGAACACCGAAAAGAAATGGGTAGTTGCTAACTTCAAGGAGACCCAGCTTGAAAAAATGGAGCTTGGCCAAAAAGTAGGTATTGAGGTAGATGCCTACCCCGATATGGAATTTGAAGGTAAGATCACTGCTTTTTCTCCCGCTACAGGAGCTAAGTTTTCGCTGCTGCCTCCCGACAATGCTACCGGAAACTTTGTAAAGACCGTACAACGGCTTCCGGTAAAGATCGAATTTACCGAAGACAATGATGTTCAAAAACTGCAGAAGCTGCGCTCTGGAATGAACGTGGTGGTAGATGTACACCTGAACTAAGCTATGCAAGAGCAAGAAAACGATCTGGTAGAATACGGTTTTAGAAGGGTGATCATCACGGTCACGGCCATCTTGTGCGCCCTACTTGAAATCGTTGATACCACTATAGTCAACGTTGCGCTAAACGATATGCGCGGGAGCCTTGGTGCCACTCTTACAGATGTGGCCTGGGTGATCACCGCCTACGCAATCGCAAACGTGATCATTATCCCAATGACCAGCTGGCTGTCAAAGCAGTTTGGCCGGCGCAACTATTTCGCGGCTTCCATCGTCCTCTTTACGGTCGCCTCTTTTCTCTGCGGAAATGCGACCAACATTTGGGAGCTGGTGGCCT
Source organism: Salinimicrobium sp. (assembly GCA_049687495.1). Classification (GTDB taxonomy): domain Bacteria; phylum Bacteroidota; class Bacteroidia; order Flavobacteriales; family Flavobacteriaceae; genus Salinimicrobium. Next base: position 4,275 of record JBAVJB010000171.1, read on the forward strand.
TCAGGTTCATCCAGGGAATGGGCGGTGGTGCCCTGCTGGTGACCGCACAGACCATTATTACTGAAAGTTATCCGCTGAAGAAACGTGGGATGGCGCAGGCGATCTACGGAATGGGTGTGATTGTAGGCCCGACTTTAGGTCCGCCGCTGGGAGGTTATATTGTTGACCATTTTTCCTGGCCGTACATATTTTACATCAACATACCTATTGGAATTATTGCGACCTTCCTGACACTTGCTTTCGTGCGCAGTCCGAAGTATGGAGAAAAGCTGAAGGCAAAGCAGGTAGACTGGTGGGGCATCGCTCTTTTGGCCACTTTTATTGGTTCGCTGCAGTTCGTGCTGGAGCACGGGCAGCAGGACGACTGGTTTGACAACAATCTCATCGTTACCCTCACCTTAACCGCAGTCTTTGGATTGATCCTGTTCATTTGGCGGGAACTGGTTTACGAGCATCCCGTGGTGAATTTGCGGGTTTTGCGGGATGGAAATCTGCGGGTAGGAACTATTATGACCTTTGTACTTGGGTTCGGGCTCTTTGGCTCCACCTTCATCATTCCTATTTATACGCAATCTATTCTCGGGTGGACCGCTACAGATGCAGGTTTACTGCTCATTCCTAGCTCGATCACCACTGGATTGATGATGCCCATCATTGGAAAACTGCTAGAGCGGGGCGTACCTCAAAAATACCTGGCCGCTTCAGGATTCATCATCTTTTTCCTTTACAGCTATTGGATGTATACGCTTATGACGCCCGATACAGCTTCGGAACTCATGTTCTGGCCGCTGGTGGTGCGCGGGGTTGGCCTGGGACTTCTATTCGTTCCTATCACTACCCTCTCCCTTTCCACCTTAAAAGGAAAAGACATTGGCGAAGGCGCGGCTTTTACCGGAATGATGAGACAACTTGGTGGTTCCTTCGGAATTGCGATTATTACAACCGTGATCTCGAGGCTCAACCAGCAACACCGGGTGGATCTTATCCCTAACATCACCACCTACAGCTTCAAGGTGCAGCAACGACTCACCGGACTAAAGCAAATGTTCATGAGCAAGGGCTTCACCGCCGCCGAAGCTATGGACCGGGCTTATGCCGTTATTGAAGGCAGCATCATGAAACAAAGCACGGTACTTTCTTATATGGACGTGTTCCTTTATTTGGGACTGCTATTCCTGCTGTGCGTACCTTTTGTGCTGCTCATCAGGAAAGGCGCCGGCAAGGTGGACACCTCATCGGTGCACTAGAAGTTAAATTTATAGAATAATGAAGATCCCGTGCCAGTGGTGCGGGATCTTTTTTGTTGCAGGTCTGGGTTCTAAACTCCCGTTACCAATAACTCTCAAAAATGACATTTTTGGAACTCTATTCCTGATCCTCATTTTTAGGCCAGGGATAAAATTTTTGGGCTAAAGCCCATTTTCAGGGAGGA
>JBAVJB010000172.1:0-33419 GCA_049687495.1 Salinimicrobium sp.
ATTTGGAATCACTGCATATTTTGCAAGAAAATTTTCATAGTTCGTAGTAATTTCAAAAAGTTCGTATCCATCTAAAGTATAAATGACTGGATATTTTTGAGTTTTATCGTAATCTGTTGGTAAATAGGTTTTTACAGTTCTCTCATCTTTAAAAAAATCCGAATTTAATTTTTCTACTTTATATTCGTACTTCAGTGAATCATTTGTTTCAGATTGTCCGAAAGTTGAAATTGATATAAATAGTATTACGATTGCAAAAATTCTGTTCATTTTAGGATTTTCTGGATTTAAAATTACAGCTAACTCGTTTTAAGAAAAGCAATATATGTTTTTATTAGTTAATTTTCCCTGATAACAGCAGGTTTTCATTGTTTTTATCAGCCTGAAGCATCTCTTTTATCGTCACATCCAAAGGACTTTCGATCTTCATAAGGTCCTTGCGCGATACATGTGTATAGATCATCGTGGTTTCGGGCCGGGCATGGCCTAACAGCTCCTGAATATATCTTAGATCAATACCATTCTCCAGCATATGGGTGGCATAAGAATGCCGCAAACTGTGCGGGGTGACCTTCTTGCGTATTCCGGCCCGGCGGCAGGACTGGCGTAAAAAAAGCCGAATGCTTTGAGGTGTATACTGCCCGCCCTGCTGGCCTTCGGCAAAGTATTCCCTGGGCATGTAGGTTGCGATGTAATTCTGCAGCAAAGGCAACATGCTTTCGGCTAAAACTACAACACGGTCTTTTCGGCCTTTTGAATTTTTAACGTGGATTTGCCGCCGGTTAATATCAATATCGGCTAGTCTAAGGTCCAGGAGCTCCCCTATCCGTAATCCCGCCGAATAAATAAGCGCCAGTATCGCCCGATGTTTCAGGTTCCGGGTAACACGTAAGAGTGAAACAACTTCTTCTTTAGATAGCACCGTTGGCAAATAATGGCTTCTACCCGGCTGCTTCAACTCGTCTAGTTTGATCTTCTCACAGTCATAAAGCTTTAAAAAGTGTTTGATAGCGCTAATACACTGGCGGTGCGAACTCAAAGCATAATTTTTGGCAGCGATCTTTTTCTCGAGGAAAAGTTCCAGGTCCCGGCGAACAAGATCGGCATAAGGTTTTTCGCCGAGATGCTCCACCAGTTTGAGGATGAAAGTGTAATAGGTCCTGACAGAACTTTCACTCAGGCGCTGACCTCTTAAATAAGAGACATATTCGTGTAAGACCTTTTTTTGAGCAGTCGAAAATTTATTACCCGGCATTAAAGGAGACTTTGCCTTGGGATTGAAGCCCACCAGCTCCCTATAATCCACATAATATCCCGCCCGACGCAGGTGAAAGTAAAGTTTTGCCTTGTTCTCTTTTGAAAATGGCAGATAAAAACAGCGATGCGTACGGCTCCATTTGACCTCCTTCAATGCCATTATATGGTCTTTGACTTCCAGGTTATAACTGAACTGAATTGCTATCTGCCAGGAATAACGGTGACGTAACGGAAAAAGCCGAACTGTTTTCATGTGTCTGATTTTGAAGTAAATATAAATGCAAATTAGCATTTGTTGGTGTGCGTTTTTTCCTGCACCAAAATCCTCCCTGGTTCCCCCCGGTTTTGTTTATCCTTATTGGATCATAAAACCTCTAATCAATTATGAAAAAACGGTTAACCGGCCCGGCAGGCTTCTTCTTTAAGTCAAAAGATCCCGACGCAACGTCTCCGGTTAACGCCACTTGCTGGTTTGGGAAACGTCAACTTGTAGGTTATTGAGGATTTTTTATTCTACAAAGAGTAGCACGCTAATTTTTTGCTAGCCGATGCTTTTTACTCTTTATCAATCTCGTCTGTAATCGATTGGATAAAATTAGCTGCTGCGAAATGTCGCTCGTTATTTTCGGCTTCCGGCCATGCACTGTTGATTGCAATCACAAGATTCCTTGAGGGGTCGATATAAATCCTCTGTCCATAGATTCCCAATGCCTCAAAACTATGGTTATTAAAGATCCACCACCCATATCCATAGCCTCCGCCGGGCCATAGCGGTACTTGTATTTGGGTTGCTGTCTTAAACCAGTCCTCAGGTACAATAGATTCTCCGTTAATGTATCCCTCTTCAAGCACGAATTGTCCAAATCTTCCAAAATCGCGAAGCCGCATTTGAAGGCAACAACCTGCCATTTCCTGACCAGTGCGATCCAATCTCCAGGTAGCACTTTGCTCCATGCCATAAGGAGCCCAGATCTTTGAGGAAAGATAGTGTGACAAGCTTTGCCGGGTGGCTGTGCTGATAAGTGCTCCTAAGAGGTGAGTTTCACCTGTACTATAGTTAAACTTTTGGCCAGGCTCTGCTTCGGCCGGCAAACGCCGCATATAACTCACTATGGCTTTCATGCCATCTTCGGTGGTGTCTCTATCAAATCGGGCGATGTCAGAATCCGGATCTGTATAGTTCTCGTTCCATTTTATTCCGGAGGTCATGGTAAGGAGATGGCGTATTTTCACACTGTCAAATGCGCTGCCTTTTAATTCCGCAAGGTAATCTGTTACGTAATCATTCACGCTGTTGATATAGCCATCCTTAATAGCAACACCTACAAGAGTGCTCGTTACAGATTTTGCAACCGATAATGAAGACCACAGGTTTGTATCGCTGTTTTCAAGCGCATAGCGTTCAAGCCTTATCTTTCCGTTGTGTAAAATAAGGAGGCCGGCTACTTTTTGTTCCTTTATAAAATTTTCCAATACGTTTTCTTTTGTTCCACCTGCACTAAAGGCAGGTATAGGCGATCCCTCTGGAAGCTCGTGAATTTTATTCCCCATAGGCACTTCATGCTCTTTCTGATTTCCTTGGGGTGTTTCTTGTGAAATGGAATCCGTGTTGGTAGTGCGTTGTGCAAAGGAGCAGGGTCCTATGGTCATCATGATGGCCAACCCAATAAGGGGTAGGGTTCGTGAATTAAGGAAGCTACGCATAATTTTATGTTGTTTTTTGCTTGTCATTATTTCAAATTTTGTCAAGGACAATCTTATAAAACTACTCATTATATATTGGTATTCAAACTATTAAACATTAGAAGAAACACAAAATAAAAACCACACATAAGGAAGGGAGCCTCAGGAAAAGTGAGTAGAACCCTCTAAAATCAATTATTTGCTTATCGTGCTGAACAGATTGGTCTATTCTGATGTTTTAATTTGTTGAAGACTTCAATCACTTTTAAACTTTTACACAAAAAAATAGCTGAAGGCTCTCCTTCAGCTATCTTTAATAATAAACCTGTATTTTTTTCCTAGCCCGCCTGAAAATCTTTGAGGTAATAGGGCTCGAAATATGCTACATCCTCAAAAAGGCCTTTTTGGGACTTCTCTTCGGCTAAGCCTATCATTTCTTTTGCAGATGGCAATGCTTCCGTTATAAAACGTGCATTCTTGTGGTCGCAGATCTTACTGAACTTTTCTGCGCCGTTTCCTATAAAGCTCACGATGCCTTTTTCCAGGTATTCAGAAAAAGAATTCTCCTCCAGGATCTCTGCACGGGTGTCAAAAATGGCATTTTTGGCAGCTGTAAATCCGGCGGTGTAAACCTCCATTCTGCGGGCATCTAAAAGCGGGATGATATAATCGCTTTCCTCCTCCTCCACCTGCCCTGCAAGAGAAGTAAGCGTAGGAACAGAGATCAGAGGAATGTTCAGCGAAAAGCAAAGCCCTTTTGCCGCCGAAACGCCAATGCGCAGGCCCGTATAAGAACCCGGACCCTTGCTTACAGCTACAGCCTCAAGCTGTGAGGCTTTTAAACCGTTCTCCTTGAGTATTTCCTCAATGTAGAGGTGCAGCCTCTCGGCATGCGAATAGTTCTTGCCGTTGTCCTCTTTCAAGGCCAGCAGCTTTCCTTCTTTCCCCAAGGCTACCGAACAATTGGTGGTAGCCGTTTCAATGCATAAGATCAAACTCAAATCAATCCTCCTTCAAATTCTGCTTTTCGGTCACCTGTACCTTGTCTCCGGGTTTCAAACTCTTGGTCACGGTATTATATGGGCCGGTGATCACCTCTTCTCCTACCTCAAGTCCTTCTGTCACTTCAATAAGGGCATCATCCTGGATCCCGGTTTTGATCACCCTGCGTTTTGCTTCCTCGCCTTCCTTGACAAAGACGGTTTCAAATTTCTGTTCAGAAAGTTTTGCCTTGTCGGCCTCTTTTTTCTTTGCTGAAGAAGTATCTGCAGTCACCACTACCGCGCTAATGGGTACAGCTACAACATCTACTTTTTTGTTGGTGATAATGTCAACCGTGGCAGTCATTCCCGGCCTAAAAGGCGAATAATTCTCGGGCTTGCCCTTTAAAAGATGATCGTAAGACTCTTCTAAAATACGCACTTTTACCTTGAAATTCGTCACCTGGTCGGCTGTCAAAGCTGAGTTGGCCGAATTGGAAATTTCGGTCACTATGCCTTTGAACTGCTGCTTTAGGTATGCGTCTACCTCAACAATGGTAGAATCACCGATTGATACTTTTACAATATCATTCTCGTTCACGTCTACTTCTACTTCCATGTCGCCAAGATCGGCTACGCGAAGGATCTCTGTTCCCGCCATTTGCTGGGTTCCCACTACTCTTTCCCCAAGCTCGGCGCTCAAAGATGAAATAGTGCCCGACATAGGCGCATAAATATTGGTACGGCCCAGGTTTTCTACAGCTTCATTTACGCTGGCCTCGGCACTTTTTACATTATAAAAAGCAGACTGGCGGCTGGCCTGTGCAACTTCATAAGCTGAAACGATCCTGTCCCATTCGGCTTTAGATATAATTCCTTTTTCAAAAAGCTTTTGGTTCCTGTCATAATTAGACTGAGCTTCTCTAAGACTGGCTTCTGCCTGCGCCAGCCCGGCACGAATGTTTTGTAATCCGGCGCGGGAACGCTCAAGGCTGGACTGGTAAAGTTCGGGGTTTACGCGAACCAGAAGATCGCCTTTTTGCACCTGCTGCCCCTCTACTACCGGCAGCTCAATGATCTCTCCGGAAACTTCCGAAGAAAGCTTCACCTCTACCTCGGGCTGTATCTTACCCGTGGCAGAAACTTTTTCCACTATATCTGTACGTTCAACTTCGGTGATCTCAACTTCTTTGAAATTCCCCGACTTCCCAAACCATCCGGCTTTTTTGCCCACGATAAGCAGGGCAATAAGTACAACGGCAATTCCTATGATGATGTAAAGCGTTTTTTTCTTCATTTTCTAGAATTTAAGATCTGAGATGGGTACTCCAAAATAAAGCTCCAAAACTTTTATTTTGAAAATATAATCATACTTGGTGCGCACCACTTCGCTCTGCGCATTCTCAAGGTTAAATTTTGCCTGGCTGAAGTCAAAGGCATTTGCCATTCCCACATCATATCTCTCTGAGGCATAATCATAAGCCTCCAACTGTGCATCCAGCGCTACAAGAGCCGCTTCATAAGCCTTAAGCGCACCTTTAGCATCTGTATAGGCCTGGTAAACGTTGGCTTCAAGGTCTAATTTTGTTTGTTCCAGCTGGTATTCAGCACGGCGCACTCCTATCTGGCTCCTCTTCACCGCGTTGCGGGTAGCAAACCCGTTGAACACAGGGATGTTGAGCTGGAGACCGTAAGAGACCCCGTCGTTAAGCTCCAGCTGCTCAAAGAACGGCAGCGGGCTCCCAATTTCAGAAACCATATTTGGGGCTACTACGATTTGATCGGTCTCTTGTACAACGCCAATTTGCCTGTAAGGATTATCAGGATCCAGGCCTCCTGCAACGATTCTTCCCGCACCAGATTCCCTGGTGTTGTAGTTAAAGAAGGCGCCAAGAGAAGGATAATAAGCTCCTTTGGAGATCTCCACCTGTTTCTCGGCCAGTTTTCTGTTCATTTCGGCGACCTTTACCTCGTAGCGTTCAGCTTCGGCTGCATCGATCACTTCGGAAACCGGTACACTGGTAATTTCACTTCCGAAGACCTCATATTCACGGTCGGCGATATTGAAGGTCTCGTAATCTTTGATCTGCAGGATCTGGGCCAGGGCCACCAGCGAGATCTTGATCTGGTTCTCGGCCACGATCATTCTCTGTTCCTCATTAGCCGAATTGGCTTTTATTTCAAGCAGGTCTCCCTTTGGCACCGAACCGGCATCTACCAGCTCCTGCACTCTATCCAGCTGCTGCAAGGTGATCTCGTGCTGCGCAGTGATCACCTTAAGATTCTCCTTGTTGAAGAGCACTTGCAGATAAGCATTGGCCACAAAAAGCGCAATATCCTCTTTCATTTGCTCCAGCGAATACTGGTCTGCCAGCTTTGACATTTTTGCCAGCTGCAACTGCTTTATATTTCTTAATCCGTCGAAAAGGGTCATGCTTGCTGTAACCCCTGCGGAAAAGTTCCGTGTGGTCTGAGTTTGCAGAATTCCTGTCGTTACGTTTTGGGTAAGACCGGTGTTCCATGAGTTTGAAGCCGAAGCATTCACACCGGGCAGAAGGTTGCCCACCGCATCTGAAATCTGGGTATCTGATAGTTCTACATCCAGTTCTGACTGTTTGATGGAGATATTGTTCTCCATGGCATACTGAAGGCACTCCTGTAGGGTCCATCGATCATTATCCTGGGCGTTTGCGATTATTCCGAAGCAAAGGAAAAATACAGACAATAAAATTTTTCTCATAATTGTGGTTGTAAAGAATATGTCTTGGTTTAAAGGCTAATGTTACAAATTAACCCTGGTTAGCGAATCCTGCCGGCTTTAGCTGGTTCCATACTTTGATCTTATCGTCTTTAGAAAGACCGCTCTTCACCTCCACATAAATCCCGTCACTCACTCCCAGCTCGATATCTTTTTTCTCGAATTGCTGGTCTCCGGTCTCTACTTCTACATATGGCTTTTGATCTTTATCGAACTGCACCAGCGCCTCTTTGATGGCCAAAGCATCGTTGACACGCGCCAGGATGATAGACGCATTGGCGCTCAATCCTGCCCTGATGAAAGTGGTATCTGCCTTGTCCAGGGTTCCCTTGATATTAAACTGGATGGCCCCATTCTCTTCGACTCCCTTTGGAGCGATATAGTCAAGAACAGCATCGAAGGTCTTGTTCTCAATAGCACCTACGGTTACCTCAAGCGGTAAATTTTCTTTGATCTTTCCAACCTCACTTTCGTCAACTTTTCCTTCAAAGATCATTTCGTTCACATCGGCAAGCACAGCGATGGTAGTACCGTCGTTGAAGTTGTTGCTTTCTATCACCTGGTTCCCCACCTTGACCGGCACGTCCAGCACCATACCTTCAACCGTAGAACGAATGAGGGTATTGGCAGCGGTTCCAAGTCCGCTGGTGGTACCTGTTTTTACGATCTCGTAGTTTTGCTGGGCAGAACGGTAGTTTTGTTTCGCGCGCTGGTAGGCAACATCGGCAGTCTGGAATTCATTAGCCGAAATTACTCCCTTCTCAAAAAGGGCTTTTTGACGGTCGTATGTTGTCTTCTCATTATCAAGATTGATCTTTGCTGTTGCCACAGCATCTTTGGAACTTTGAAGAGAAGAAACATTTGGGATCACCCTTATCTTGGCGATAGGGTCACCTGCCTTCACACGCTCTCCTGCTTCGATGTAGATCTCATCGATAATTCCCGAAATGTTCGGCTTGATCAAAACCTCTTCTTTAGGAACAATATTTCCCGTTGCAACGGTTTTCTTGACAATGTCCTGGGTAGAAGCCTGTTCAGTTTCATAGATCACAGGGTCTTCCTGGCTCTTGGCATACAGGTAATAAAGCGCACCTGCAAAACCAACTGCAATAAGGACTAAAATTAAAATGGTAACAACTCTTTTCATTCTCTTAGATTTGACTTTTGTTTTATTCTGTTCTTAAGGCATCAACGGGTTTAACTTTTATGGCATTCTGCGCCGGGATCATTCCCGCAAGCAATCCCGAAACCACCAGGATAGCGAGGGCGGTAAACACCACTCCCAAATTAACACTCGGGTTGGTGAACATCATTTCTGAAGTGTCCATTCCGCTAAGGAAATAATTGATAAGCGCGATAACGCCGGTGGCCAAAGCTATGCCGGCCATCCCTGAAATTATGGTTAGGAAAACAGATTCCGTCAGGATCTGCCCCCTTATAGCCCACGGAGTGGCGCCAAGGGCTCTTCTCACTCCAATCTCGTTTGTTCTTTCTTTTACTACAATCAGCATGATGTTGCTTATCCCGATGATCCCCGACAGCAAAACCAGGATACCTACGAAGTAGGCAACTCCTTTAAGGGCGACAAAAAGCCCATTGATCTTGCTGAATTCCTGGTACAGGTCAAAGTTTCCAATCGCGCGCTCATCGTCGGGATGAATGGAATGCCTGCTTTTAATAACATCAAAGACCTGGCTCTTCAAATCGGTAATAGAAGAACCGTCTTCGGCAGTGATCGCCATCCAACCCACATCTTTGCCCCTGTTGAAGGCCTGTGAAAAAGCAGTGAAGGGTACATAGATCTCCTTTTGAGCCTCTTCCACGTTTCCGTTATTATTGCCTTTCTTTTTGTAAGTACCAATTACCATAAAGTTCACCCCGCTGATCTTCAGGTAAGTCCCCAGCACTTCTTCCCCTTTCTCGTACATTTCCTTACGAACAGCTTCCCCAATGACCGCTACTTTCCTCTTCTCCTTTATATCGGAATAGTTGAGGAACCTTCCCGCAGTAATATCCATTGGCTGCTGCTCGATGATCTCGGGGTAATCGCCATACACATTATATGCTCCCGTGTTCAAACCACGGGTTACGTTGTTTGTTCCGCGGAAACCTCCTAACTGGTTTCTTGGAGAAACAAATCGAAGGTTGGGTACATTGTCCTTTATTGCGGTAACGTCATCTGTCTTGAAGCTGTACCTGCGGCCCTTCGGCAATCCTTTATAGGGCTTGGAAGTCACCTGGGTCCACATGAACATAGAATTGGTAGCCATGCCGCCAAATCCCTGCTTCACGCCATTCTCCAAACCTTTACCTGCGGCAAGCAGGATCACTAGGATGAAGATCCCCCACAACACCCCAAAAGCCGTAAGCAGCGTTCTAAACCAGTTGGCGCTTAAAGCTTCTAATATTTCATCCCAGTTGTCTTTGCTGAACATGCTATTCGTCTCTAAGTGCTACAATTGGTTTAATACTGGCGGCCCTCCAGGCGGGGAAAAATCCGGCCAGGGCTCCTGCCACGATCAGGATGATCACCGTGGAAACCGCTACAGAAAAGTTCACGGTAGGGTTCGAGATGTATTCGGTTTCTATCATTGGCCCCACCAGCTCAAGCAAGGCAAGGCTGCTCACCAAACCAAGAAATCCTGCAATGGCAGTCACAAAAATAGATTCATGCAGCACCATCCATACGATAGACCAGGGTTCTGCCCCCAAAGCTTTTCTCACTCCTATCTCACGGGTTCTTTCTTTTACAATGATCAACATGATATTACTCACGCCTACGATCCCGGCGATGATGGTACAAATACCAACACCCCAAAAGAAGAACTTGATCATGTCCATAAGATCATAGAACTTTTTGGCATTTTCGAGGGAGTTGTTAACGTTGATGGCGCGGTTATCTTCCGGCGCAACAATATGTCTCTCTTTAAGGTCCTGCTGCAGCTGAGTTGTGAAACGATTTGACGCAGCCAGCGCCTTTTCAAAATTTTCTTCCTGTGGCAGGGTAAAAGACATGTTAGAAACAAAATCACCCCCGCCAAAAACTCTTTGTGCTGTTGTAAACGGCACATAAACCCGGGATTCTTCCCTTTCTCCACCGGGATCGGAAAAAACGCCAATTATTTTAAAGTTGATATCGGAAACCTGCAGGTATTTCCCAATCGGATTTTTCCCTTTAAAAAGGTCATTTTTCACCTTGTTCCCTATCACTGCAACCTTTTCGTAACCCTCAACGTCAGTATAATTAAGATAACGGCCGTTGACCATGCTGCTATTCTCCAAAAACTGGTAATCTGGCCAAACGCCTTCTACGGAATAAGCTCCGGATTCTTTTCCGAAGTTGACAACCGCATTCCAGATACGGAAAACAGAGGACTTATATTCAAGCTCGTCCTTGTGCTTTCTGCGGGTCTCGTTAAAATCCTGGTTTTTTAGCTGAATCCTTCGGCCGGGATTAAGGCCTTTAAACTCAACTGATGTGGTACCGGTCCAAACGAAGATCTCGTTGGCGGCATCTCTTTCGAACTGCTTGGCTACCCCGGTACGCATTCCTTCACCTATCCCCAGCAATACCACAAGGATAAAGATCCCCGAGGCTACCGAGAGGCCTGTAAGGAACGTCCGTAGTTTATTTTTACGAATCGTATCGAAGATCTCTTCCCAACGTTCAAGACTAAACATTCTGCAACGCTTTTACCTGCTCTACTTTTGAATCATCAATGATCACCCCATCCTTGAGGTTCACAATGCGCTTGGTCATTTGTGCGATATCATTCTCATGTGTCACGATAAGAATGGTCCTGCCTTCTTCGTTGATCTTTTGAATTAGGTCCATCACCTCATACGAGGTTTTGGAATCAAGTGCTCCTGTAGGCTCATCTGCCAAAAGCACTTTTGGGTCACTCGCCAAAGCACGGGCAATGGCCACCCTTTGTTTTTGCCCTCCCGAAAGTTCATTTGGATGGTGCTGCGCCCAAGGCTCCAGCCCTACTTTTTGCAGGTACGCCATGGCACGGTCCATTCTTTCCTTTCTCTTCATCCCCTGGTAGTACAGCGGCAAAGCAACATTGTCTAAAGCCGACTTATACCCGATAAGGTTAAAAGACTGAAAGATGAAACCCAGGAATTTATTTCGGTAACGGGCTGCGATCTTTTCGTTCAGGTTCTTGATGGGTACGCCGTCAAGGGTATAGGAACCCTCATCTGCCTCGTCCAGCATCCCCAGGATATTGAGCAGGGTTGATTTCCCCGAACCCGAAGAACCCATTATAGAAACCAGCTCCCCTTCAGCAACATTAAAATTGATTCCTTTTAGGACATGCAGGGAAGAATTTCCGGTCTTGTAAGATTTATGCAGATCTTTAATCTCTATCATCTCTGAAAAACTTTTTGGGCAGCTATAGCCCACCCATTAGACTTGCAAAACAGTTAAATGTTACATGGGGGACCAAAAAAAGTTAAAAGCCAAAGCTTTTCAGGAGGCAAAAAAGGCTTTTTCAGGCCTTGCTTTTTCTTCGGGATCTCCAGATGGCATAGGCCACTCCCGCCATAAGCAGGTAAGGAAAAACCATAAGATACATGATACCTTCGTTGATACCTTCGGCCGTAGATTGAGAAGCTTCACTTTCAAGAACAGCACGACACATGGCGCATTGTGCTTCAGCCTCGAAAGAAAGAAGCGAAAAAAACAATACTATGAGAACAACTTTGGTTTTCATCATCTTAGTAATAAGGCGCCATAAAAACATACACCAGCACCCCGGTTATCGCCACATACAGCCAGATTGGAAAGGTATATCTCGCGATCTTCCTGTGTTTAGCCACTTCGCCGGTAAGGCCGCGATACATGGTGAACAACACCAGAGGTACAATTATGGCCGACAGCAATATATGAGTGATCAAGATAAAGAAATAGATTGGACGTAACAAGCCTTCACCACCAAAAGGCACGGGATCATTACTGATCTTGGAGATCACATAGCTCACCAGGAAAACCGCCGAAAGAAAAAATGCGGCGATCATGGTATTGCGGTGCCATGTAAGCTGTTTTACCCTCATGAAATAATAGCCCAGAATAAGGAGCACTGCGGTGCAAAAATTTAGTATGGCGTGAAAAAGGGGAAAATTCCCCATCTCTACACCAAGGAAATTGTACCTCTCGGGAAGGTACATCAGGATCAACACCAGTACAGGAACCAAAAAGGAGATCCCAATAATAGTGGGCACCATAAACCTGTCTGTCTTTCTATACTCCATCATCTAATAAATTCTTTATATCCTGGATCAAAATATCGGTTTCAGGCTGCTCCTGCTCGGGACTGGTCACTGAACCTTCCTTTACAAAGCCCCTGTAATAAACAATTGGGTTACCAAATTCATCTTTTCGTGACCTGATGTAACCCTCCTTATCTACCAGGGCAAAATAACCTGAATGCGCAAAGCCTCCGGGTACATTTGCATCTTCGCCTGCGTAAATATTGAAACCGCTGTTAGCAAGATCATATACTTCTGTTCCCTTACCGGTTAATAAATGCCAGTTTGGATGCTCTATGCCGTTATCTTCTGCATATTCCTGAAGCACCTGTGGCGTATCATGGGTAGGATCTATAGAGAAAGAAGCGATTCCAAAGGCTTCTTCATTTTTAAATTCTTTTTGCACCTCCAGGAGATTTTCTTTCATGATAGGACAAATGGAGGGACAGGTAGAAAAGAAAAATTCCACCACATAGATCTTGCCTTTGTAATCTTCATTGGTAATGGTATCGCCATGCTGATCAACAAATTCAAAAGGTGGTACCTTCTTGCGGCTGCCGCTAAGTTCAATATAAGCCAAAGGTTGAGAAGCCGCAGCCCTGTCGGCACGCGTGTCTGACCTGTTGTCGTCTACAACCTCTTGCTGGCTTACCCTGTCTATGATCTCGGGAACTACTATGATTCCAAAAATGAGAATTATAAAGGATATTCCTATGTAAGAGTAATTTTTCATATTACTTAACCTTATTATACTTCTTAAGCTCCAGCCTGTATTCTGCAAGGATCACCTTCACATCGTCGGTCATCTTGTTGTTGAGCACAGCAATTGAATTGGTGTCATAACCATAGAGTTTTTGGCCATCCTCGTCTTCTTCACGGCCACGCAGCTTTCCGGCCTTGTCAACGATAAAAGCCTTAGGAGAAGAAAGCTGTTCATCAAGCTCAAGCTTAGTGCCAAGACTGCCGTAAAGCTTCTTTATTTCCTCTTTTGTCCCGTAGACGAAACGCCACCTGGACAACTCAACTACTTCAGAAAGCTCTGTCTTCAACCGCTCCACTTCGGCCTGTGTACCTTCAGGAGCTACAAAGACAAAATGAAAATCCTTGAACTGGTGATAAGGCTTATAGATCTTTTCAGCTAAATGGTAAGCATTGGTAAGGTACTCGTAAGGGTGTTCTCCCGGAAATGCCAGAATAGTGATATTGTCGTCAAAGGACAGCTGTTCGTCTTCGGCAGTACTAAAATTTTCCAGGCCGTAAAGCTCATCCGTAAGAACAGGAAGACGGGCAAAATGATTCACTCCCGAAGCAAAGAAAAGATAAGCGACCAGCGGAAGTGCAAACAGAACAATTATGACAAATGCTTTCTTCATAAAAAGACGTGCAAAAATAAAAAAAGGCGGTCTTAAAACCGCCTCTTTCAAATGTTTTAACTTTTAAAAGTCCCAGGCGACATGCCCCCTGTTCAAGACCTCGTGAATGTAATCACCTTCAGTCAAAAGAACAAAGACCAGATAAACTATTAGGAAGCCTGCAGTCCAAACCACAGCTCTACGCAATCCTTTTGTCTCTCCTTCCATGTGCATGAAGGCCCAAACAATATAGTAGGCTTTCACAATGGTTAGAACAATGAAGATCCAGTTGATCAACTTTAGACTAATGAAGTAAGTCAAAGTCAAGAACTCGGGTTTTACGATCCCCAGGATTACTTCTACAGTAGTGATCACAGAAAGGATCACAAAAACTGTCCAGATCCTTTTTGCGCTTGATTCGTGGTGATGAGTTGTATCGTGTGCCATTTTATTAATTTCTCAATTATACCAAATAGAAGAATGTAAATACGAACACCCAGACAAGGTCTACAAAGTGCCAGTACAATCCTACTTTCTCCACCATTTCATAAGTACCCCTTCTTTCATAAGTTCCAAGAAGAACATTGAAGAAGATGATAATGTTTATCACAACCCCGGTAAACACGTGGAAACCGTGGAATCCTGTAATAAAGAAGAAGAAGTCGGCAAAAAGCCTGTTCCCGTATTCGTTATGGTGCAGGTTTGCTCCTTCTACCACTCCAACAGCCTCACGTCTTAGCTTTTCAATAGACTGCTGTCTTGTAAGAACGATCTTCTCTCCGGTCTCGGTTAACTCCTGAGTACGGATAAGCAAACCAGGGTTAGCTTCAAAGCTCTCCACTACATCAGCAACCTGGTATTCAGGAAGACTGGCCCCGTCAAGGAACCAGATCCCGTTTGATCTTGCGTGTTCTGTTCTTTCCTGTGCAGAGGCTTCAACAAAAGAAGCCAGTGAAACCTGGTCCCCTTCGGTGTTTACTACCTGCAGGATGTTACCTCCCTTTGTTTCAATAGCACCGTGACTACCCTCGATAAAATGTGTCCATTCCCAAGCCTGAGACCCAAGGAAGATCAAACCTCCAATGATCGTAAGCAGCAGGTAAGTAGTAACCTTTCCTTTCTTCATCTGTTTCCCTGCATCTACAGCCAATACCATAGTTACAGAAGAGAAGATAAGAATGAACGTCATAAGGGCCACATAATACATTGGCGCCTCTACTCCATGCAGGAAGGGAAAGTGAGTGAAGACCTCATCTGCAATAGGCCAGGTATTTGAAAATTTGTATCTAGCAAAACCGTAAGACGCCAAAAAGCCGGAAAAGGTAAGCGCATCGGACAAAATGAAGAACCACATCATCATTTTCCCATAGCTCGCCTTTAGCGGTTCGTTTCCTCCGCCCCAGGTTTTTCCTTCAGTACCTGTTCTAGTAACAGTAGCTTCCATAGAAAGAATTTGAAATTTAAGTATTCGGCAAAAATAAGTATTTTATTTATCTAAAGAAATATAAAAAGAAAAACAGGTACAACCACAGCGCATCCACAAAGTGCCAATAAGTCGCACCCAACTCTAAGCCAAGGGTTTGACCGGGATAATACCGCTGTTTAAAATGCTTATAAATTAGGACAAAAAGGACCACTATACCACCCAGCAGGTGGGCCAAATGCGCAATTACCACAATATAAATAAAAGAGGCAGTGACCGAACTTTCACTTCCGGTGAAGTAATAGCCGTTAGCTATAAGTTCACTAAACCCCTGGAACTGGAGAAAAATGAACGCTACCGCCAGGCCTAAAGTACCCAGTAAAAAAGCAGTCGCATTCTTCCTGTTCTCCTTTTTTACGGCTTTTTCAGCAAGCACAATGCTTACACTGCTCAACACGATGCACAACGTACTGTACAAAAATGCCGTGGGCAGTTGAAGGTCTGAGATCCAGTCAGGACGGCTTTGACTTACAACGTAAGCGCTTGTAAGGCCGGCAAACATCATTGCCATGCTTATGATCCCAAACCAAAGCATCATCTTCTTTGCCCTCGCATGTTTATACTGATCTGTTCCCTGTGTTAAATCCATACACGAATCAATTTATCTAATACATATATTATTTGCAGCAGCGTGATGTAAGACACACTTGCCAACATTAATTTCTTTGCAGATTTCCCGTCCCTCTTCCTGTAAAGCTGAATCGCATGATACAACATTACCAGCCCAAGCAGCAATACCAGCACTGCCGAAAGCGGCGTGATGTAAAGCTTGCCGGTCATTCCAAAGGCAGGAATGAGAGAGACCAGGATCGTCCAGACGGTATACAGCACAATTTGAACCGCTGTACCCTTGTCTTTCTTTCCAGTAGGCAGCATGAAAAATCCGCCTTTTTCATAGTCGTCATACAACCACCAGCCCAACGCCCAAAAATGCGGAAATTGCCAGAAGAACTGCACCATAAAAAGTGTTCCCGGCTCAATACCGAAGCTGCCGGTTGCCGCCACCCATCCCAGCATGAACGGAATAGCCCCGGGAAAAGCCCCGGCAAATACCGAAAGTGGCGTCTTGGTCTTTAGCGGCGTATAAACACTCACGTAAAGGAAGATGCTTATCGCACCAAACATCGCTGTTCGCGGATTGATAAGGTAAAGTATCACCAGGCCTGAAATGGTCAAAGCACTGGCGATGAAAAACGCCATATTAATGGACATTCTCCCCGATGGCACCGGCCGGTTTCGGGTGCGGTCCATCAACAGGTCGAGGTCTTTTTCAATGATCTGGTTGTAGGCGTTTGAAGCGCCAACCAAACAGTAACCCCCAACTGCGAGCATGATCACCGTAAGAAGATCAACGTTATCTGCACCAAGAAAATATCCTGCAACCGAAGAAAAAACCACACTTACGGCGAGCCTCATTTTAGTGATCTCCTTTAGATCTGAAACAAAGGAGACTGATGAAGTATGTACACGGGTATTGTCCAAAAAGGAAAAATTTTGTGGCGCAAAGATACTCCTAAATTGCTTTTTGACAAGGCTCCAAAAAAGTTAATTTTTAAACGCCTTCCAAAAAACCTGCTGAAAATCAACTTTTTGAGACCCTAGTAATCGAAGTACCAGTTGAAGATATCGGTTCTTAAGCCAATGTTCAGCCAGTAAGTGGTGTTATTAAAAGTACTGAAGGTGTTGACTTCGGGATCAAAATTGCGGTAGATGAAGCTGCCAAAGAATTTCAGGTTGGTAGCAGGGTTCACGATGTATCCTACTTCAGCTTCAGAATAAAAAGACATGGCTGTGTTCCCCTGCCCTATCTTTACCCCGGTTTCATAAGGCCTGTCCTCTTCGGTTCTGTAAATATCCCCTCCATAAGCGGCATCATCCTCAAAAGTGTTAAAATCATAGCCTCTTTTTCCGTAGATGGCTTTCAAACTTCCGTAGTAACGGCCATACCTGTACCTGGCGATCCCGATCAATTCCCTGAAGTTGGCGCCCCACTGGTGAGCCATAGGCTGGTTGTTATGCCCGTAGTTGAGGATAATAGTGTTGTGCGAATAGGTATATGGCCGCACCTGGTTGTACTCCAGCTGCAGGTATAGCTGCGGAATATTAAAGGCGTTGAAGTATTTTGCACCTATCTGGAACCCATGCTTATTCTTCCAGCTGCCTTCGCCGCCAAAAACATCTCCCGAAGAAAATTCATCGATCAACCACTGCCCGTAGGTAAGGAAATGGTTGCTCCACTTATACTTCCCGGTGAGGCCAATGATCGCGTTACCGGCTTGCGCCCCGGTTGAGAATTCAATCGCCCTGTAAAAGATGATCGGGTTGAGATAGTTGATATCGAAGCCGCGGTTGTTGTCATTCTCCCACATTACCGATTCAAAAAAGCCAATATTCAGCCTCTTTGTGACATTATAGCTCAAATAGTGATTGGCCATATATTTTGTACGGAAAGAACCTTCGCCGGTCACCTCTGCCCTTACATCCCGAAGTGACATCCAGGTGTTGGTGTATTTGATCTTCCAGAACTCGGTGCTCAACTTTAAGAAAGGGTAAGGCGTAGCGTTATCGCTCAACAGCAGTGACCTGTACCCGTCACCAATGAAGTTCTTGCCATGCCCAAACTGCAGGTTAAAAAATTTGCCGGGGCTGTAAGACAAATAAGCTTCGGCAACAGGATAATCATAAGCCTGTCCCATAAAAGATTTGGCGATCCCGCGGCCGGGCACAATAGCAGGGCCTTCTGTTCCGGGTTTTATAGATTCCGCATAGCGGTTGTAGTAGTCGGCGAAGCGGCCCTGGTTCTCATAGACCACCGAGTAGAAGTTGAAATTCTTACCAAGCCCGCCCTGGAAAATGGCTGCCCGGGTATTGTTGTAAGTTACGTCCAGTTCGCTGTCAAAATCTTTTCCCACCTGCATATCCAGGCCAAAATCAACGGTAAACCAGTAATCTTTTCCCTGGAAAGTGAATAAATGCTCATTCCAGACCTTGCGGCCAATCCAGGAATTTGTTGATTTTTCAAGCTTTTCGGTTTCTTCGGCAAAATCATAGTAAGGCTGCACTTCGCTGAACAGGTAAGGCTTGGAAGCTGTGTGGAAATTAGTTCCCACACGGTTCAACTCGTCATCAAACCTGCTGTAGAGCTCATGGGAAAGCGGGATATTGATCTCACTTGAGGCTCGTGGATGTTGGAATTCCAGAGATTTAATCTCATCATATTCTGTCGCCTCCCGGGAGTCTCTATTTTTTTTCTTCTGAAAAGGCTTTAAGTCCTCTTCTTTTTCTGAAGCAACCACTTCAATGCCAGCCTCTTCCTCTTCGGAAGTCATAGGTTCCTGCTGAAAAGGCACTTTCACCGGCATACGGAACTGCATGTTTATAGGACGGCTGTTATAAGTGGCGGGCTTAATTTGCGGAAGGCTCTCAAATACCTTTTGAGCCTCCTCCTTAAGTTCGGGATAAGCGGCATCTACATACACTGTTTTAAATCGCCCTTCCCGGTTCACCTCGAAAAGGATCACGATGGTGCCGCTGTAGTTCTCGGCGGCTACCACTTCGGGCATCTCAAAGCTTTCGAAAAACTTGCTTTTTAGAGTGGAAACAAAACAGCTTTCTTCCTGTTCATAATCTATTTGGGCACATTCGGGAAAAGTAGGAAAACGCTCATCATCACCTGCAAATTTTTGGGAAAAAGAAAGAAAGGGAAGAAAAAGGAACAGTAGCTTAAATAACCTCATCATGTCCTGCATGTCCTGTTTTAGATTACCGGAAGAAAGATACACTAAATTAAACAAGACAAAGAAATTGAAGCCAATTTCCTTCAAATTTTTCCTTAAAAGGCTTCAAGTTCGAAGTTTAAAGTTCAAGGTTTTCACCTCCAAATCTTTAGCGAAGGAGGAGCAGGTAAAAACCATAAGCCGCCGGTGCATCTGTAGTTTTAACAAAGGGGCCACCTTAGAAAGATTTCCGCAGCAATAAAAAATATTCATGGATTTGTGGCAAAAACAGAGCCCTTCAAAAATGACATTTTTGACACCTCTTTTAACAGGTGCTCAGTGATCAGTGAACAGAAAAAACATGGTGCCATCTGTGGCTCAAGAAATAGGTTTGCCAAGAAAACACTATTCTCCAGAAAGAAGAAAGCAAAGCAGATGAGCGAACCAGTCATTAGTTAATTCGTGGCAAATCTCTAGAGAAGATCCCAAAACAAAAAGATCCCGCAAGTGCGGGATCTGATCCTTTATTTTTTACCAATTCTAATATTTTATACCAATTCTAATCCTGAACCCGAAAAATTATAGGCAGGGAATAGATCACTCCTACTGGTTTGCCCCCCTGTTTCCCGGGTTGCATCTCGGGTAAGGTTTTCGCGATTCTTATAGCCTCCTCTTCCAGTTTTGGATGCGGACCTCGTGCGCCAATAACGGTTACACTGCCGTCGGGTTCTATTTTGAAGCTCACGTAGATCCTGTTGATCCCGCTAAGCCCAAGCTCGCTCGCAAGAGAAACATCAAAAGTCCGGTTGACGATGGTCTTGATCTTTTCGCCCATGCACTGCCTGCGGGCGTCATTGGACTTCAAATTTTCACAACCCGGGAAGATTGGCACTTGCTCGACAGACATAATTGAATAATCATCAATTTCCTCGTCTGGCTCTTCCACCTGGATATCTTCAACTTTAAGATCTGCTTCACCAAGATCTTCGGTCGGCGCAATAATAGATTCCTCAACCTCCTTATCATCTTCGATCACTTTAGGCGGCTCCACAATTTCAACGGGCACTTTTGGCGGAGTAGGTTCTTTAAATTCGGTAATTGGTACCGGCTCCTCTTCAAAAGCATCCATAGAGATGCGGTCGAGCTCCTGAGGAACTGCGGCGTCAACTTTCCACTCGATCAACTGCCAGGCCAGAAAAAGGGCCAGGATGAGCCCAAACTGAAAAAAGAGAATGCTCCTTCTTGACAGGTCTACTTTTTTGCTCTTTTTGTCTTTCATAATAGTGCATATTTAAAGGTTAATCTTTGTCAAGGTTAAACCCAACAGCATTCCAACAAAAAAAGCAACACAACTGTTAAGTATTAATCATATTCTCAACAAACATGCCTAAAAAGGTTGCACCTCTTAAAACAAGGGCTCAGTGGGCAGTGTTCAGTGTTCAGTGTTCAGAAAAAATACAATAAATAAAATTCGTGTATTCGTGGCAAAAAAAACCACAGGAAGAAATACTCCTCAAAAATGACACTTTTGACACCTGTTCAAAAAAAAATCCCGCAACAAGTGCGGGATCTTATATAATTTAGAAAGATGTTCTTAGTCCTGAACCCTGAAGGTAATTGGCAGGGAGTAAAGTACTCCAACCGGCTTACCTCGCTGTTTCCCGGGCTGCATCTTAGGCAACATGTTCACTACACGCTCGGCTTCAGATTTAAGCCTTGGGTGTGGCGCACGTGCACCAAGCACGGTAACATCTCCGTTCTTCTCAATTCTAAACTGAACGTAAATTCTGTTAATTCCGCTTAGTCCAAGATCGCTACCAAGACCGGTATCAAATCTTTTGTTCACGAATTCCTGAATTTTTTCACTCATACAGTCCTTGCGGGCCTGGTTATTTCTTTCCTTTTCACAACCGGGAAAGACAGGTACGTCTTCAATTACTGCAAACGGAACATCCCCAATTTCTTCTTCTTCCTCAACCACTTCAACTTCCTCAACTTCCACGATCTCTTCCTGGTTAGTTTCGGTAGACTCAATGATTGTCTCTTCAACTTCTTCTTCATCCTCAACAACTTCGATCACTTCGGGAGCGGGTGGCGGTGGTGGCGGTGGAGGTGGCGGTGGCGTATTCAATTCGGTAATTGGCACTTCTTCCTCTTCAAAGGCATCCATCTGCACCTGACCGAGATCCAGCGCCTCCTTGTCATAGGTCTTCCATTCAATGGCCCTCCATGTGACAAAAAGCATCAAGATCATACCGATCTGGAAGAAGAGAATACTCCTCCTGGACAAGTCGGCTTTCTTGTTTTTCTTGGGTTTCATAATTCCGTTTTAATTATAGGTTGGCTAAAATAATTATTTTTTCATAAAAAATAAATTAATCTTGCCTTTTAACCTGATTAGAAAATCCTTTAAAGACCATACTAAAAGCGCCGCAAGGACAACTCCAATGGTATTGGCCACCACATCAAAAAGATCGAGTTGACGATAGCTTGTTAATGCCTTTTGTAATACCTCAATAAAAATGCCAAATGCTATAGAAGCAAAGCAAACTACTAAAATTTTAGCAAAAAACCTGTCATTCTTATAATTAAATATTGCAAAGAATGACCATAACAGGCCCAGACCAAAATAGGCTCCACAATGCATAACCTTATCGCTTACCCCCAGGTCTTTAATAGGGGTGTCCGCAAGGTTGATTAGCGATAAATATAACACCAACAAGGTGTAAGCCAGTGCGGGTAAAAAAAAGAAAAGTTTAGCCCTCAACTACCTCTGAGTATTCTTCAGCAGAGAGAAGGTCATCTACCTCGGCAGCATCGCTGAACTTGATCTTCACCATCCAGCCTTCTCCATAAGGATCTGAATTAACTTTCTCAGGCTCATCTTCAAGGCTCTGGTTGAACTCAATGATCTCTCCTGAAAGAGGTGCAAAAAGGTCAGACACGGTTTTTACTGCTTCTACAGTTCCAAAAACTTCTTCCCTCTCCAGAGTCTCATCTACAGTTTCAACTTCAACGTAGACGATGTCTCCTAATTCTCCCTGGGCAAAATCGGTAATACCAACAGTGGCAATATCCCCTTCAATTTTCACCCATTCGTGATCATTGGTGTACTTTAAATCTTTTGGAATCTTCATTTAGTTAGTTATTTAGTCTCGCAAAGTTAATTTTTTAATTCTTTTGTTCAAACAGCAGCTGCTAATTTCCAAAGTTATATCTCAAGGTAATCCCAGAACGAATTGTCGTTTGAGGATAAGCCGTCGAAACTGCGTATTGAGAGAAACTGTGATCGTAGTATACCAGTGCCGTAAGGTTCTTTGACAGCGCATAATCTGCACTAAAGTTGATCGCCCAGATATCCTGTCCTGCAGTGATCTGGCTGTTGTTGATATCCAGGTATCTTATCACCGTCTCGTTGTGCCTGTAAGAAACATCTGCCTTAAAATTAAGGTCACTGCTCAAGATACGCTGTTTCCCACCCACTTTGGTGGCAAACTTAAGATCTTTGATCCTATAGCCCAGCCCCAGGGTGTATTGATTCCCGTTGATCTCTGTGAGAAGGTTATTGTCAAAGCTCAAAGAAAGGGCGCGGTCTTTTTGAACATCGGCCAGGATCTTGATCGAATTCATCATCTCCAGATCGACCCTGATCAACGGACTGAACTGCTCGGTAAGGTTCACGTTCGAAAAAAGCGTCTCGCTTTTGTAGTTTCCGGCTTGATCTACGGCTTCAGGTTCTTCGGGATCATAATCCAAATTAGACTGAAACTGGTTGATCGTGTAGCCGGAGGTATAACCATGATTCAAGGAGAACCTTTTAAAGGTCTTTTTGAACCACGGAATTCTCATGAAGCCGGTATATTTAATGTTCCAGTTGGGCAGTGGGAAATCCCTGAAGGCACCAAGGGAGATCTTGTCTGCATTAGTACCCGAATATGCCGCAAGGAAAGCCGGCAATAATACGTTCTGACTGTTCCTGCCGAAGCCTACCGGATAACCTGAAGCATCTGTATTATTCGGGTCATAACCGTTTTCTTCAGCTAACCTGCGGGCAATGGCAAGCCTGTTATCCCTGAAATCCTCAAATATTGCTGAAGATTCTGCCGTACCCTGGCTAAAAGCGGTTTTAATAAGGATGGTGGAAATATTGAAGTTCCCAAAAGTCACCGGCGTAAGCGGAAGGTACTGGTTATTCTCCACCCGGTAATTTTCTGAGAAAGTTTCAGAATAAAGCCTGCCTGCGCTCAACTCGATGGTAAGATCAGGCACAAAAGACAGGTTTGCATTAATTCCTAATTGCTCACTGGAAACCTGTGAATACTGCTGGTTGAAATCCTGGTAAAGCGTGAGCCATCCTTTTCGGGCAGCCATATACCTGATCTCTTCCTGGCTTCCCAGAGTAAACCCAAAAGTTGGTTTCCAGGTACCCATAAAGCCTATACCATTGGTGTAGCCGGGAAGAAAGATCCCGTTGTTCTCCTGGTAATTCACCTGTATCTTTTTGATCCCGGTAATAATTCCAATAAAAGTATTGTAAGTCCTGTCACCGGCGCTTAGCTTATTATCACCTTTTTGCCCGGTAGTGTTCTGCCTACGTTTTGGATCAAGCGTAGGCACCGCTCTGCTCCTCTCTTCAATGGTCTGGGCGGCAGTTTTTGGTACCCGTTTTTTCAGCCCCACGTAGTCATAAAGCGTCTGCATTTCCAGGTTGGCGTTGATTTGATGGGTATTGGAGTTCTGCACACTGTTCCCAAGGTCAGGGATGTTTTCAAGCGTCTGGAAGATCTGCGAACCCCGCTCCCACTGAAAATTCCCGGTATAGGAATAGGTCGCACTTAAGAAATTAAGCACCGGCACCTTCGAGAACGGCAGGTCGTAATTCACTTGCAGCGATTGAAAATGCTGGTTAGGTATTCCAACATTGAAGAACCCGTCCCAGATGCTCGTTGTGGTGTCGGGATTATTGTCTTCGTCCAGGTAATTCCTCACGATCCTGTTGGTAGAGGAATCAAAATTCATTCGAAGGCTCTTGGTGAAATTATAGTTGATGGTGTACTGCCAGTCGAACAGGAAGTTTCGCTGATACAGGGTCGGGATTCCGTTAAGGAAGCCCGGAGGAAGATTGATCTCGCGAAATTGCTGCTCATTGTACTGCCTGAAAATGGTCGAGGTGGCCGTAACGTTCGACGGAAAAACGTTGAAATTGAAGTCTCGTAAAAGGGCAAAATACGCACTGCTATCCAGGGCTTTTACATTCCGAAGTGGTTCGATATTAACAGGTGCAAATGAATAATCATAGGTTGCACTGGTCCTCACATTTTGATCAAATGCCCTCTCGATCTCAAAATCGCGATGGTTGATCTGGTTATAGCTTCCCGAAACGGTAAGGTTCTCAACGTCGTAAGGCATAGGTTTTTTTTCACCCATTCTCTCCTTGCGCAACCCGATCACGTTCACACTTTGTCTTTTGGTGTAGCTTTCTGCCCGCTCTTTGATATCGTCTCTTATTTCTGAAGAAGCTGCATTGTCCAATACGGTCTGCAACTCCAGGTCGAGATATTCGGGATCATACTTTGGCGTGATCAATTCTTCGCCTATGCTGTAGCTGAAGGGGATCTTTACGCCCCAGGTGACCGGAAGCAGCTGCCCCATGTTCAGGTTACTCACCACATCGTACTGCTGCAGGTCTTCCCTGCTCCTCTGGTTTGGCCCCTGTTCCAAAGCACCAAAACCAACAGTACTTCTTCTTCCGGTAGCCGAAACATTTGCAAAATCGGCTACGTTGGCATCCATGTTCACTATGGCTGCCCATCCGCCGTCATTCTTAAGATCGGAAAGCCTTAGCTCATTGAACCACACCTCCCCGCAAAGCTCCCGGGAAGAGGTCTCAGAAAGACCATTTTTGACACCTAACATCAGGACACGAATATTTCCGAAACTCGGGTTCCCTTTAATCCCTATCCTTAAGTCGCCCATATCATAAGGCATCCCGTCCTGCACAGGCGAACCGTCTTCGGTAAAGAAGTTGAGTTCCGTAGAAAGAAAAGAAGGATCGCCAATGACTTTTGCTTTCACCTCCTGCAGCAATTCCAGCGGCAGGTTCATCCTGTTCTCCTCGGGCCAGATCTCCGATGCCGAGGCTGCCCCAAAATCTGTGGGTTTTAACGGGATCTCCACCTGGTAAAAGTTATCGGTAAAGTCTGTACCAATTCTAAGGAAGGCCACCAGTTCTCCTTCGCTCAAAGCAGGCCTGTTCACCAAAGACTCCGCATGCAGGAACATTTCGAGGTTCTTGTACTGCCGCATATCGATCTGGAAATTCTTGTAGACCGCACGTGCATCCTGAGTTTCCAGGCCACAAATCGAGAGTGAAAGCGACTGCTCGTTCTGCCTTATCCTTGTATTGTTGTTCAACAGCTCTTCCCTGTCCACACCGGGAGGCAGCACATAAGGAATAGGTTGCCTGTTCTCGTTGTCTTCAATACTCACTGCCGAGACCTCAAAGGAAGTGTCCTCATTGGCAGGATCAGATTTATCGGGATCCAGAGTTTGGGTGTAACGCCTGTAGTCTCCACGAACAAGGTCCATAGTACCAAAACGCAAAACAATAGGATCTCTAAACCCGGTGAGAAACATCCTCATGAACCTTATTGACCTGAAGTCTCCAATTCCTCCTTTTGCTGAAGTAGGTTCATAAATTGGCACCTTGAACTGCAGCCATCTCACCGGCATCTCCTGCCCGTTGGCAAGGGTGGTGGTGAACTGCTTAACATCTGTAATGTACTTATTGTTATCGATGTTCATCCCGGGGAACAGCCTTACATCGTATTCAAAATAGCTGTCGACGGTGTTCATCGTATTGTCACGGTTGATATCTTCTACGGTTGGCAAAGTTGAATTCCCACGGTTGGTGTTCGTCACTGATGGTGGCGAGTTGCCCTCCAACCCGTTGTAATCAAAGTATCTTTGCAAAATGCTTCCGGAAGCGTTCAGGAAGTAGTTGTAATTATCGGCAGCCGGATCGGGAAGGCCTGCAAAATCAGGGAATTTCACTGCTTCCTCTGCATCAGAAAGTCCGTCGAAACCTATATCCTGATTAAGCCTTTCAGGGCCTTCGGTGTTAAAGGCATAGATCAAAGACTGGTTAGAAGGCACTTTTCCGAAGGCAGTAGGCGTAGTATTTAGATCGCCACCTCCTGCAGGAAGGCCGTTCTCATATTGCTTTCTTCCGTCTTTTAAAACATCTTCGGAAATATTCCCCAGGTTGAAGACCAATTCGCCGCCGTCGCTTTGAGCATTTTCAGAATAGATAAAAGGATCCATCAGCCAGAATTCGATATACTCCACGTTGCTCTGTTCGAAATTGGTGGAATTGAGCGCACGGGTGATCCCGGCAAAATTGTTCTCGGGGGTTGGCAAGGTGTTTCCTGTCGCCGTAGGATTGAAGTTGTAAGGCCCGCGAATATTCGGGTAATAAGCCAGATCCATCGTATACAACACCTGCGACTGTCCCTGCACCACGTCTACATTGGGAAAGATCTCATCAAGAAAGACCCTTCGGGTGGCATAGCTGGCCAGATCGGCGTCACTGATCCCCGAGGGGCGACTGCTTCCGTAGAAAACAGGGTCAATAGTGTACCAGGCGAGTTTTGCCCTGCGGTAGGAGGTAGAAAGATCGCCGTTGCCCAGTTCGCCGCCAAAGCCCAATGGCACACTGGAGAGCTCCCACCCCAGCGGATTGTCAATAGAGATCGCGGTTTGAGCCGCTTCAAAATCATCAACATAAGTGGTCGCCTGCCCGTCAAATTCATTGCCCTTTGGTGCGCCGGGCAGCAGGTAAGCCACCTCCCCGCGCAGGGAAAGATTTGAGATCACATCTGTATCTATATTCGGTAGCTTGTTGACCATACGTGTCAAAAAAGGCACTTCGGTCGAATAATTCAGGTTGAACCCAAAGATGGTATTGTTGATGGGTTCATAGCTGTAGTTGGATTTCTGGGTAAGCGGCCGCTCGTTAAGGTTGAGATAGGTACCGCCAATGAGGAAGTTTTCAGAAAACTGGTGCTCCACGTTGATCCCGGTGAATCTTTTTGTTTGCTGCCCAAAAAGGGCATTATTTTCGGTTGATACCTGGATCGGGATATTGGAGGCAAGTAAAGCCTCGTCAAGGATCTGCACCCTCCCAAACTGGTAGTTCACCACGTAATCCACACCTTCCTGCAGCACGCGTCCGCCGGCGGTAACTGTTACAGAACCCTGCGGCACGTTGAAAGCGCCAATTGGAATTCCTTCTACGTTAGAAGATTTGTAGCGCCCCCTAAGCTGGAACTTGTTCTTCTCGGCCTGTACCTGCTCTGCCTGCGTCTTGGTAGTGGTGTACAGCGACCGGAACACGTATTTTTGCTGGTTCTCGTTGTAAGTTTCGGGAAGCTCGTAGATCTCACCACCCGAATTAGGGTTAAGATCCAGTTTATTAAAAAGGTACTGTCCAAAAGGCTCCACCGAGGTAAAAATAATACTTCCCGTCTCGGCGTTAATGGTTATGCCGGGCACAAAATCAAAGAATCCGTCTCCGCCTACCAAAGGATCGCCGTTAATATTCAGATTGTCCAGATTGAAGACCTTCAAAAGTGTGGTTTCTTCAACATCTTCGGGTAAAGGCGCGCCCTCTACGCCGGTGATATAGTTGAGCGGTTGAGGATCTGCATAAACGATATTCATCCTGAAGTCTTCCCTTTCGAGATTGAAAGCGCCAAGATTGTAGATGTTCTTCATCATAAGGTCCCACACCGGTTCGTTCACATTGGTGACAGAACTCTTGAGCAATTTTACCACGAGGTTCTGGGAAACCGAAGATTCTCCCATACCTCCAGAAGCATCAATACCATCGTTGGCAAACTCTCCCACCTGGTAAACCTTCCCTCCTACAGTGTATTGAAAGGCTACAGCCAGAATTTCATCACTCGCCAACCGCTGGCTGAGAGTTATATACCCCAGCCTGTTATTGAGCTTGTATTCTGAAGGCTTCAGCTGTCGGGCATTTTCAAGCTTTACGTAATCTGTACCTTCTGAAACGGCAAGCCCTCCAAATCCCGCTTGTACAGTCGAAATATCCCGAATGGCCGGTGTAAGCACAGATTCCCCTTGCCCGGTAATTCCGAAGGGGTTGAAATCGTTATTCGTATTGTCGGCATAAGCTCCTGCCGGGGCATTAAAAAAACCCGCAGGCGGATTTTCTAGACCAATGTTCCCCTGCACGGGCGATTCCCCAAGATCCTGTATGGCTACAATGTTCCTGGAATCGGTAAGATTTTGCACATTATTGGTCCTGTTGGTCACCCAGATCTGCACCCGTGTCACCTGCACATTGGAATTTATAAAAGGGTAATTTTCGAGTGCCTCATTGTAGTGGTCCCTAAAATAGTGCGCCAGGAAAAAGTGCCTGTTCTCATCGTAATCTATTGCAAACTTGTCAAATTCCTGAACGGTGGCGCCACCTTCAACGTTGACGGTGCGGCGTTCAGATTTTTGTTCAGAAAAAACACCGGTGATTGTGGTTTTCCCGAACTGCAGCTCGGTTTTCACCCCAAAAAGGCTTTGCGCGCCCTGGATAAGGGCAGAGTTAAGCGGCATGGTGATATTACCCACTTCGATCTTCCTAATGATATCATCTTCTGTGGGCGTATATTCCAGCTTAAGCTGGTTCTGGAAATCAAAAGTAGATTCGGTATCATAGTTTGCGGTCACCTTAAGGCGTTCGCCAATGTTTCCAAGCAAGCTCAGCTGTATCCGCTGGTCAAAATCAAAAGTAAAGGTGCGGCGGTTGCGGGGGGAGAAAGCCGGATTATCCCTTTTGGAATAAAGCACCCCGAGATCTAAGGCTACCGATCCCTGCGGAATGAGTTCAATGTCCCCGCCTCCAAAAATGTTCTGGAAAAAATCTGAATTCACATAGAAACCGGGCAGCAGGTCCTGCTGCTCGTCTTTGACCCCTTCTTTTTTTCCGGAGATCGCATCGATCTTCTGCTGAAAATATTTCTGCATCTCCTCCTGCATCACCAGCTCGCGGTATTCCTCGGGAGTGAGGATCAAAGGTGCCGAAATATTAAAGTTCCCGAGGCTTTCGGTATAAATATATCGATCCAGGATAGGATCATATTCATAGGCAGCTTTGATACTGGAAGGATTGGGTAAACGCAGTTTCCCAAGCGAATAGCCGGTTTTAGTAGAGTCCTGCCTGGTAATGGTATCTTGAGCCGAAGCAGAGTAAGGCAACGTCAGCGCCAAAAACAGCACAAAAGACAGCGAAAGCGAAAACCGGAAATTGTAGTTCTGCCCCAAAGAATTTATAATTTTTTAAGTGCCAGCTTTATTAGAGTTTCAACGCTCGCATCAGGCTCTTCCTTCACTATTCTGTCAACAACTTTTTCTGATTGCTTGCGGGTGTACCCAAGAGTTTCTAAAGCAGATAACGCTTCATCGCGGCTAGTATTGCTTTGAGGCGCTGAAACTTCATCAATTCCAAACACTTTCGTGATCTTGTCTTTGAGGTCGATGATCACCCTTTGTGCGGTTTTCGCACCAATACCTTTGATCCCCTGGATGGTCGCCACATCACCAGAGGCAATAGCTTCCATGATCTGCCGTGGTTCCAGGGAAGACAACATGCTCCTGGCCGTACTTGCACCTACTCCCGAAACCGAGATCAACAGCCTGAAGATCTCTCTTTCCGTCTTTTCCCAAAAACCGTAAAGCGTATGCGAATCTTCCTTTACCTGGAAATGCGTGTATAATTTGATCGCCTCCTGGTTAGGGATCTGGGAATAAGTGTGCAGGGAAATATGGATGAAATAGCCAACTCCGTTGCAATCAATAACTACATCTGTAGGATTTTTTTCAACGAGCTGACCTTTGAGACTATGGATCATGGGATAAGGATGGTTAACAGGTCAAATGTAGTAAAATTCGCAGGACGGGGAAACACTTTATTTTCCGCAGCTTTTGGGTCTCAAAAATGTCACTTTTACAAGCTATTATTTCTGAAAAAATTTTGCAGAGAAACCAATTCCAAAAATCCCGGAAAGCAGGAAGAAAAAAGACCTCTCAAAAATGCCATTTTTGAGAGGTCTTCTAAAAATAATTCAGCAACAAATATCAAATATCCAATCTCTACACCAGCTCTCTCTTCGCCTTGCGTTCTTTTTCCTGTGCATCAACTACTGCAACGGCAGCCATATTCACCATTTCTTCAACGCTGGCGCCCAACTGCAGTACGTGAACCGGTTTGTTCATCCCCATCAGGATCGGCCCTACAGATTCTGTTTTGTTGAGCTCCTTGATCAATTTATAAGTGCTGTTCCCCGAATCCAGGTTCGGAAAAATAAGCGTATTCACCCTTTTTCCTGCCAGTTTTGAAAAAGGAAATTTCTTCTGAAGCAACTCCTTGTTAAGGGCAAAATCGGTTTGCATTTCCCCGTCTACCACTAGATCGGGATAGAACCTGTGCAGGTAATCAACAGCTTCTTTTACCTTGACCGCTTTTTCACTTTTTGAGGAGCCAAAGTTGGCGTAAGAGATCATGGCCATTACGGGTTCCATTCCAAAAAGACGTACCGTACGGGCGGTCATCTGGGCGATCTTTGCCAGCTCCTTTGCAGTAGGATCAATATTTACCGAGGTATCACTGATGAAGATAGGTCCGCGGGAAGAGTTCATCAGGTTGGTCGCGGCCACCTTTGAAACGCCTTTTGCTTTTCCTATAAGCTCCAGCATTGGTTTTAATACCGTAGGATAAGATCTTGAGTATCCCGAAAGCAAAGCGTCTGCATCTCCCGCATTAACCATCATGGCCGCAAAATAATTGCGGGATCGCATCAACAGCTGCGAGTCATAACGGGTCACGCCTTTTCTTTGGCGTGATTTCCAATAAAATTCAGCATATCGCTCGCGTCGTTTCTGCTCATCATCAGATTTTGAATCGATGATCTCTACATCGTCGGCATGAAAGTCGATCTCGTTCATAAGTTCGGTGATCACGTCCCTTCTTCCGAGGAGAATTGGTTGTGCGATGCCTTCGTCATGCACGATCTGAGCGGCTTTAAGAACATCAAGATGGTCGGCTTCAGCAAAAACAACCCTTTTTGGGTCCATTTTCGCCCTGTTCATCAAGAGCCTTGTGATCTTATTGTCGTTGCCCATTCTTTCCAGCAACTCATCTTCATAGCGCTCCCAGTCGTAAATAGGACTACGCGCCACGCCCGAATCTATTGCGGCTTTGGCCACTGCCGGTGGCACCTCTGTGATCAGTCTTGGGTCGAATGGCTTCGGAATTATGTATTCTTTTCCGAAGTTAAGCCTGGTCTCGCCATAGGCAATGTTCACCTGCTCGGGCACCGGCTCCTTGGTAAGGCGGGCCAGCGCTTTGACGGCAGCCATTTTCATCTCTTCATTGATCTTTGTGGCACGCACATCAAGCGCTCCACGGAAGATGAACGGGAATCCCAGCACGTTGTTCACCTGGTTAGGATGGTCACTTCTGCCCGTAGCCATGATAATATCTTTGCGGGTGGCACAGGCCAGGTCGTAATCTATCTCGGGATTTGGATTGGCCATGGCAAACACAATAGGATTGGGCGCCATGGTCTTCAGCATTTCCGGAGTCACAATATTTCCAACCGAAAGTCCCAGGAACACATCGGCACCTTCCATGGCTTCGGCCAGGTTCTTGAATTTTTTATCTACTGCAAATCTTGACTGCAGGTCAGAGAGGTCATTCCTGCCGGTATGCAAAACGCCGTTGACATCAAACATGACGATATTGCTGAGCTCCACGCCCATCGCCACATAAAGGTTGGCGCAGGCAATTGCTGCCGATCCCGCTCCCGAAATCACCACCTTCACTTTATCTATGTCTTTTTCGGCGAGTTCCAGGGCATTGATCAAAGCTGCAGAAGAGATGATCGCAGTACCATGCTGGTCATCGTGCATCACCGGAATATCCAGTTCTGCCTTCAGCCTTTTTTCGATCTCAAAAGCTTCGGGCGCCGCGATATCTTCCAGGTTGATCCCGCCAAAAGTAGGTGCAATGTTCTTAACTGTTTCAACAAAAGCATCAACATCTTTCGTGTCAACTTCAATATCAAAAACGTCAATATCTGCAAAGATCTTGAACAGGAGGCCTTTTCCTTCCATCACAGGTTTTGAGGCTTCCGGCCCTATATCTCCAAGGCCCAGAACGGCTGTACCGTTAGAGATCACCGCCACCAGGTTACCCTTGGTGGTATATTTGTAGGCGTTTTCTTTGTCTTTGTGGATCTCGAGACAAGGCTCGGCCACTCCGGGGGAGTAGGCTAAGGAAAGATCTCGTTGAGTAGAATATTTTTTGGTGGGCACCACCTGTATTTTCCCGGGGTGCGGCTTTGCGTGATAGACAAGGGCTTCACGGCGTTTGCGTTCATTGCTCATATTTCCCGTAATTTTTCAGGAGGTACAAAGGTAAAACTTTCGAATTTACAACTTTCTGTTCCCCGTCACTTTTTGGTGGATTTTCTCTGGAACCCTGTTCAAAACCCTGTCAGGGTTTAAATAGTTTTCCCGGCGGCACCAATTCATCCAGCTTTTCAATATACTCCTCCGGCAGCAGCTCCAGCCCAAGCTGGTAAGAGGCATTCATCCAGCCAAATCCCGATTTGGTAATGTAGTCAAATTCGGTTCCCACGTTCCCATACTCCGCATATACTTTATGAGTAGCATTTACCACATCGTATTTCTCGGGAATCGTTCCGTTATAATCTGCCGCATTTTTAGTGATCATATATAGCCAGCGATAAATGAGCTCATGGGCTTCTTTATTGTAGCCGTAATTCAATAAACCTTGCCACAGCAGCATCTGGTGCGGCGCCCAACCATTGGGATAATCCCACTGCCGCTGGACATCGTTCGTGGCTGTTTTTTCTACGGAAGATTTTGCACTTGCCAAAATTCCACCT
This sequence comes from Salinimicrobium sp., assembly GCA_049687495.1. Taxonomy (GTDB): domain Bacteria; phylum Bacteroidota; class Bacteroidia; order Flavobacteriales; family Flavobacteriaceae; genus Salinimicrobium. Next base: position 32,471 of record JBAVJB010000172.1, read on the forward strand.
TTGGCCTTGAGATCCTGCATCAGGTTTTCCACCATTCTTTCCGCTTTTTCTTCGGAAGGAATTTTCGCCCAGAGCGGGTAGAAATTGGTGGCGGAAATATAGCCGGTTTTTTCCCCTTTTTGGAAGTTATAGTCGAAGTAGCTTCCCGCCTTTTCATCCCAGAGATATTCGTTTATCAGCTTTTTTCGGTTCTCGGCTTTTTGCTCCCAAAACTTTGAGGTGTAGGTTTTACCTGAAGCAGCAGTAAAGCTGCCGCCGAAACATTTACCGATCAAATAAGCAAAATCCTTTTCATACTTATACAGCAGCGAGTTGAGATCGACTGTGTTCAAATTGGCTGCCCGGTTCTCCAGTCGCCAGGAAGTGTCATGTCCGCTCTCCCGAATGCTGCGGTCATGCCTGAAATAGTCATTTGCCTCCTCATCTTCAATTTCCCCGGACTGATATTTTCTTCGGAAGGCGTCAGCTGAAATGCCGTACTTGGCTCCGAATTTTTTCAAGACCTCCCTAAAATGTCCTCTTTCGGTCTCCGGCGGAATGCCTATTCCCGAAGCAAAATACCGGTTGAGTCCGGTTTGAGTTAATCGCTTTCCCGGCTGCATCCATACCTGCTCGTATTCTTTTAGTGCGGCATTTAATGACTTCCGAAGCCATTGCTTATCCTTTTCTTCGGAAGCTTCAAAAACTTCCCTTATGAAAGAGGTGAGGAACGGAGGCTGCGTGCGGGTGAGGTAGTAGCTGCGATTGGCGTTGAGAATCTTTCCGTAGTGATCGATCTGGTAGACAAAATTATCTACCATAGCCCTGGCGAGATCGATCCTGCCATCGAGGATGAGCCCGATTCCCTCAAAATAACTGTCCCAGCCATACATTTCATTGAACCGGCCACCGGGAACGACGAACGGAACACCTTTTCCATTTTCCAATTTCAGAGAAAGCAATCCCGGCT
>JBAVJB010000173.1:0-17443 GCA_049687495.1 Salinimicrobium sp.
AAGAAGGTAAAGATGTGCGGCCTTTACTGCCCGAGAAGGTTTGGAAATACATCGACGAGATGGGGTTCTACAGATAAAAAAATTGCCTCCGAAACTTTTTCGAAGGCAATTCTTCACTAACTAACCAACCAAAAAGATTAAACTCTTCTAAAAATAATCTTTCTACTGCTATAACGGATTTTTAAACGGCTTCGTACATCAAAATCAGGTTTTTAAATGTTAAAGTTTGGAATCTGACGCAACCCCCGTTTTTTCTTTACCACAGGCTTTCTTCGGAAGCTTTTTATTTTCCTTATTTTTGGGGCAAGAAACTGATCTTTTATGGACACAACGCCAAAGTTCGCCGTTTTGGGCGGAGGTAGCTGGGCTACAGCTATTATGAAAATGTTATGTGAAAACCTTGATGAAGTAAGCTGGTATATGCGCAGCGTATATGCCATTGAACACATCAAGAAACAGGAACATAATCCAAACTACCTCAGCTCGGTTGAATTTGACGTATCCCAATTGCATTTGAGCAACGATATCAACGAAATCGTTCGCGAAGCAGATGTGTTGATTTTTGCGATCCCTTCAGCTTTTCTGAAGCGTGAGCTGGACCATCTTACCGAAAGCCTTGATGGAAAGATCATTTTTTCGGCTATTAAAGGTATAGTGCCCGAGACCAGCCTTATCGTGGGAGAGCATTTTCATACCACCTATAACCTGCCTTACGACAATATTGGAGTCATCACCGGCCCGTGTCACGCCGAAGAGGTGGCGCTGGAAAGGCTTTCTTACCTCACCATTGCCTGTGCCGATGAGGAGAAGGCGAAGCTGGTGGCAAAGTACCTTAGCAGCGACTATATCACCTGCAAGACCAGCGACGACATCGTTGGCACCGAATACGCCGCAATGCTCAAGAACATTTATGCCATCGCCGCCGGTATTGCCCACGGATTGGGCTACGGAGATAACTTCCAGAGCGTGTTGATGAGCAACGCCATCAGGGAGATGAAGAAGTTCATCAAGAAGGTACACAAGATGAAGCGCAACATCAACGATTCCGCATACCTGGGTGACCTGCTGGTAACGGGATACTCGGTTTTTAGCCGGAACAGGATGTTTGGAAACATGATTGGGAAAGGTTATACAGTGAAAAGCGCCCAAATGGAGATGAGCATGGTAGCCGAAGGTTATTACGCTACCGAAAGCGCTTACAAGATTGTTAAAGAAACAGGTGCAAAAACTCCGATCATCAACGCGGTTTACAACATCCTCTACGCCGGGAAAGAGCCTAAAAAAGTCTTCAAGAAGTTGGCTGATAAGCTGGACTAAGTGTAGTTACTGGTGATTGGTTAAATGGTTTGATTTCTCTAGCCCCGAATGGACTATATTTTTTGACTTCTTCTGCGCAATCATGATGACCTGCGGGAAAGGACCTTTGGCCACGCACGAATATTTTCTAAATTCCTCTGCGAAGATTTACATGATATGAGAAAAATTTTAGCCACAAATGCACGAATATTTTTCTAGTCTCTTTTGCGAAAAATCTGCTTGATCTACGAGAGTTCTTACCACGAATAATTTTTAAAAAGGTGATTTAGCTGCATCATCCCGAAGGGATGAAATGTTTCTAGACGAAATTTAAGATAGGAATTCGACCCCGATGGGGTCGTATAATTCTCCGTTATCAAACTATAGATATTCGAACCCTACGGGTTCAAAGAGATGGGAAATTATTTTTAGACCTACAAGGTCAAAAAACCTTGCTGGTCCCCGGAAAGTTGATCTCGCAGGTGCTCATCCCGAAGGGATGAAAGATCTCTAGAACAACATTGAAAGTTGAAATCCGACCCTGTAGGGGTCGAAGATTTATGCGGAAATATGGGGAGTAATAGGTTTGAGGAAATTTTCAAGCACAGCAACCAAAAGGAACCGTCCAATTAACCATTCCCTAAGCCCCGATCACTTGATCAACTATTTCAGCAAAACTCCTTTCCTGCCAACAACCGGCAGCTCCTGAAGCGCTTTCTCGTTGATGCTATTCTTCTTGAAAATGTATTTTTTATGGAACATCTTTCCTTCAGCAAAAAAAGAAACAGAAAATTCATTGTTCAGCTGCAATACATCGTCCTGCAGGAATTCCACCTTGGCAAAAGATTTTGCAGGTAGTGTCTTCAATGTGTGCCGCATGGTCGAAGTCTCCTTTTTGCCTTCATAGCCCTTGCTCACGATGAGCACAGTTTCTATAGGTTCTTTGCGGTCATTAATGAGGTAAGCATTCCAGTCCTGGGTCTTGAATTCCTCATGCTGCTCGCGCACTGCGGCAATATAAACACCTTCTACCTGCGGGATCTCAATATCTTTCTTCACTATTCGTCCTCAATTTTGTTCTTCGCCCACTTGTAAAGTCCCCATAGAATTAGGGCTGCAACAGCCAACAGAATCAAACCAATAGTGAATTGAATGACTTTGATCGCGATGAGCAAAATAATCACTCCTACTGCGATAATTCCGAAGATAACAAGGGCGGTGTTTTTCATATTGAAGATTTGAATTGTTCCAAAAATCTCATGTCGTTTTCATAGAACATCCTAATGTCCCCGATTTGATACAGCAACATCGCAATACGCTCTATGCCCATTCCGAAAGCAAAGCCTGAATATTCTGCAGGATCTATCCCACAGTTCTTCAAAACGTTTGGATCTACCATTCCGCAGCCCATGATCTCCAGCCAGCCGGTACCTTTTGTGATGCGGTAATCGGTTTCGGTCTCAAGGCCCCAGTAGATATCAACTTCGGCACTGGGTTCAGTAAACGGAAAATAAGACGGCCTCAACCTGATCTTAGATTTACCGAACAACTGCTTAGTAAAGTACAACAAAGTTTGCTTTAAATCTGCAAAAGACACGTTTTTGTCAACGTACAAACCTTCCACCTGGTGGAAGATACAGTGCGAACGTGCCGAAATAGCCTCATTTCTAAACACCCTTCCCGGAGAGATCGTCCTGATTGGCGGCTTATTGTTCTCCATATACCTCACCTGCACCGAAGAGGTGTGCGTGCGCAAAAGCACATCTGGATTGGTCTGGATGAAAAAAGTATCCTGCATGTCCCTGGCCGGGTGATATTCGGGAAGGTTCAATGCAGTAAAATTGTGCCAGTCGTCTTCGATCTCGGGTCCTTCAGAAACATTGAAGCCAATGTTGGCAAAGATCTCGATGATCTGGTTCTTTACGATAGAAATAGGATGGCGCGCCCCAATTTGAATGGGTTCACCGGGACGGGAAAGGTCTCCGTAGATGCCTTTTTCTTCCTCTTTACTTTCAAGAGCTTCCTTAAGTTCATTTACTCTGTTGGTAGCAGCATCTTTCAGGGAATTTACCGCCTGTCCAAAAGCTTTTTTCTGGTCGTTAGGCACATTTCTGAACTCGGCAAAATACTCGTTCAAAATGCCCTTTTTGCCAAGGTATTTAATTCGGAAATCTTCTACTTCCTCTTTTGTCTTCGCCTGAAAGGCTTCAATTTCAGAAATATAATCCTGTATTTTTTCTATCATGTTCCTTTGATTTCGGAAGCGCAAATTTATGAAAATTATGCGGCAAATCGCCCGCGCCTCCATTCGGTTTTAAATCAACAAAAGCTGAGGCCTCAAAAATGCTATTTTATGTAATCTTTTTCCAGAAAGTATTGTACTATAGCCTCTTTCATAAGCACCTGCTGTTCACCGGCCTTTAGCTGTGGCAGCTGTTCAAGGACCTTGTAATGCGGCCAGCCGTCGTCATCAAAAAAGTCGAATTCATAGTAACCGTAAGGCTCCAATAACCGGCAAATGGCGATATGCATAAGGTCCAGCTTGTGATCTTTCTTGAATTTTCGATGCAGCTGCCCAAGTTCCTGCAGCCCTATTACGTAGATAATGGCGTCCAGCTCCAGCTTTTCGCCGTCCCCAAATTGTTGAGATAACTTCTGCTCTACCTGCTCCCAACGCGCCTTTAATTGTTCATCTCTTGACATGCCGCAAAGATAATCAGTAAGAACGGGAAATTGCTATCTTTGAGCTCATGAATATTATCGACCTGCTCCTCGGAATTTTTCTTGTCTTAGGACTCGTGCGCGGACTTTTTAAAGGATTTTTGGTTGAACTGGCCGGTTTGCTCGCCCTTCTCGGTGGGGTCTACGCCGCCATTCATTTTTCCCATATCTCCTATGATCTCCTGGATGAATTTATTTCCTGGGAGGAGAATTATCTCTCCATCCTTTCCTTTGCGCTCACTTTTTTTATTGTCGCTTTCCTGATTTCCCTGGCCGGGAGATTTCTCACCAAAATGGCGCACATGGTGGCGCTGGGATTGATCAACCGCTTATTCGGCGGGATCTTTGGGGTCTTAAAAATGGCATTTTTGGCAAGTCTTTTCTTTATGTTCTTTGAAAGCTTCGGAATTTTCAATGCTTCGGAAGAAACAAAAGAAGAGTCTGTGCTATACGCTCCTGTGCGGGCATTAGCACCAATGCTGCTGCCAACAATTATTGAAGAAGTAAAAGAAGGGGAGTTCTTTGAACCCGCTTCCGAAGAAGAAGAACAAGAAACTCCCCTAAAATAAGATCTAGAAATTTAGCTGGTATACTTCGTCCAGCTGAGATTCACTGCTCACGTTCACATCAAGGTCTTTGATGATTCCCGATGCCACACCGTAAGCCCAGCCGTGAAGATAAAGCTCCTGCCCGTTCTTCCATGCCGCCTGCACAATTGATGTCTTTGCTAGATCAAAAACCTGCTCCTTCACGTTAAGCTCCACAAAACGGTCAAAACGCTCCTGCTCGTTTTCAATAGCATCCAGTTCATTTTTGTGAAGCCTGTAGATGTTCTTGATATGACGAATCCAGTTGTCGATCAACCCGATTGAATTGTTGGTCATAGCAGCCTGAATTCCACCACAGCCGTAGTGACCGCATACGATCACGTGCTTCACTTTAAGCACATTGACCGCATAATCCAGCACACTTAACATGTTCATGTCGCTGTGCACGACCATGTTGGCGATGTTGCGGTGTACAAAAACCTCTCCCGGCTGGGCACCAATGATCTCGTTTGCCGGTACCCGGCTGTCTGCACAGCCAATCCACAATAGCGGGGGTTTTTGACCATTCGCAAGTTTTGTAAAAAATTCAGGATCGAGTTCAAGTTTGCTCTCTACCCACTTCTTGTTGTTCTCTATTAGTTGTTCATACAGCTTAGGCATATTCTTAGTATTATTAGTTTGTTTGTTTTTATTCATTATACTGCTACGTCAAGACCGAAAAATTTACGGTAACTCTCGGGGTTTTCAACCACTCCTTTGTTGGAGACCAGCAGGATGTCAATATTCCTGTATTTTGCTTTTATTGCAAATTCGTCTAAAATTTCCAGAATATCATAATCCAGCACCTTTGTTTTACTCACGTCTATTTCAAGAAAGGCATCCTTCGGCACCGCATTAAGCTCTTTCAAGATCGCGCCTTTATTAAGAAAGGTGACCTCTTCGGCTAAAGTGATCTTGTATTTGCCGTCAGAATTTTCAAAGCCTTCCTTGTGCAGAAAATGCGAATTCTTATAGCTGTTGATCAAAATTACGGAAACTCCAATCAATAATCCCAGTCCAATTCCTGTCAAAAGATCTGTAAATACCACTCCAAGAACGGTAATTAGGAACGGAAGGAACTGTGATTTACCCAGCGTGGACATCCCAAGGAACAGAGCAGGCTTGGCCAATTTGAAGCCAACCAGCAATAGCACTGCCGCAAGCACAGCTAAAGGAATAAGGTTAAGCAGCTTCGGAATAACAATAATTGAAAGCAGGATGAACAGGCCGTGCATTACTGCCGACATTTTTGACCTTCCGCCGGACTGTACATTAGCTGAACTCCTCACGATCACCTGCGTGACCGGCACCCCCCCAATAAGTCCCGAAACCATATTTCCTGCACCCTGCGCAAAGAGTTCACGGTTTGTTGGTGTCACTCGCTTCAACGGATCCAGTTTATCGATGGCTTCCACGCTCAACAAGGTTTCCAGGCTCGCTACGATCGCCAGGGTCACAGCCACCACCCATATTTCAGGATTGGTGATCATCGCGAAGTTTGGAAAGGAGAACTGGCCAAGGAAGGACGCGGCACTATCCGGCACCGGCACTTTTACCAGCTGTGCGGCCGGCACGCCTAAGGCAGTGCCTGTACTCGCCATTTGGAAAAGCACTCCGGCAACTACAGCCACTACCGGCCCCGGAACGATCTTGAAAATTTTGCTTTTTGGAGCCAGTACTTTATCCCACAGCAAAAGAATCGCAAGAGAAAGCACGGTGATGAGCAACGCACCCGGCGTTATAAAATCGAAGACATTGCCAAAATTGGCGAACAATCCTCCGGCCGCCGCCATGCCTGCTTTATCATATCCAAAAGCGTAAGGAATTTGCTGCAGGATAATGGTGATCCCAATCCCGGCAAGCATTCCTTTAATTACCGATGATGGAAAATAATAGGCGATGATTCCCGCGCGGGCGAGGCCAAGCACGATCTGGATGGCACCGCCAAGAACTACAGCCAGGAGAAAATTCTCAAAGCTGCCAAGGCTTGCGATGGCGCCAAGCACAATAACCGCTAAACCTGCAGCGGGACCGCTCACTCCAAGTGAACTGCCCGAGAGGCTTCCTACGATAATACCTCCCACCATCCCGGCTATAAGCCCCGAGAAGAGTGGTGCGCCACTTGCCAGGGCTATTCCCAGGCAAAGAGGTAAGGCGACAAAAAATACGACAATACTTGCCGGTAGATCTTTTTTAAGATGTTTGAACATATAATACATGTTTGTTTTGAACAGAAGCCCGAAGCTCATGTTCTATTGCTAATAAAGGTTTGAAAAAGGGCTTTTTCCGAAGAGATTTTATAGCACAGACTAATGAGACAACTTATAAATTGCCTTCAAAGGAAAAGACCCTAAAACGAAATGTATTATATGTTCCGCGGCGGCGGGGAAAGCACATCCAGGTAGACCTGGTGATGATCTTTGGCGTAGTAGAATTTAGCCGAGCTTTCTTCTCTTAAATAAAGATAATTCACATGATGACCGGCTTGCTCATCTTTGATGAATTCCAAGGTAAGCAGGTTCTTTGCCGAGTTCTCTTCCTCATTGGCCGTAAAAGCAAATGAGACATCTGCGTTCTTGTCAATACAAGCCACAATGGTAGGGCCCGCGACAAAAAGCGTAAAGGCAAAAGCTAATATGTAAGCGATCTTTTTCAAGAGGTGGCAAAAATATGATTTTTGAAGTCCTTCCGGGCGCGGGATATGTTAAATCTTAATGAACTTTTAAAGCAGTTTTAGATCGCTTTTCAGCATCCAGCCCTGGTTGCCGTTAGGAAGTTCGATCTCCAGCCAATCCTGGAAATCTTCGGTGACCTTTACTTTTGCGCCTTCGTGCAGCTCAAAAACATCGGTGCCTCGCAGGTTAGGTTCATTCTTCACTTCGGCTTCTTCAGAAAAAACAATGGCAAAACTATTTTCTTGCTCCAGCTTCAGCTTCATAGCGCCTATACCTGCCGAAGCAATCGCCAATAGAAGAAAGAACATGCCGGCGATAAATAAAAGCCGCTTCATTAAGGTACGGTGGCTAAAATAGTAGGCGAGGAAGAAGATCACGAACAGCAGCATACCAATAATGGCCGCCCAGGCCCAACCCGATGGACTGAATAAGGAAGTGCCGGAATTAAAAAGCTCGTAAAATCCCTTTTCAGGCGCCTCTTCTATAGCGTCAATGGCCATATTTCTCGCAAACTCCAGGTTGTTTTTAATGTCTTCGTCTCCCGGGGCCAGTTGCAGCGCCTTTTCAAAATGATAAATGCTGGGAGCGATATGGTTGAGCTTGTAATGGGCGTTCCCGAGGTTGTATTCCAAAGCTGCCGAAGTTTCTCCATTCTCAAGGACCTGCTCATAGAGCTTTACAGCCTCCCGGTAATTTTCATCGGCATAGGCGGCATTTGCTTCCTCAAAAAGCTCATTATTCTGTGCAAATGCAGAAAACCCTATGCACATAAACAATAAAAAGATCAACTTTTTCATACCTGCTTATCTATTTCTGAAATTACCCTTACGGCTTTATCATAATCCTGTTGCATAGCCACATTTGAGGCCGGTGTATATCTCGCAAATTCACAGCTTTTGAGCAGCTCGATGAATTCTGTCACCGTCGTGGCGGCTACTCCTCGAGAGGCCAAAAGCTCTTGAATGCGCTCCTTGCTCATCTCGCTGGTTTGAATATGCAACTTGGCCTTCAGGTAATTGTGCAATGCACGTTCAAGAGAATCGTAGAATTTGTTTTGATCTCCCAGGTTCCTTTTAGCTTCTGAAAGGTATTTTCTGGCCAGTTTGTCTGCTTTCCTTATCCGGTTTCCGCGAACGTCACCTGCTCTTGCCTCTCTTCTTTTTCCGAAGAAGATCGCTAACGGAATGAACAGCAAAGGCAAGGCAAAAAGGCTCCAGAACAAAGGCGAGCCTAAAAAGGCGGTTTCGCCTATGGGTTTCAAATCTGCTTCCAGCTTGATATACCTGAACTGCTTTGGCAGCGGTGCCACAGGCTGTTTGTTTGTGCCGGGTGTAGTCGTGGTCACCGCCCCTGCAGGCGCTGCATCCACATCTATAAGAATTTCATCTGAAGTCAGCGTTTTATAGGTTTCTGAATCCAGATCAAAATAGGAGAACGAAACCGCCGGAATAGGGTATTTTCCTTTGCTTTGCGGCACAAGGGTGTAAGTGTTGGAAATATTTCCGGTCATTCCGCTCAGGCTGGTATTCACGTTTTCGGAGTATTCAGGCTCATATTTCTCCATGGAAGCCGGCACGGTCAAAGGCGGCAGATCGAATAGCTTCAGGTTCCCGCGGCCGCTCACCTCAACTTTGGCTTCCAAAGACTCGGTCGCACGCAGGTTCCTCTTGTCTGTAGTTACCTTCAGGCGCAGGTTTTCTCCTACAGCACCTGTAAATCCTTCAGGTTTGCCTTCCTGGGGCAAAGGTTTGACGTTTATCGTCCTGTTTCCGGCAGCTACGGTCTTATCTACAGTTTCATAAAAACGGTTTCCGAAGATATCACGGCGGTTCCCCGGCACCTCTACAGAGACCGATAGTGTCAACGGCTCAATGTCCAGTTTTCCTGTCTTTTGCGGGTAAAGCACCGTTTTACGCAACACTACATAACGATAAGGTTCCCCCTCATAAGTGCCGTTCTCTACCTGCAGCCGCTGCATATCGATGTTCTGGCTCCAAAAATCGCTGAACTTAGGGTTGTCCATCTGCCTCCAGTCGGTGACGTTGATCCGCGGACTCACGTATAGCTTGTAAACGATGGTAATGGCTTCGTTGAGATAAGGATTGGCATTGGAGATCTCGGCCACCAGGTGCAGGTTTTCAGAAGCTACATATTCCGAATTGTCCCCGTCTGTAGGCTGATCAACCGCAGCAGTAACTTCAACATCAATAGGGGTGGTCTTATAAACATTTCCTTCAATGGTGATCTCTGCCTGGCCTATGCTGAATTTCCCTCTTTGTTTGGGAGCCAAAAAGTAGCTGTAGGTTTTGGAATAGCTTTTTTTCCCGTTGATCCAGCTGTTGCTTACCGCCTGGTTAGGCCCGCCTACCACCGTAAAATTCGAAAAAGAAGGCGGCTTAAAGTTGTCACCGTCTTCGTTCATGGTAAAATCCACCCGAAGCCGTTCGTTTACTCCCAGCTTGTTCTTGCTGGCCTTGGCTTCAAACTGCACCTGTGCTCCCGCCAGTAGCGGTACCATCAAAAAGAGTAAAATTAGGATCTTATTTTTCATTTTTCGCTCCTGGTTTACCAGTCTTTTTCGGTTTGAGTCTTCGCCCCTTTTACTTTCCGGGCGTTGATCTTATCCTGGATCTTTTTTTCTTCATTCCCCATAGCTTCCAGCAGGTTCTTCACCTGTTGAGGAGAAAGCTGTCCCGGCTTAGGCTGAGGCTGCTTTTGCTGCTCATCTTTTTTGTCTCCGCCTTGATCCTGTTGCTGCTGGTCTTTGTTTTGAGGCTTGCCTTCATCATCTTTCTTATCCTGCCCCTCTTTTTTATCCTGGTCCTGCTTTTCGCCGCCCTTGTCTTTTTCATCCTGCGGCTTCCCGTCATCATTCTTCTCTTTTTCTCCCTGGTCGCCCTGCTGATCCTTCTTATCCTGCTGATCTTTATTTTGATCCTGCTTGTCCTTGTTCTGCTCCTTCTTCTGATCCTTATTATCGTCTCCCCCGCCCTTCTTCTGCTCCTCTTCCAGCATCTTCTTTGCCAGCGCCAGGTTATAACGTGTCTGGTCGTCTGAAGGATTGTTCCGTAGGGAATTCTTATAAGCTTCAATTGCCTCTTTGTACTTTTTCTCCCTCATAAAAGCGTTGCCGCGGTTATGGAAGGAGTCGTGTTTCAGGCTTTTTTTCTCGGTCACTTGTGCTGCCTGCCCGTGACGCTCTACCGCCTGTCCCGTGATCTCCTTTTCGTAATAAAGGTTCCCAAGATTGTATTTTGCCTCGGCGTTAGAAGGGTCTGTAGCAATGGCTTTCCTGTAGTAAGCTTCTGCGGAAGCCATATCATCTTCGGCCTTAGCTGCTTCGGCTTCCTGCATGTAGCGCTTAGCTGTGCGTGCCGCGGCCTTAGGGTCATCCTGTGCCTGAAGTCCAAAAACCGACAGCAGAAAGAGGCTCAAAAATAGCATTTTTGACACCTGATGTTTCTCTAAAATTTTCTTCTGCATCTTCAGCTACTTTTGTTCATTAAACAAGTTCAGTTTCTTTAGCCAGGAGGTCTGTCTTTCCAGGAGCAGCATATCCAGCAAGAGGAATAACAGCCCAAGCGCCACGAACCACTGGAACTGGCTCTTATATTCGGCGATTTGCTGAGATTCGAACTCCTTCTTATCCATATTCTGAAGGATCTCTGTCACCTGGTCTATTACCTCGCCGGTCACTCTGCCGTTGATGTACTGCCCATCGGCGGCCGATGCGATCTCCTTCAGTGTATTTTCATCCAGGCGCGTGATCACGGTCTCACCCTGATTGTCTTTTTTATAGCTCTGCACGATACCGTTCCGCTTATTCGGAATAGGTCCTCCTTTTTGTGTCCCCACCCCAATGGTCACGATCCTGATGCCTTCCTTGGCAGCCTGCCTGGCTATGTCTTCAACCTCCCCTTCGTGGTCCTCACCATCGCTGATGATAAAGAGCACGCGGTTGGTCTGGTCCTCATCATTAAAATAAGTGGTCGCCAGCTCAATAGCTTCCCTGATGGCAGTTCCCTGCGAGGAAAGCATATCTGTATTCATGTTTTGCAGGAACATCTTGGCCGCAGCATAATCTGTCGTAATTGGCAACTGCGGAAAAGCGCTGCCCGCATAGGCAATAATTCCTACCCGGTCACTCGCCAGGTTATTGATGATCTGCGTAACCAGCTGCTTTGATTTCTCCAGCCTGTTGGGCGCAATGTCTTCGGCTAACATACTTTTTGACACATCTACTGCAAAGACGACATCAACTCCCTCGCGTTTCACAGTTTCCATTTTTGTGCCAAACTTGGGATTGACAAGTGCAACTGTAAAACTGGCAATAGCCAGGCATAAAAGCACCACCTTAAAAATAGATTTTGAGGTGGAACGGTTAGGGCTCAACTTGTTGAGCAGGTCTTTATCTGCGAATTTCTTCTGGGCGCGCCTTCTCCAGAAGATAATGATGGCAAACAGCAACACCACCACGGGAATGGTGAGCAACAACCAGAAATATGTCTTTTCTTCTAAAAGGTACATCGTTTATTCTCTTTATACAAAGCTCCTGAAAATGGTAAACCTCAACAGGATCTCAAACAACAGCAGCGCTCCCGCCAACAGCAGGAACGGCCTGAATTTTTCATCATAGTTATAGAACTTGAACTCTTCTATCTCGGTCTTCTCCAATTGATCGATCTCGTTATAGATCTCCTCCAGCTTTTTATTGTTTGTCGCCCTAAAGTATTTCCCGCCGGTCACCTGCGCGATCTCCCGCAATAAAGCCTCGTCGATCTCTACAGGCACCCTGCCGTACTGAAAGTTTCCGTTAGGCAAAATGCTTATAGGCGAGAGGGCAGTTCCATTGCTACCCACGCCAATTGTATAGGTCTTTATCCCGAACTCCACGGCCAGTTCACTGGCGATCTTAGGATCAATAAAACCGGCATTATTCATCCCATCGGTAAGCAGGATGATCACCTTGCTTTCAGCCTTACTGTCTTTAAGCCTGTTCACCGAAGTGGCAAGTCCCATACCAATGGCAGTTCCATTTTCAAGAACGTTGTTGTATTCCACATCATCCAGCGCACTTAGCACAATGCTCTTATCGCTGGTAATAGGAGTTTTAGTAAAAGCTTCCCCTGCGTAGACCACCAGCCCGATCCTGTCTCCCGGGCGGTTCTTGATAAATTCTGCCGCCACTTCTTTTGTAGCCGCCAGGCGGTTTGGTTCCAGGTCGCGCGCCAGCATACTCGCCGATACATCTATAGCCATAACAATATCTATCCCGCTGGTAGTGTTGGTGCGCGATGAAATATCGACAGACCTGGGCCTTGCCAGTGCCGTGATCACCAGGGCAAGCACCAGCAGCCGCAAGATGAAAAGTACCGGCCGTAGTTTTCCTAAAAATCCGGGTTTGGCCTCAAATCCTTTTATGCTCGAGATCCTCAATTCGGCGGTCTCTTTATTGCGCTTCCACACGTACCAGGCGAGGGCCAGCGGTAAAAGCAACAACAGCCAAAAGAACTGAGGGTCTTCAAAAATGAAATTTTCGAACATTAATTTTCTGTATTTCTAAGTTCAACAGAACTTGTTATTCTTTGCGCGATCTCGCTCGCATAAGTGTCCTCTTCATCATAGATCACTACCACCTGCTGGAAACCGCCGTTTTCAGCAAAGTTAAGGATGGCATATTCTTTCTGCACCTGCTTATCTTCTCCCACCGGCAGGCTCATGGTTCCAAAGATCTTGAGGCCTTCGGCGCCGTTGAGTGTGCTCACATCCTCCTGTTTGGTAATAATATTTTTCGCACCCTGTCCTTCGAGATAATTATAAACCTCTTCAACAGCCGAGTCCAGTTTAAAGTCCTGTCCGGCAGGGCGGGTGTTCACTTCAGCATAAAGATGCTTTAGGCTGCCATAAAGAAAAGTCTCTTTTCCCGAAGCTATTCCTGTTGTGTCACCAAGATCCCTCACCAGCACATCGGGAGTGGTGATGGCCACGGGAGGCGTACCATACTCGCTCCTTACCCAGTCGCCTTCTAAAATTTCTTTGCTTTCATTGCCAAAGAAGGTGTCACTGAAATAATCAACTCCTTTGGTGGAAATAATAACAGCTATTCCGGCACTCAAAAGCAGCACAACGGCCGCAATTCCAATGACGATCTTTTTCGCTCTTTTCTTTCGCTCCAGCTTCTCACGGTACTGCCTGTCTTTTAGAAGTTCTTCCTCTGTAGGCTGCGGAATTGAAGCTTTGGTGTCATTAATGACATTTTCAACGCTGCTTCTGTCTTCCCTGGCAGTGAGTATATCAGGGCGCGAATTGGCAAATTTTGCCAGGTCTGCACGCTCCAGGATCACCTTTAATCTTTCAATGGTGCTATGCTCAAGGTGCAATCTTCCGCGGTCCCGTTCGGCTTCAAGATAGGCGATAAGCTCATTGGTGGTGCTTTCCATCGCATGATCATAAACCTCGCCGTCCAGGTAACGCCGCACAGCTTCAGAAAGTTTTGAATAGTATTCTTTGGTCTCCTTTTGCTCCAGCAAATGCGAATTATCAAGCTCCCTTAACTCGTAAAGCGCCTGCTCATAGGGCGGCAGCTTGTTCGCTTCGGCATCTTTTCTCTTTTTTCTTCGGAAGAGGAGAAGAACGATAAGACCGATCATTATAATTGCGCCTAGAAGCCACCAGACCCATTCGGGAATGGAGAAAGCAGCCGGAACCTCAACTGAAGGTTTTATAGGAAACATTTTTTGTTTGGTGGTGTCTACCACCACGTCATTTACTGCTACAGAAATAGAATCTGTAAAAAAAGATTGGTCATTGATGATCACTTTTTGCCGCGGAATGCTGTAGTGACCCGAGTCAAACTGGGTAAGCGCATATTCCTTCAACAACCTGTACCTGTCCTGTATCCTGCTGGTATCGATAGCGTAAGATTCGATCATCTCCAGCGGACTGAAGGTTTGGCCTTCGGGAAAAACTACGAGGTCTTTGGAGTCAGCTTCAACAGAGATCCGATAGGTGATCTGCTCCCCTATCCTTATCTGAGTGGTATCAACTTCGGCTGAGATCTGCTGGGCAAACGCCTGCATTCCGAAGAGAAAAAAGAGAACAGCAAAAAAGGCGGAAAATTTCCCCTTTTTGACACCGCATCTTTTTTCATTGTTCGTATTCATCAATTTAATATTTTATGCTCTGGTCTTAAAATAGCCCAGCAATTTTTTGACATAGCTCTCGTCAACACGGCTGCTAAGGCTTCCTGCACCGCTTTTTCTAAAACTCTCCTGAAAATAATCTACTCTTTCCCGGTAATATTTGGCGTAGTTGTTCCTCACTGCCTTTGAAGAGGTATCCACCATCAGGCTTTTCCCCGTTTCCTCGTCCTGCATGCGAACGATTCCCAGGTTTGGAATTTCTTCTTCGCGCTCATCGTAGACCCTAATGCCGGTGACATCATGCCTCCCGCTGGTGATCTTGAGCGTGCGCTGATAATCTTCAGCAATAAAGTCAGAAAGCACAAACACAATGGCCTTCTTCTTCATCACGCGGGACAGGTAACTTAAGGCATTGGAAACATCGGTCTTCTGGCTTTTCGGCTGAAATTCCAGCAATTCCCTGATGATTCGAAGTACATGTGATCTGCCTTTTTTCGGCGGAATATAAAGTTCGATCTGGTCTGTAAAAAGGATAAGCCCGATCTTATCGTTGTTCTGGGTTGCCGAAAATGCCAAAGTAGCGGCAATTTCAGTAATTATATCCTGTTTGAAGGAGTTGCGGGTACCAAAAAGACCAGACGCGGAAACGTCTACAACCAGCATCATGGTGAGCTCGCGCTCCTCTTCAAAAACTTTTACAAAAGGTTCAGAATAGCGGGCCGTGACGTTCCAGTCGATGTTACGCACATCATCCCCGAACTGGTACTGGCGCACCTCGCTAAAGGTCATCCCGCGGCCCTTAAAGGTAGAATGATACTCCCCGCCAAAAATGTGGTCGCTTAACCGGCGGGTCTTGATCTCGATCTTTCGTACTTTCTTGAGTAGCTCCTTAGTATCCATTTTTCAATTGACAATGATCAATAAACAATTAACAGTCAACAATTATCAATGAGCAAAATCAGGCGGGGTCATTGATAATTGATCATTGGTCATTGATTAAGGGACTTCAATTTCGTTAACGATCTTGTTGATGATATCTTCGGAAGTTACATTTTCGGCCTCGGCCTCGTAGGTAATCCCAATCCTGTGGCGCAGCACATCATGTACCACCGCACGAACATCTTCGGGCACCACATAGCCGCGGCGCTTGATGAAGGCATAACATTTTGCAGCCGTTGCGAGGTTAATACTTCCACGTGGGGAAGCTCCAAAGTTGATAAGCGGCTTTAGACTTTCGAGATTGTATTTTTCAGGAAACCTGGTAGCGAAAACAATGTCCAGGATGTATTTTTCGATCTTTTCATCCATGTAAACCTCTCTCACCGCTTGCTGGGCGCGGGCGATCTGCTCCAGGCTCACTACAGGATTTACCTGTTCAAAAGTTCCTTTAAGGTTAGACCTTATGATCAATTGCTCCTCGTTCATTTCGGGATATTTGATCACGGTCTTCAGCATAAAACGGTCCACCTGCGCTTCGGGAAGCGGATAAGTTCCTTCCTGCTCCACCGGGTTTTGAGTGGCCATTACAAGAAACGGCTTGTCAAGAACAAAAGTTTCTTCTCCAATAGTCACCTGTTTCTCCTGCATCGCCTCGAGCAAAGCAGACTGCACTTTTGCAGGTGCCCTGTTGATCTCATCGGCAAGAACGAAATTGGCAAAAATTGGTCCTTTCTTTATGCTGAAGTCATTCAGCTTCATATTGTAAATGAGGGTTCCAACAACATCTGCAGGTAAAAGGTCGGGCGTGAACTGTATACGGCTGAAGCTGCCATGCACGGCCTTGGAAAGTGTATTAATGGCAAGGGTCTTCGCCAGCCCCGGCACCCCTTCAAGCAAAATGTGACCCTGACCTAACAGACCGATCAACAGTCGTTCAACCATGTGTTTTTGGCCAACAATGACCTTTTTCATTTCGGCGCTCAACACGTCGACAAAAGCACTTTCTCTTTCTATCTTTTCGTTGATGCTCGCAATGTCAATGGAGCTGCTACTTTCCTGCATTTATTAAAATTTTTAGAGTTGTGAAGATACTCACATAAGGTGAACGCCGCAAATCCAACAAATATTCAACCAAAAAATCTTAAAAAAGTGTTAAAATAAAAAGCAGCGGGCTTACCGCTGCTTTTATATAGCTTCAAAAATGTCATTTTTGGAACCTATTCTGTTAAGGGCTCCAAATAGATAGGATCAAGATTGACAGTAGCACCAGATTCCACCTCAACATTGTTCACCATTGCCACATGCAGGCCAGAGCCATCATTTGGAGTGGCTGTAATGAGGTAAGTTCCCTGAGGTAATCCATGCAGTTCAAATTTTCCTTCGGCATTTGTGTGAGCAGAAACTTCAGCATGCAAACCGGTAGCAGTAACCAACACATCTTCTGCATTTCCAACAACAGTTCCTGAAATGCTGGAAGAATTTTCTTCCACAGAAGCTCTGATCACCGGCTTCAGGTTGTAGCCGCCGTTCCCGGTGTTGACCACAGACTCGTCAACATCAAAATCAAGAATAAAAGTATAATCGGCATCTGCCTGTAGCTCCTGGTTCACCTGTAGTTTCAAACCCGATTGTTGAGCGCTTGGCGTATTCATCATGATTTGCGGTCCGTTTTCAGTTTCTTTCAGGTAGTTGTTTTCACCCAATACCAGTCTTATCTTGCCAAGGTAGCCCGCGGGAAGGTCGGCTTCAGCAAGCAATTCGGTAACCCCGCCGGTAAGCTCAAGAAGGTTGATAGGTTCATCATTCCTGGTGGCAATGGTTTGCCAGCCTGCCTCGGCATCGGCATCAGCTTCGGTCGAAGTATTGACCATCACTTCTTCCACGTCTACAAACACGCCGTAATAATCTCCGGGCGCATCGGTCATTTTAACGGTAACATGTGCCTTTCCTTCTTCTGAAGAACCCGAGTCATCGTCTTTACTGCAGCTCACAAATCCCGCAGTTAGGGCAAAAAGCAAAACAAATAACTGATACTTTTTCATAAAATGGTTTTTTTAGGTTTTCAATGGATAACGGCGGACGA
>JBAVJB010000174.1:0-8528 GCA_049687495.1 Salinimicrobium sp.
CCGGTATTTATTTTCCTCCTTTTGAAAATCAAATTTATCCGGCACCCTTACGTACTTGTAATTATTGAGCTCTTGTGCGATAGAAGGAAAACTCAGCCCCAACATCAACAGGAAGATCAAACCATAATTTCTCATTCGTCTCTTTTAAATATTAACTGAAGCCCAAGCTGGAAAGATGCATTACGCGCCCTTGCCAGGTTGAAATAGTCCAGCAGGTTATCTGCAGCAAGATAAACATTAAAATTGTACAGCCGGCCAGAGACCAGGAATCCCACATTGGAATAAGAGAAAGAATCTGCAGTATAAGTGACTTTGGCCCTAAGGTTCTCGTTAAAAGTCTTGTCGTAAGAAAGAGTAGTCGCATAATGAAGTCCCCGCGGGCGTTTCATGGCAAAAATGTGAAGCCCAACATGATTGAAGTACCGCCTGCGGCCCATTGGTTTATGACAGTTACAGGGCTCGGCATTTTCTACAAAACCATAATCAATGGAGGCATTAAGTTTTACGGGTCGCCAGGTGATATAGGAATTATAAAGGGTTTCATCCTTTAAATGCCGGTCGAGATCATCCTCCCATTCATCCCAGTAATTTGGTGAACTTTGGCCGGGCCCGGGAAAAAGCAGTTCAATTCCATCGGTTTCATAGTCCCCGTAGTACCTATAATTTTCAACATTTTTGGTCTGGTTAACGAAGCCAAGATCAAGAATACTTCCGGTAATCCTGTATTGATCTGAAGGATACCATGTAAAACCGGCGTCCAACCCAAGGCCGAGATTACCTCCCAAAAATGCCCTTTTTCCGAGCTCACTCATGGTGCTCAACCCGGCAACATTTTCAGAATCTATAAGATCTGCGTAACCGGCTGTTCTCACAAGTATATCAATATCCTCTAAATAATGTCGATAGCGATTAGGACCTTCCGGAGAAATTTCGGTCCTAAAGACGCCGCGATTGCCCACGCTTTGCCCGTTGAGCACCCCGGAATAAAGCTTTGCCCGAAAGCCGTAATTAAAATCTTTAGAATAATAATTGGTGAAGCCAAGATGGAAGACATTAAGTACTTCTGCTGTAAAAGCAGCATCAGAAAATTTGAAATTCTCCCCTATATAATTTTTATTGCCTTCATAGGCGAGCACGGCAAGATCTTTCGGAAAATAAATGAATGCGTCAAGCTCCTGGTAAACTCCTGCTGAAAAGTACCTTTTTTTGTGGTCTCTCCACCCCAAAGAAAGAATCTCAAGCTGTTCATTCACAACAAAGAAATCGTTGCGGGTAAGATCTGAAAGTTTTTCTCCTATCCTGCTGTTGATGGAACCGGGACCGCCATTTTGAAATATATCATGCAAACTCACTCCCGAGGAGCCGGCTCCAACATGAATCCCTGAAAGCAGCGGAAAACCCACGTGCATATCAAAGCTGGTTTCTGCACCGGGGTTGGACATAAGATTTTGCGGCAGATCATTGAAGTTATAGAGCAGCTGCCGGTTTTGCGCACTTGCGCTGCCAAGGAATAACATCAAAAGAATGAGCCAGCTGTATCTCATCACTTAAATTCAAACTTATAAAAGGCTTTTGACTCCAGTTGCAGTTGCCCTTCAACAGGAGCCGAATTTGGCTGCATCTCAACATCCACAACCAATTTTATTGAACTCCTTATTGAACCAATTCTGGATTGAGGAATTATTTCGGTGTAATTAACTACTGCAGGATCACCGGGTGTGCCCGCCGGGACCTTAATTGTAAAACTATGTTGGGTGTTATTATTTTCTGAACGAAATCTAAAGGTTGTGGTAAATTCCTGCTGAAAAGTGTTGGTGAAAACAAAGTTAAAATCGGCTCTTATCAAGCCGTCCTGAATATAATCATCATCGAGAAACTCCAGCCTTACATGATCACTTGCTTTTTGAGCATTTCCTGAAGCATCAAAAAAATCTTCAGGTTCTAAAGTGAAATAAATAAGGTCAATTGCAGCGGTTGGTGGAATAACAATCTCGTTGTACTGGTCAAGATCAACATCTTTTACGCAGGAGGAGCATATAAAAAAGAAGATGGCCAAAAAAGGCAATTTTTTAATAGATCCGGCAGACATTCTCATACAATTGATTATCAAACGAAGCTAAACTTTTTTTATTGCTACAAAAATTTCGATAGCTCGGTCATAGCTGTAACCTGATGATATTCAGCAGAAAACTCCTGTTTGTAGTAATTGTAAAGGATGGCCTGCATTCCAAAATCTTTTGCTCCCATAAAATCAGCCTCAAAATTATCACCTATCATGATGCTTTCTTCCTTTCCGGCTGCGGCGTTCTTCAATGCGGTCTCAAAAATGGCTTTATGGGGTTTCTTTACTCCCACGTCTTCAGAAGTGGTTACACTGGTAAAATACTTAAGTATGCCTGAGCTTTCCAGCTTTTTATGCTGCACTTCCTTGAACCCGTTGGTGATGATATGCATGGTATATTTTTGCTGTAAATACTCCAGGATCTCCAGGCTACCCTCCAGCAAATGATTGTGCAGCGGCAGGTGATCGATATAATCAACAGAAAGGCTTTCTATTTTCTCATCGCTGAGAGTAATATTAAGCGCATCAAAAGTTTCCTTAAGCCTTCCATAACGAAGGGCTTCTTTAGACACTTTTTCTTCCCGGTAAAGTTTCCAGTAATTGGTATTAATAGGGGTATAAACCTCCAAAAATTTATCCAACTCAACGGCAATCTTGTTCTTGACGAAAATAGAATTAAATGCAAGGCCTGAATTCTTGTCAAAATCCCAAAGCGTGTGATCCAGGTCGAAAAAGATATGTTTGATATTAGAGAGTCTCATTTGCTGTTCTTAATATAGAAAGATTTCTTTTGGAGTTCGCATATTCTGAAAAGTCCTTATTGGTAAATACTGAAACCAGCTTACCTCCCACCAGCTTCACCTGCCTTCGGATCTCCCGGATCTTATATTCGATCTCGGTCTCTTTCATCTTCTGAAAAGCCTCAACGTTGAGCGCATAAGGATGAAGCAGTAATGGGGTGGTCACCTCAAAATTAAGATCATAGAACAAAAATGCTGTACAGGTACCCGCCCGAAAACCCAGCGCTTCGGGATAACCCATGGAAAAATCATTTTTGAAATCCAGTTCTACCATGTGATTATAGGCATTTGGCAGCAGAAGGTTGTATTTGCTGTTGATCGCACTGTGTACGGGTCTTTTTAAAATACTTTCCAGCCTTCGCTTTTCCTCTTTAAGTACGGCAAATTTCTGGTTTGCATAAAAGCCGGGCTGCAAACCGACTTCTGCATAATCTGCAACAGATTTGATAAGGCTTTGCAGGCGCAACCTGTTATAGTTGATGTTGCGGTCATGACTTGAGAAATCACTTACCTGAAACATAAATTTCATAGAGATCTTATGCTTCTTGAGGACTCGCAGCAACTTGTTGTAAACGTCGTACGGGTCACGCTTTAACTTCAGCATAACCTGGAAGCGATGAAGCACATACTTCGGTTTAATTTGCAACACATCCATCAACAGTCCGAGCAGGATTCGAATTATCCCTTTTTCCCTATAACAGAAGATCTCGGTGACAGCAATAATATTTTCCGAAGAAAACTTTTTGGTTTTAAAGTCCTGATCGGGGAATTTAGCCTGCAGTACTTTTTTGAACTTTTGCGCCCAAATATCGATCACCGGCAATTCCAGAAAATTCTCCTGGAAAGCTAGACTTTCTGAAGCCTGGAATCTTCCTTCCTTGTCTTTTACGTGAGGCAAATATTCTTCATAACGGCTAAGCAGGTAAAAAGAGGCTGCGAAAATGTCAAAAGGAATAGAGGAATTTTCAGAAACAGCAAAAAAGCAGGGAACATCATCCCATTCGTGTACTTTAATTTCAAGATCGGTCATTCCCTGCTCCAACAACAGGTCGACATTTTGAATAAAGACCTCGTTGGCCAGGCTTTGTTTCCCATAAGAGATCTTCATTCCCTCATGGGCAACAAATTCTTCGATCTTCGAGGTAAAGCCAACCGGAATTCCCAGAATTCGGGTACATACCTGTTTAAAAGTATAGGTGATGCGGGGGGTGATCTTTTGAGTGTAAACTAAGAGCATATAAACTCGTAAAAATTAGAGCAATCCTTCATCGGCAAAACTAAAATAAGATTTCTCGGTTACAATGATATGATCCAAAATTTTGATATCCAGGCTTTCCCCGGCAGTCTTCAATTTTTGAGTGAGTTGTTTATCAGAATTACTGGGTTGGAGGTTTCCCGAAGGATGATTATGAGCAAGAATTAGAGAAGTCGCACCAAGTTCCAGCGCCTTTTTGAGAGCCAACCTTACATCTACCAAAGTCCCTGTAATACCACCCTTACTCAGAGGGTATTTCTCTATAACCTTATTATAGTTGTTCAAATAAATGATCCAGAATTCTTCATGCGGAAGTTCGCCTATCTCGGGTTGCATCAATTCAAAAACTGAAGAGCTTGAGGTGATCTTCTTTCGCTCCAAAGCTTCCCCCGCCCTTCTCCTGCGGCCAAGTTCCATAGCTGCAACAATAGTCAGGGCTTTTGCCTCCCCTATCCCATTGTAGCTTATCAATTGTTTTACTGAAAGCTTTCCCAGCTCCCCAAGATGATTACCGGAATCGGCCAGGATCTTTTTGCAAAGATCTACTGCACTTTGATTCCTGCTTCCGGAGCCAATTAGGATCGCCAGAAGCTCGGCATCGCTTAAGGAAGCTCTTCCTTTTTGAAGAAGTTTTTCCCTTGGCCTGTCATCCTGGGCCCAATGTTTAATAGTAAAAGAAGATTTTTCCTGCAATGGTATAGGCTTTATTTCTTAAAGATAAGAAAATGAAGCTTATACGACTTTGCTATTTTTGATCCAACCTTCTATCTCGTCAAAATCCATTCCTCCATAGTTACCACTACTCATTAACAGCAACACTGCATCGCTAAAGTCCTGCTTTTTTAAGTAATTCTGAAAATCCATGGAGTTGGTAAAAATCTCCAGATCCTCCCTATTAAAAGCCTTGAAAATTTGCTCTTTTTGAATGGGATCCAATCTTTTGTTTTCCACCGCTTCGGGTGAAAAGAACACCACGGCAGTATCAGCCGCGTCCAAAGCATTTTGATACTCTTTTATAAACGAAGAATTAAGGCTACTGTAGGTATGCAATTCCAGGCAAGCCAGTAATCTCCTGTTTTCATATTGCTGTTTTACCGCATTTGTGGTTGCCATTACTTTTGACGGGCTGTGAGCAAAATCCTTGAACACTACCGTCTTTTCGGTCTCCATTATTTTTTCAAGCCTTTTTGATGCTCCTTTAAAAGACCCTATCGCCTCATAGAAGTCATCTTCATCAATTCCCATGTGCTGACAAATCCACTTGGCACCGGCCAGGTTCTGAAGATTGTGTTTGCCAAAAATTTCAATTGGCATTTCTCCTTCCGGGGTATCTAAGAAAGTCTTATTTCCGACTAAATGATGCTCCGGAGTGTGATAAGGATGTTTTCTTATAGTATTCGTAGTGCCTTGGACAAGACGGGTCAAATTAGTATCTTCCTCATTATATACCAAAATTCCTCCTTTGACAATTTCTTCAATAAAGATCCTGAACTGGTCCAGGTACTCCTCAAAAGTGGGAAAAACATTAATGTGATCCCAGGCGATGCCACTTAGCAACGCGATATTAGGTTTATAAAGGTGAAATTTCGGCCGCCGGTCAATAGGTGAAGAGAGATATTCGTCACCCTCCAGAACAATAAAATCATTTTCCTCAGTCAGGTGAACCATAGTATCAAAGCCTTCCAATTGAGCACCTACCATATAGTCAACCTTTTTTCCATGGTAATTGAGCACGTGAAGGATCATGGAAGTAATGGTTGTTTTTCCATGAGAGCCTCCAATGACCACGCGGGTCTTATTTTTTGACTGCTCATACAGGAACTCAGGGTAAGAAAAAACTTTCAACCCAATTTCTTTAGCTTTTTTTAACTCAGGATTATCTTCCCTTGCATGCATCCCCAGAATTACTGCATCAAGATCTAAAGTAATTCTTTCAGGAAACCAACCGTACTTATCTGGAAGGAGTCCATTCTTTTGAAGCCTTGAACGGGAAGGTTCATAGATCATATCATCACTCCCGGTTATCTGATAGCCCTTTTGGTGCAGCGCCAGGGCGAGGTTGTGCATGGCACTCCCACCAATGGCTATAAAATGAATTCTCATCGTTGTAAAAAAGTTTGAGTAAAGATAAAAAATCTGTAGGTGTCCGGAAAAGGATCTGTGTCCCGCTTTCCTGTAACTTTTGAAGACAAAAGGCAACTAACTATAGTTGAACAGTAAAATTTAACTTTTATTATGTAAAAGTAATCCTATTTAATTTTCATTAACGAAAATATTGTACTTTTACCGCTCCCTACCTCAGCAACTTAGCCCGGCTACACCTAAAAACTTAGGTAAAGCCTAGGCTTAACAGTAGATTAAGTTTTTTTTCTTGATCTTTGCTATATATTTGAACCGTAAATAACCAGATGAAAATCGATTTAATTTAACTTTTAGCCTATGCGAAATTTTACTTTAGGTAGTAAAGGAATGCCATTTTTCCTTTTTGCCTTATTTCTTTTTAGCGGAACCTACTTGTATGGACAAAACTGTCCTACAATTACAGTAGATGATGACGCGAGTACGGCAGGTATTCAACAAACCTACTGTTACTTGCAAACAGTTGCCGATTTACAAGCAACTGCGAATGGAGATGGTATCCGTTGGTACAGAACGGCATCTTCCACTAACCCGATTCCATCCAATGAAATTCTGGAAGATGGAAATACTTATTATGCCGGAAATGTTTCCGGAACCTGTACTTCTCGCGAGGCTGTAACAGTTACGGTCACAAACCTTGGAGCTCCAACTCCGGCGTTTGGATCTTTCTTCCAACCTTGTGAGTATGGTCCTGGAGATTCCAGTTCCGTTCAGGATTTAATGAACATTGTTGATGCAGACGATCCTTCCTATGAAATTGAAGTTTATACTGAGGAATTCTCAGGGAATCCACTGGACCCTTCAGTTATTCTAGTAGAAGGAAACAGCTACTTCGTAGGCCAAACTAATCCTGCAGGCGCTAATTGTCCTTCAACAAGGGTGGCTATTCAGTATTTACCTGTTCTTTCTATTGCTCCTACAGGAGATGAAGAACAACAACTTTGTCTTGGCGCTACTGTAGCTGATCTCCAAGCCGAGGCCACTACCTCGCTGTCCCAGGGCTTTAGGTGGTATAGCACGATGACCTCCAATCCTGCTTTGGACCCCTCGACTCCATTGGTTGACGGTGAAACTTATTACGCTACACAAATAACTAACAGGACCAACTCAAATCAACCTCCTTGTGAGAGTAGAGCTAGATTTGCGGTTACTGTTGATCTTTTTGATGCCGACAATGTAGATCCTATCGAGGTTCAGGTTTGTTCTGCTGATATTAATGACCCAACTGTTGATGGGTTCAATGATTTTCTCACAAGCCAGGCCTTATTGTACAGCTTACCAACAGACGGATCTTTTGATCCTACCCCGGCCGAGCTTGTAGATCAATTCCGGACGGCCAACGGTATTGGCACTTTTTCAACTGATTATACTGTTACTACCGATTGTGGTGTAGCAGTTGTTGCTATCTCTATTGAAGTTATAGAGAGCCAAACCGCTGAAGCAGGAACTATTGCAAATAGAACAAAAAGTGAAACCGATCCTCTGGTCATCCTTGACGACACTGTCTTAAGCGCTGACGCAACAACAGGTGGTTCTTTTTCCGCTGCTGATGGTGTGCTTGATTCCAATGGAAATTTTGATCCTGCAATTGGTCCCGGTGTTTATCCAATCACCTATACGGTCAATGAAAGTCAGCCATGTGTTTCCGGTGAAGATTCTGTCACCTTTGAAATCACTGTCACTGAAGAAACTCAGGAACCGAATGTAGTGGATGTCTCAGTTTGTTCTGCAGACATTAATAATGCAACCTTAGCAGGCTTCAGAGATTTTTATAAAAATCAGGTGTTTCTAGAGACTGACCTTCCAACAGGAGGAACATTCGATAACTTTACTATTGGAGAATTATTTAATCAGTACCAGACCAATCCAATTGGAACCTTTGCAACTACATATACTGTAGGAGGAGAATCTGTAGTCATTTCTGTAAATGTGATCCAGTCTCAAACAGCTGAGGCAGGAACAATTTCACACAAAACAGTTAATGACACAGATGCAATAATTGTTCTTGATGATACCATTTTGAGCAGCGACGCTACAACAGGTGGTAACTTTACAGCTGACCCTGGAGTTCTTAACGCAGATGGAAATTTTAACCCTGCAATTGGTCCCGGTGTTTACCCTATAACCTATACTGTTGATAATTCTCAGCCATGTGTTTCAGGACAAGATTCTGTAACTTTTAACATTACAGTTATTGAAGAAGCCCAGGAACCGAACGTGGTGAATGTCTCAGTTTGTTCTGCAGACATTAACAATGCAACCTTAACAGGCT
>JBAVJB010000175.1:0-18844 GCA_049687495.1 Salinimicrobium sp.
GGCATGACCGAAACTGTTTCTCATGTCGCGGCCCGCCGTGTGAATTCCAAAAAGAAGGAACAGGATCCCGTACCCTTTACAGCCTTGCCGGGCGTGAGCCTTTCTACAGATGACCGGGAATGCCTGGTCATTGATGCCCCTCAACTTTCAGAACATACGTTGATCACCAACGATGTTGTCGATATGGTTTCTGAAAAACAATTCATCTGGAAAGGCCGCTTTGACAATGTGATCAATTCCGGCGGGATCAAGTTGTATCCCGAGGAAATTGAAGATAAACTGGCGCCCATAATCGCCCACAGGTTCTTTGTAACCTCGCTGCCCGATCCTGCTTTGGGAGAAAAACTGGTGCTCATGGTGGAAAGTGAATTTTCTGAAACCGCACTGCACAACCTGGAGCGGGAGATCAAGAATTATCACAAGCTGGGAAAATATGAGCTGCCTAAAAAGATCTACTTTGTAGAAAAATTCGAGGAAACGCCCAATGGAAAGATCCACCGTGCCAATACGTTGAAAAGCCGGATGGAGTAGGTGTCAAAAAAGGCTTATTTATTCCACTTTTTGAGTGGTGACATAGAACTCTTTTTCAACTACTTTCAGCTCTTCAGGCTTCACTCTTTTCTTCGGAAATTTTTGCCATTCGGAAGTAGGATAGATCCTCATTTCCTCACCGTGGAACATAACATCTACAGGCATGCTGAAATTTTCAACATCGGCCTTCCAACGATAAAGCAGCTTTCTTCCTTTCTTTTTCAGCTGAAGTTCGGGCAAGGCGGTATGTCGCAGGTACTGGTCAAAAACCGGTTTCAGGTCGACTGAAGTTGCTTTATTAAAAAAGGCTTCTGTTTCTTTTGTGGAAATGATCTTGTGCCTGTAAGTAAGCGTATAATCTTTGAGGGTTTTCCACCACAGCTCGTCATCATTGTAAATACTGCGAATAGTATTAAGCAGGTTTGCGCCTTTGTAGTACATATCACCCGAACCTTCATTGTTCACGCCGTACTCACCGATCAAAGTAGCTTTATTTCCTACATTTTTACGAATACCTTTTAAGTATTCCAAAGCTTCTTCCTTGCCCCAGCGGCATTCTATATAAACAGCTTCAGAATAAGTGGTGAAACCTTCATGTATCCACATGTCGGCGATGTCTGATGCCGTTATGGAATTTCCGAACCACTCGTGACCCGACTCATGGATGATGATAAAATCCCATTTCAGGCCAATGCCCGTTCCGCTTAGGTCGCGGCCCAGGTAACCTTTCCTGTACATGTTCCCGTAGGCAACGGCGCTTTGGTGCTCCATCCCCAGGTAAGGCGTGTCGATCAATTTATAGCCGTCTTCCTCAAAAGGATAAGGGCCGAATTTTTCATAGAAACAGGCCATCATGTCTTTCACCTCTGCAAACTGTTGCTTGGCCTTTTCCAGGTTGGAGGGCAGCACGTAATAATCAAGGTCAAGGTCCTGGAATTTATCGCTGAAATGTACATAATTTCCAATGTTCATGATGACATCATAGTTGTTGATGGGGCTGTTCACCTTCCAGTTCCATTGGCTGTAGCCATCACCCAGGTCTTCTTTTCCAAGAAAACGCCCGTTCGAGACATCCATTAATCCATTAGGCACGGCAACCTCGATGAGCACCTCTTCGGGCTCATCGCTCTGGTGATCCTTGTTTGGGTACCAAAGGCTGGCGCCTGTTCCCTGCACGGCAACACCAATCCATGGATTGCCCTGCTCATCTTTCTCGTAAACAAAACCGCCGTCCCAGGGAGCATTATCGGCAACTACAGGATTTCCGGAGTAGTAGAACTGAAGGGAATCAACTGCTTCCTTTTTCAGCTCCGGCTGCATTTTCAAGAAGACCGCATTATACTTACGGGTGTACTCCAAATTTTTTCCGTGGAAAACGATGGAATCCACCTTCATGTTAGCAAAAAGATCTACCTGCATCACAGGCAGGGCGGCTTCAGCTTTAAAGGTGATGGTATTATACCCCGATATGAATTTTTCTTCCGGGTTCACCCTCACATTGAGGTGGTATTTCAGCACGTCAAACTCCCTTTCGGGACGAAGAGAACCTCTTAAGGTGTCTGCTTCGGTAAATTCATGTTTGTCGCTTAGCACCTGCGCCTGTGAAAAGTGAAGGCTGAAAAAGGCTAAAAATATAAGAGGTCTTAAAAATCGCATTTTTGAGAGGTTTGTGCTGGCAAAATTAGGTTTGGATCACGCCAAGGTTGAAATCTTTTTCAATTGGTGCGTGGTTGGCCGCTTCAATTCCCGTGGAGATCCATTTCCGGGTGTCAAGTGGGTCGATCACGGCATCTGTCCATAAATGGGCAGCCGCATAATAGGCCGAAGTTTGTTTGTCGTAGCGAGCCTTGATCTGCTCAAAAACTTCCTTCTCCTTTTCGGCGTCTACTTTTTCACCTTTTTTCTCCATAGAAGCAGTCTCTATTTGGGCGAGTACTTTGGCAGCCTGTGTGCCGCCCATCACGGCAAGCTCGGCACTTGGCCAGGCAAAGATCAGCCTGGGGTCGTAAGCTTTTCCGCACATGGCGTAATTTCCGGCACCGTAGGAATTTCCAATGATCACGGTGAACTTCGGTACTACCGAGTTACTTACCGCATTTACCATTTTTGCGCCGTCTTTGATGATGCCGCCGTGTTCACTTTTGCTGCCTACCATAAAGCCGGTCACATCCTGCAGGAACACGAGTGGAATTTTTTTCTGGTTACAGTTGGCGATAAAGCGGGTGGCTTTGTCGGCAGAATCTGAATAGATCACCCCGCCAAACTGCATTTCTTTCTTCTTGGTCTTGACGATCTTGCGCTGGTTGGCCACAATTCCTACTGCCCAGCCGTCAATACGGGCATAGGCGGTGATGATGGTTTGGCCGTATCCTTCCTTGTATTCCTGAAATTCAGAATTATCTACCAGGCGCGCAATGATCTCGTGCATATCATATTGCTCATTTCTTTGCTTCGGAAGGATTCCGTAGATATCCTGCGGATCTTTTGCAGGTTTTTTAGGCTCTTTCCTGTTGAAGCCGGCTTTTTCAAAGTCCCCGATCTTGTCCATCAATCCGCGGATGGTGTCAAGAGCGTCTTTGTCGTCCTTGGCCTTATAATCTGTAACGCCCGAAATTTCGCTATGAGTCGTTGCTCCGCCTAAAGTTTCATTGTCTATAGACTCACCAATGGCAGCTTTTACGAGGTAGCTTCCGGCAAGGAAAATACTTCCGGTTTTATCTACGATCAAGGCTTCATCGCTCATGATAGGAAGGTAAGCTCCCCCTGCAACGCAGCTGCCCATCACGGCTGAGATCTGCGTAATTCCCATGCTGCTCATGACGGCATTGTTCCTGAATATCCTTCCGAAGTGCTCTTTATCGGGGAAGATCTCATCCTGCATGGGCAGGTAAACGCCGGCCGAATCGACCAGGTAAATGATTGGCAATTTGTTCTCAATGGCGATCTCCTGGGCGCGCAGGTTCTTTTTGGCCGTGATGGGAAACCAGGCGCCGGCCTTGACCGTGGCGTCGTTGGCAACAACTATGCACTGCTGGCCAGAAACCTTTCCAATCTTCACGACCACCCCGCCACTGGGACAGCCGCCATGTTCTTCATACATGCCGTCTCCCGCAAAAGCGCCTATTTCAACCGCATTTTCGGAATCGTCGAGCAGATAATCTATTCGTTCCCGGGCAGTCATTTTGCCTTTGGAATGCTGTTTCTCTATTTTTTTTTCGCCACCGCCCAACTTGATCTTCTTAAGCCGGTCTCTAAGTTCGGCCACTAAAAGTTTGTTGTGGTCTTCGTTTTTATTGAATTGAATATCCATTGATTAGCTGTTGTTGTTCGTTCAAAAGGTTCCAAAAAGGTCGTTTTTGGAGCCCCTTATTTTTTGAATGGTTGCTAAAATACAAAAACCAAAGAATTATGATCTTTCAAAAACCATTAAAAAACCTGATCTTTATTAGGAAAAGCATGGACATACTTGCTTAATTTTGGCCCCGGAAAATCTATTTCTTCTGCTTTTCAGATTTTCCGTAACTTAAAAGAACTGAAACTGATCAAAATGGGAATGAACAAAAACGGAATATGCGCCTGGACCTCATTTATTATGCTGCTGATAGGGATCGCCCTTGTTTTGTTGGGTGTTTTGAAGTACAGAGAATACGCAATAGGATTTTCTACAGTAGGAATAGGGTTTTTTGTGATGTCCTGGGCCTTTAATGCCCTTAAAGGAAGGGTTTAAGGTTTTAATAAAAAAGGGTTGAGCTTAACGGCTCAACCCTTTGTGTTTCCCGGCTATTCCCTTCGGAAGATAAGGTTCCAAAAATGGCAAAATTTGTTCTCGTTTAAAAGGCAAACCCAATCCCTATGTTGGCCATAAATCCTTTGAAAAATATGTCCGGTACAGCTAATTCATCAACCAGGTCATAGGTCTCTGTTTCGGTGCTGCCATCATCATATTTCGCCACATAATCGATCGTCTTGGGCAGGGAAGAAAATGAGTAGCCAATTTCGGGCCTCAAATAGAACAAGCCGCCAATTTTTGCTCCCAATTTAATATTCATAGAACTGTGGTTGTAATTGATATTTCCCGTGCCGTCCACACCATCTTTTGAAACTGCAACCTGGCCTTCAAACTTCATGTTGTTGTATCCAACACCTCCATAAAGTCCTTTACCTGCTTTAAAAAAGTAATAATTCAGTCCACCTTCCACATAGGAAAAATCGAGGCTGGCATCTTCCTGGTCTTCATCCTTCAGGAACCAATCAGATTTTATTGTGGAATAATCCAGGCTAACAGAAAGCTTGTCATTGAGCAGCGGCGTCACATATTCCAGGTTTCCGCCGACAAAATTCGGAAAGCCCAATTTTACTCCCAAACGTATCGGCCTTACTTTATAATCGCGTTCGGGTTTAGAGGTTTCAGTTTCCTGGGCATAAGCACTAAATCCGGTGGCAAAAAAGGCAAAAAGGAAGCAGATTTTTAAAATTTTCATTGTTCTCATAAGAAGGTTATTCAGGTTTAAATTGTTTAAGAAGCCGTGGCAGTATACAAAACGCTCAAAAGTATATGCTTCGGAATGAAGCTACAATCCCCATAAATGGGTATTTTTAAGGGAAACTAATTTGATTTGAAATGGCGACGAACAATGAACTCAAGCAAACGCTGATAAAGCACCTGGAAGGAGGTGAGGCTTTCATGCCGGTAGACGAGATGCTTCAGAAGATCACTTACGAGAGGCTGGGGGAACGGCCAAAAAATTTGCCGTACTCCTTTTATGAGCTGTTTTACCATATGTGGTTTACGCAGAAGGATATATTGAACTATTGCATTAGGGAAGACTACAAAGCCCATAGCTGGCCAGACGGCTATTGGCCGCAGGAGCAAAGCCCGAAGAGCAAAGAGGATTGGAAAGGTCTCAAAAATGCCTTTTTTGACGACCGACAGGCTTTGACCAATCTTTTATCGACTTCTGAACTTTCTGAACCTGTACCGTCAAATCCAAATCACAGTTTTTTCAGGGAAGCTTTGCTGGTGATAGAGCACAGCGCCTATCACAGCGGGCAGCTGCTCATAATTTTGAGGGAGCTTGGGTTACATTCCTGAAAATTCTATTTCTGGGGCTGAAAAAGCTTAAGAATTTGTGATATTTGCAGAACAAATTTCTGAAGGCGAAAAAGCTAATTTTTTGACCTTCAGCAGTAAACGATAAAACAACATTTATGGCAGACGATAAAAAAGTGATTTTTTCCATGTCGGGTCTTACCAAGACCTACCAGGGAGCAAACACACCGGTTTTAAAGAATATTTACCTTAGCTTCTTTTACGGGGCCAAGATTGGGATCCTGGGACTTAACGGTTCGGGAAAATCGACCTTGCTTCGCATTATTGCAGGGGTAGAGAAGAACTATCAGGGAGATGTGGTATTCGCCCCGGGATATTCTGTAGGATACCTGGAGCAGGAACCGCAGCTTGACGAGGACAAGACAGTTTTGGAGGTTGTAAAAGAAGGCGCTGCAGAAACTGTAGCTATTCTTGACGAGTACAACAAGATCAACGACATGTTTGGTCTTCCCGAGGTCTACGAAGATGCTGACAAGATGCAGAAGCTTATGGACAAACAGGCCGAGCTGCAGGACAAGATCGATGCCAGCAATGCCTGGGAACTCGATACTAAACTGGAGATCGCGATGGATGCCCTTCGCACACCAGATTCAGATAAGAAGATCGGGGTACTTTCAGGTGGAGAGCGCCGCCGTGTTGCATTATGCCGACTGTTATTGCAGGAGCCGGATGTATTGCTGCTGGATGAGCCTACCAACCACCTTGATGCCGAATCTGTGCTTTGGTTAGAACATCACCTTCAGCAGTATAAAGGAACAGTGATCGCCGTGACTCACGACCGTTACTTCCTTGATAATGTTGCTGGATGGATCCTGGAGTTGGACCGTGGGGAAGGAATTCCGTGGAAAGGAAATTATTCCTCATGGCTTGATCAAAAGGCCAAGCGCCTTGCACAGGAGCAAAAGCAGGCCAGCAAACGCCAAAAGACTCTTGAGCGAGAGCTGGAATGGTCCCGTATGGCGCCAAAAGGAAGACATGCGAAACAAAAGGCCCGTTTGAACAACTATGACAAGTTGATGAGCCAGGACCAGAAGAAGATGGACGAACAGCTGGAGATCTACATCCCCAACGGTCCACGACTTGGTACCAATGTGATAGAAGCAAAAGGGGTGAGCAAGGCATTTGGAGACAAATTGCTGTATGAAGACCTTAATTTTAAACTTCCGCAGGCGGGAATTGTGGGTATTATTGGGCCAAACGGTGCCGGGAAGACCACCATTTTTAAGATGATCATGGATGAGGAGCAGCCTGACAAGGGAACTTTTGAGGTAGGAGAGACCGCCAAGATCGCCTATGTTGACCAAAGTCACACCAATATAGATCCTGAAAAGACCATTTGGCAGAACTTTAGTGATGAGCAGGAGCTTGTGATGATGGGTGGCCGCCAGGTAAATTCCAGGGCCTATTTGAGCCGTTTCAACTTCAGCGGAAGTGAGCAGAACAAAAAAGTAAGCATGCTCTCAGGTGGGGAAAGAAACCGCCTGCACCTTGCCATGACGCTTAAGGAAGAAGGTAACGTGCTGCTGCTGGATGAGCCTACTAACGACCTGGATGTAAATACACTTCGTGCTTTGGAAGAGGGACTTGAGAACTTTGCCGGTTGTGCGGTGATCATTTCTCACGACCGTTGGTTCATGGACAGGGTTTGTACGCACATCCTGGCTTTTGAAGGCGATTCGCAGGTGTACTTCTTTGAAGGAAGTTTCTCTGAATATGAAGAGAACAAGAAGAAAAGACTTGGAGCCGACCTTACTCCAAAAAGGATAAAATACAAAAAGCTGGTGCGTTAAACGTTTAGCTTTTTCAAATATTTATCCCTTAGTGCCATGAGGTGCTAAGGGATTTTTTTATCAATTTAGCTGGTTTGACAGGACAAACCGTATCAACTCTCCTTTTTTGTTCAGGTTGAGTTTTTCCTTGATGTTCTTGACGTGGGTGTCAACGGTGTATTTTGAGATAAAAAGATCCTTGCCAATATCCTTGTTGGTTTTTCCTGTAGCCAGTAAATGAAGGATCTCCAGTTCCCTGCTGCTAAGCTGGCCGGTAAGGCCGGGATCTACTTCAGGTTTAGTCATGGAAGCCTGGTTCTTGATCGCCAGGTTGAGCGTAGTTAATAACTGCTGGTTGTTGAAGGGTTTAATGATGTAGGCATAAGGAGTGACAGCTTCGGCGTTTTCCATGACCTGCGGATTGGAATAAGCGGTAAGGAAAATAACCGGCCCATGGTTTTCGAGCTTATGATACTTCTGAATGATCTCGATCCCGTTTACTTCCTCCTGCAGATTAATATCACAGATGACGCCTGAAAATTCCTCTTTTTGAAGGTTCTCTATTGCTTTTTCACTGTTGGAAGCAATTTCCACTTCATAGGAATTTTTGTTCAAAAACAGCCTCAGGCTTTCTGCTATGATAATTTCATCTTCGATGAGTAGAACTCTATTCATACACTTCTGGTTTTGCTGTTCTGTTTAAACTTTAGCATTTAAATCGAATAATGATGTGGGTCCCATTATCGTCTTTAATGACCATATCGCCCTTTAATTGTTGGGCCAGGTTCCCTATTAATTTCATTCCCAGGGAGCCGTCCCTGTTCCTGATATTTTCGGCTATACCTATGCCATTATCAAGATACTCTAATTTTGCCACATTATTCTCTTTGCTCAACCTAATGCTGATCTGCTTTTTCTCCTGCCCGTCCTGAAATGCATGTTTTAAGGTATTGGTCACAAGCTCGTTAATGATGATCCCTAACGGAGTGATACATTTTTTGTTGACCTCAAGGGGCTCCAGTTCGAGTTGCAGGTTCACCTTGGCATCCATGAACTGCACCAGTTCATTAGCCAAAGTGGTAATGAAAAGATCCAGTTTAAAATTTTGACCATGGCTCTTTTCGCTGAGGAGGTCATGAATGGTGGCGATTGTAAACAGCCTGTTTTGAGCTGCCTGTAAATTGTTCTTTGCAAGTTCATCGCTAATTCCTTCCTTTTGAATGTCCAATAGACTGGCGATCAACTGCAGGTTGTTCTTTACACGGTGATTGAGCTCCTGCATGAGGAAAGTGATATTATTTTTTTGTTCCTGTGCCAGGGTCATAGCTGTTCCCAGGTCTTCATTGGATTTTTGAAGTTCTGCGGTCCTACCTTCTACCATTTTTTGGAGACGCAGGTTTTCAGCCTTCTTTTGATTGTATCGTATTAAATAGATAGACGTGATCAAGAGCAACACGGCCATTGTAAGGAAGATCTTAAAGTAAACAGTCGCATACCAGGGAGCTCTTATGGTAAGAAAAAGAGCATCAGGTTTTCCCCAAACCAGGTCATTGTTACTGCCTCTAACCAGAAAGGTGTAGGTGCCGGGATTGAGGTTCGTATAAGTGGTGGTGCGTTCCTTTGTAATAGGTCGCCACTTTTTGTCAAAGCCAAGCATTTTGAACTGGTACCTGTTCTTTTCCGGAAGCAGGTAGTTAAGGGAGGTAAAGTTGAAGGTGATCACATTCTCATCATAGTTGAACGAGATGGAGTCTGTGTAGATGATGTTTTCATCGATTGGGCTTCCGAAGAGCTCCACGTCTTCAATAATGGTCTTTCCTACATATTCATTCACCGGGATACTGTCTGCATGAAAGACATTAAAGCCGTTCATCCCTCCAAAATACAGGAAACCTCTGTCATCTTTATAAGCAGATTTTCCGTTGAATTCATTGTTTTGAAGGCCGTCCTGCTCGGTGAAATTAGTGAAAGTCCCTGTCGCCGGTTCCAGTTTTGAAAGTCCGCGGTTGGTGCTCACCCAAATATTGTCATGATTATCGGCCAGGACCCCATAGATGAAATCATTTGGCAGCCCGGGCTGCTCCAGGTAACGCGTGATGCTGTCATTTTCGAGATCCAGCTTGTTGAGGCCTTTTGCAGTTCCTATCCACAGGTTGTTTTTTGCATCTTGTGTAATACTGAAGACCCTGTTGTTGCTCAGAGAATTTTTCGAAGAGGCGAGGTGTTCATACTTTTTTGTTTTTCCGGCTTTAATTCTGAAGAGGCCGTCATCTGATCCCAGCCAGATTGTACCGTCCTTTGCTTTAAAGGAAGCCCTTGCGCGGTGCAGGTCTTTGCCGTTGATCTTCAGCTGATGTGACTCAAAATTATTTGGATCTACGGAATATATTCCCGAGGACCAGGTGTTGACAAGCAGGCTGTCGCTTGTAATAGACACGATCTCAGCAATATCCCTGTCGGGAATATCGGTCCTGGGAGTAACCTCTTCAAAAAGGTCTTTTTCTCTATTGTATTTTTCCAGCCCCTGGTTGAATCCACCACCCCAAATTTGACCGTTGTTCTTTACAAGTGTGTAGCCAAGTCCATCTTTGCGGTATAATTTATATTTGCCGGTTTCCAGGTCATGTTTTACATAACCAATGGTCGTCGCCAGCCATAGATTCTTATCTTCCTTTAGAAAATTGAAAATGCTGATGTAGTCCCTTTCCGGTTCATTTGGAAGCCTAATTCGTTTTGGAGTAAATTTTTGCCTCGCGGGATGGTAGTAGAACAAGCCTTTTCCCTGGGAACCCATCCAGATCCCCCGGCCGGCGTCACGCTTGATCTGCAGGATCTCTACAGGAGAAAAAAGCTCCTTGTCATATCCCGCCAGTACCACTTCTTTGATCTCACGGCTCCCTTTGTTCAGGAATTTAAGTCCGGAGGAACAGCCCAGAAGAAAATGCTCCTCATCCCAGTCATAAAAGCTGCGAACATTAACCTCCTGATCACCGATCTGCTGCAAACAGCCTGAGGAAAACGAGTAGTAAAACAGCCCTTTTTGAGACCCTATAAAAAGATCTCCTTCGGAAGTTTTTTGCATCGCATGAACGGGATTATCATCAAAAGAATTGAATTCCGAAAGGTCCTCTATGCTCTTACGATCAAGATCCAGTTTTAAAATGCCGTTGAAATAGGTGCCTAAAAGGTAATTTCCATCTTCGGTTTTGCTTAGGCTCAACACGTAATCATTGACAGAAGAACTCGGTAGCGGAAGCACCTGGATTTCCAAAGAACTTCTGTCGATCAAAATACAGTTCTTCAAGGCGCTTGCCATGAGATATTTATCGTTCAGCTCAAAGATCCCATGGGTATAGCTTAAGGAGGGATCATCAGCTATTTTATCTTTTTTGTTGAAGTGCAGGAATTTATCCCGGGAAGGGATGTAGGCTTCGATTGATTGTGTGTTGGTACCCAGCCATAGCGTATCATTGGAATAAAGTAAGCCGCGAATATGGTCATCTGTAAGTCCCGCACCTTCTGAAGCAGTTTGAGTAAAGGTCTTCATCCTGTAGCCGTTGAACCTGTTGAGACCATCCTCGGTACCCGCCCAGAGATAGCCGTTGTCATCAAAATCGAATTGCAGCACATTGAGCTGGGAAAGATTCTCCTTTTGCGCAATGTGCGCTACTCGTAAGGTATCGGGAAGGGAAGACTCCTGGGCTTTGCCAACCAGGGGAAATAAAAAAAGAAGACTACTTAGTAAAATTTGTTTCACCATGCACTAACCAATATGGAAAGGAAATTATCAATTGGTGTAGGGAACCAGCAGCTAAAACTACTTATTTACAGGGAAGTATTATAATTTTTTTGGTTTTTTTTTCGGTTTCTGGACCTTCCAAATATTACATGATCAAGTAAATTCCCGAATGCTTCAGAAGGAATTATTCCCTTTCCAGTTGAAGTTTTTTGGACAATTGATCGAGTACAGAAAGATCTTTGCGGTTGTCCAGCATTGCTTCGGCATCTTCCAGCAGCCGTGCCGCCTCCTGTTTGAGGCAGTTGTGGTATTCTTCTTTTGCTGCTTTTTGAGATTGGAGATAAAAGAACATGGTGCCTAATTTTCTTACCACAATGATATCCTGCTTGCAGTAGGTGCGAATTGAAGCCAACACGTTGTAAAGCAGATCCTCGAAGGACACTGTAGCTACTTTTATGAAGGTCTCTTCATCTTTAGAAATAAAGCTTTCGTCTTTTTTAAGCATCCGCAGCCTAAAGAGCTCTGTGAGGTAATCAATGGCATTTAGGGCTGTCCCGGGATCATTGATGCCGGGCGACATTGCTTTTGCGATCACTTCGGTGATCTGTTTGAATGCCAGCACATAATTATCGGAGATCAATTCTTCCCTCGAAAAATGGAAATAATTGAGCAGCGTTTTCATGTCCTCCTCCTTAAGTTGCTTTTGTGACCTTATCAGCGGAATTCCTTTCAGCACAAATTTTCCTTTCACCACGACCACCTCGATTTTTGTATCTTTTTCTTTACAGAAGTTGATTACCCCTTCGGTAGAGAAATACTGGAAATAGCCGCTTTTCTCGGTCAGGTATTCGTGCCAGTTTTCAGTGTTTGGAAAATCGAGTTGCTCTTTCTCCTCCTTTTTAAGCAGGCCTTTCAGGTTTTCTTCCGCAGAAAGAAAGATCTCATCCAGGATGTGAGTGATCTGAATGCTTTGCGAGATGTTGTGAATGAAGTAAATGAAAGCATAAAAACAGCTGACTGTGAACAGGATGCCCAGAAGCACCGAAAATCCCGGAATTTGGTATTGGTCTCCCGTGGGCTGAATGGAAAACAGGATGAAGATGCAGTAGAGAATACTGGACAGGAATATACCCAGGATGATCTGGTGTTTTTGATCAGAAATCAATCCCGGTAAAAGCCGCGGAGAATAATTGGTGGAAGCCTGGTTGAGCAGCAGCATTACCATGGAAAAACTAAAGACCATCATAGAGATAAGCCCGGTAATGCAGACGCTGAGAATGGTCATGGCAGTATCCCCGTTGTTGACCACTAAAAAACGCGCATTTTCCACCAGGTAATTGGAGATCCCAAGGTCCTCCAGGTACATCATCAGGAAGGCGAACAACAATCCACAAATGGCCAGCAAGGTGGGGTAAAAAATGATCTTACTCTTTATCCTGTGGTAGAAAGAATTTATTTTAGAAAAAATGATGTTCATTGGTTGGGATAAGTATACTCAAGTTAAGCAAAAGCTTGTAACAGGCGGTTCTAAAAAAAAGATAACCCGCTAAAAAGCGGGTTATTGGTAGCTATTGTTTTTTTGTTTCGTTGGGATACCAATCTTCAAGAACAACTTTGATATCCTTATTGGCTTCGTTTACGAGCTGTTTGAATTTTTGAACGTCAGCCATTCCATTTTGCCCCCGGTAATGATACGGGTAAACTGTCTTTGGTGCAAATTCGATCACAGCGTCAGCGGCTGCTGTAACGGGCATTGTGTAAGGGAGGTTCATGGGCACCAGTGCGATGTCGATATTCTCCAGGTTCCTCATTTCAGGAATATCTTCGGTGTCCCCGGCTATATAAAGTCGTTTTCCGTCTTTTTCTATGACATAACCGTTCCCTCTGCCTTTGGTGTGGAATTGTTTGGCTTCCTCTCTCAGGTTGTACATGGGAATGGCTTGAATTGAAAATCCGTTGAGGGTAATTGTTTCCCCGTTGTTCATCACCTCAAGGTGAGATGCTAAAGAATTGGGCAGTTCTTCCTGTACGGCTTTTGGCACCACGATCTTCACCCCGTCAAGATTCATGGCTTTTAAAGTGTTTAGGTCCAGGTGGTCCTGGTGGATGTCGGTAATGAAGATGAGGTCTGGATCCTTTTGCCCTTCAAAGGCTGAGGCGCCTCCTACGGGATCGAGGTAAATATTGGTGTCGTCCCAGGTGATCACTGCCGTGGCGTGCGAAATAGGGTGAATTTTTATTCCTGAAGCTTCGGGAGTTTCAGCTTCAAGTTCCACCTGCCCAGTTTCCATCTCCTGTTCTGGCTCTATAGGCTCTGCGCCTTCAGATTTTTCTTTACATCCTACAAACAGCAGGCTGAAAAGAAAGATGCTAGCTATATATCTCATATTAATAAGTTTAGAGAATAAAACTAGTCAAAAAGGGCTTTTTTGCCACAGATTTAGCAGAGATTTAAGAAAGTGGCAGCTCCATTTTAATGTCTGCGCGATCATAGGGCAGGTCTTTTTCTAAAGGAATTTCCCTGAATCCAAATTTTTTGTAGATGTAGATCGCGTTTTCAAGTTTGGTATTAGAATAGATGATGAGTTTTTCCCAGTCCTGTTTACGCGCAAAATCGAGCGTGTAGGTCATGAGCTTTTGTCCTACTTTTTTGCCACGCATCTTAGGCGCTACCGCCATTTTGGTGAGTTCGTAAATACCATCTTCCATTTTCATAAGTGCCACAGTGGCCACAGCTTCCTCTCCGTCCTTCACCAGGAAGATCTTTCCGCCGGGAGCTATTATATATTTTCCGGGATTGCCAAGCACCTCCTCATCGTGAGGCTCTACCCAAAAAAAATGTTCCAGCCACTCGACATTAAGTGCTTTAAAAGCGGCTGCATATTTGGGTTCAAAAGGAATTATTGTCATTCTTTTTTCTTTTTTTCTGCCATGGCCATTGACCTTCCAGTTCTACCTCAAGGGAGAAGCTCAAAAAGGTCCTGATTATTACAATCAAGCCCAGGATCAGGACCTGTGTCATTGTAGGATCTACGGTCACCGTGGCAATAATATCACCAGCTACCAGGAATTCTAGGCCCAGGAGAATTGCTTTACCAAGATCATGTCTAAGGGTCGAATAGCTGCGTTGGCCTCCTTGAAAATTAAAGAGGTAACGCCCCAAAGCCAAAAGTGCTCCAATTACTATTGTAGAAACACCTGCGAGTTCCACTCCTTTCGCGACAGGTTCTATGATCCAGGCAAAACTTTCGTTCATGATTTTTTGTTTTTAATAAAGTCGGTTATGAGGTAGCTCAGGGCTTTTCCTGTTGGAAAAGCACCGTTTTCTGAAGCTTCACAAACATGAAAATAAACACAATTATCCTGTTTTGCCGCCTGCTTCACCAGATGTCTCGCACTTTCTAGAGAAAAACCGGTGGGGGAGATCGCGCTGCTGGGGAAATTTGCAATAGCGTCGCAATCCAGTTCAAGTCCGAATTTATCTTGCTTCACAAAATCCAGAGGTTCCAAAAATGGCAAAATTTGATCTCCTTCCAGATCATCAAAAAGTACGAATTGAAGGTCTTCGGAATTATTCATTTCTTCAAAAATGTATTCCGGAGTGTAATTTTCGTGCAGCCCGTAAACAGCATACCGCTTCAAAAAGCCATTTTGGAGGGCATAGCTAAAGCCGTTTCCACTGTGGCGGTGATCGGTGGAACGAAGATCGGTATGAGCATCAATATTGAGCACGTTCACCGGTTTTTGAAAGGCTTCAGAAGTGCCTTTGATATTTCCGAAGGCATTATTATGCCCGCCGCCAACGATCACGGGAGTTTTTCCTGCCTCCAGGATCAACCTCACGACCTCACTAACTTTTTCATCGACCTTTTCGACCAGGTCGCCCAGCTTTTCGACATAATTGGGGTCGGTCATGTCGACGTGTGCGGCTTTTCTCATTTCTTCGGAAACCGCTACCTCTCCTAAAAGGAGAATATTTTCGGGATTGCTGAAGCGATTGACCTGCACATTCAGAAAGGCGTTCAAAAAAGCCTCCCATGCGGCTGAAGTTCCGCGTTTGCCGTAGTTGGCACGAACACCTATGTCTTCAGGGATTCCAAAAATGACAAATTGGGCTCCTGTTGTTTCCAGCTCCTCAAGACCTGAAACCAGCGGAATTTTTTCTCCCAGTTTGGTTTCCCCGGGCCTTATTGAAACATATTTCATGAGCCCTTTTCGGTCGTAAAATTTCAGCGATTTCATGAGATTTTCTTTCCGTTAATAAAGACTGAATCAATATGATTTGCACCAAAGGAATAGGGCAGGAATCCGTAGGAAGGAACAGCTTCCGTAAGAATAAAATTGGCGGCCTTGCCTTTGGTGATGCTGCCGTGTGTGTCGCTAAGGCCCATGGCATAAGCGGCGTTCACGGTGGCAGCATTGATGGCTTCCTCGGGAGTCATGCGCATTTTGATGCAGGCCAGCGATACCACCAGGTTCATGTTGCCG
Organism: Salinimicrobium sp.; assembly: GCA_049687495.1. Classification (GTDB taxonomy): domain Bacteria; phylum Bacteroidota; class Bacteroidia; order Flavobacteriales; family Flavobacteriaceae; genus Salinimicrobium. The sequence goes on from JBAVJB010000175.1 coordinate 15,638, forward strand.
CTGGGCGTGCTGCCGGGGTTATAATCGGTCGCCAGGGTCACAGGTAAACCTTCATCGATCATTCTACGGGCAGGAGCATAAGGAATGCTAAGGAAGAGGGAGCAGGAGGGGAGCGCAACCGGCATGGTGCTGCTGCCCTTAAGGCTTTGCAGGTCTGCATCTTCCATCACCTCAAGATGGTCAACAGATAGCGCTTCGTGTTCCACCCCGGCCTGAATACCGCCAATGGAATTGAACTGGTTGACGTGGATCTTTGGAACGAGGCCGTGCTTTTTTCCTGCGGAAAGTATTTTATGAGTGTCTTCCACAGTAAAATAGCCTTTCTCGCAAAAGATGTCGACATATTCGGCCAGCTTTTCTTCGGCGATCTTTGGCATCATTTCATCCACGATCAGGTTGAGATAAGCTTCTTTGTTGTCTTTATATTCCTTCGGAACCGCATGTGCGCCTAAAAAAGTGGCTTTTATGGGCAGGTCGTAATTTTCCTTGAGCTTCTTGATCACCCGAAGCATCTTGAGTTCGGCTTCAGTAGTAAGCCCGTAACCCGATTTGATCTCGATGGCCGTGGTACCCAGTCGCATCACCTCTTCAAGCCGTTTGGCTGTTTGCAGGTAAAGCTCTTCTTCTGAAGTTTCCTGCAGTTTTTTAGCTGAATTCAGGATCCCGCCGCCTTTATTTGCAATTTCTTCATAGGTAAGGCCTTTGATGCGGTCAACGAATTCCTGTTCCCTGTTTCCTGCATAGACCAAATGCGTATGTGAGTCGATCCATCCGGGAAGCAGCATTTTTCCCGAAGCATCTATTTCTTCAATGCCGTCAAAAGTGGGAAGATTTTCCATTTTTCCGAAGTCGGCGATCTTTCCGTCCTCCACCAGGAGCCAGCCGTTATCAATTAATGGCAGCTCTTTCATTTCGCTGCCCTTCAGTAGCTTAACCTGTTCTTCGCGAACCTGCAGCAGCTGCCTGATGTTTTTGAATAGTAGTTTCATATTTGTAAAGATAAAAAAGTGGCAGGAAAACTGCCGCACCCGGCGGGAAAGCTTCAGTAAAATGACATTTTTGGGCACCCAAGCTTTTATTTATTCTTTTTACCTTAGTCGAACTTAATCGCTTTTCAAGATGAACAAGAAAAAACAGGGAATCAACACGCTTTGCGCCCATGCCGGCGAACTTAAAGATGAGCAATATAACGGAGCGGTCTCGCCCTTGTATATGTCTACCTCTTACGCCTATGAAGATGTGGATGTCAAGCGGTATCCAAGATATTTTAATACCCCAAACCAGGAAGCCTTAGCAAAGAAAATGGCTGCCCTGGAGCACGGGGAGGCTGCATTGATCTTTGGCAGCGGAATGGCCGCCGTGAGCACTGCTTTACTGGCTTTTTTGCACCAGGGAGATCACGTGGTTTTTCAAAAGACGCTGTACGGCGGCACCAGCAACCTGGTGGTGGAGGAGTTCGAAAAATTCGGAATTGAGTATTCTTTTACTGAAGGACTTTCTTCCGAAGATTTTGAAGCGCTAATAAAGGAGAATACAAAGGTCATTTATATTGAAACTCCTTCCAATCCTTTACTTACGATTACAGACATTGAAGCAATAGCAAAACTGGCTAAGAAACACGGGCTGGTAAGCATGATCGACAATACTTTTGCTTCCCCGGTAAACCAGAATCCGCTTGATCTTGGGATAGATGTGGTGGTGCATTCGGCTACAAAATACATGGGCGGGCACAGCGATATACTGGCCGGTACGGTGATCGCTTCAAAAGAGCATATTGATAAGGTTTTTCAGCTGGCGAAGAATTTCGGCGGAAGTCTTAGCGACTATACGGTCTGGCTTTTAGAGAGAAGTCTTAAAACGATGGGGCTTAGGGTGAAGGCACAGAATCAGAACGCGCAGCAGCTGGCGGAATATCTTGAACAGAATGAAAGCATCTCAAAGGTTTACTACCCGGGCTTGAAATCTCATCCCGATCACGAGGTTGCAAAAAAGCAAATGAAAGGTTTTGGCGGCATGCTCTCTTTTGAGCTGAAAGATCTTGATCCTGCCGTATTCGTGAAATACCTGAAGTTGATCAAGCCTTCCATGAGCCTGGCCGGAGTGGAATCAACTATTCTCTCGCCAACAAAAACTTCACACGCCCTTCTTTCTCCCGAAGAAAGGGAGAACCAGGGAATTGCAGACGGGTTGCTGAGGTTCTCGGTAGGTATTGAAGAACCCGAAGACCTCATTGCAGATATTGAACAGGCGCTGGAAGAGACTAAAAAGGACAGCCTGGATATAAGAATCTAAACAGAAAACAAGAATGAAATTAGATATTTTGGCCATTGGTGCCCATCCTGATGATGTGGAACTTAGCTGTTCGGCCACTCTGGCCAAGGAGATCGCAAGAGGGAAAAAAGTTGGGATCCTTGATCTCACCCGTGGCGAATTAGGTACCCGTGGCAGTGCAGAAATTAGAGATAAAGAAGCTAAGGAAGCCGCGAAAATTTTGGGGGTCAAGGTAAGAGAGAACCTGGAGTTCAGTGACGGATTCTTTGTGAATAACGTGGCGCATCAATTGGAGATCATCAAGGTAATAAGAAAATACCGGCCGGAGATCGTGCTGTGCAATGCCATTGAAGACCGGCATATTGACCATGGAAAAGGTGCTCAACTAGTCGCCGATTCCTGTTTTTTGAGCGGCTTAAGAAAGATCGAGACCATCTACCAGGGCAATACACAGGCAGAATGGCGGCCAAAGCAGGTTTTTCATTACATTCAATGGAAGAATTTAGAGCCCGATGTGGTGGTTGACGTCACCGGATTCATGGATAAAAAAGTGGATTCGGTCAAGGCATATGCCTCGCAATTTTTTGATGAGGACAGCAAAGAACCCGAAACTCCTATTTCCAGCAGCAATTTCCTTGATAGTATTACATACAGGGCCAGGGATTTAGGCAGGCTGGTGGGTGTGGAGTACGCCGAAGGCTTCAATGTGAACAGGCATGTAGCGGTAGATTCCCTGTTCGATCTCAAGTAAAAATTAGTTTTTTTTCTTTTGCAGAAGTTAGGATTTATACTACATTTGCATCCGATTTAAATGGTGGTTGTAGCTCAGCTGGTTAGAGCGCTGGATTGTGGTTCCAGAGGTCGCCGGTTCGAACCCGGTCTTCCACCCAAAAAGCTTCTTGTGAAAACGAGGAGCTTTTTTTGTTTCAAAAGTTT
>JBAVJB010000176.1:0-29963 GCA_049687495.1 Salinimicrobium sp.
TTAAACCTTAAACCTTAAACCTTGAACCTAGATCCCCTGCGCCTGGATGGCGGTAAGGATCACCGTATTAAATACGTCATCTACCGTACAACCGCGGCTTAGATCATTCACCGGCTTGTTAAGTCCCTGCAACATTGGCCCAATGGCCAGGGCGCCTGTTTCTCGTTGCACCGCTTTATAGGTGTTGTTACCCGTATTCAGGTCAGGGAAGATGAGCAGGCTCGCCTGTCCCGCAACTTCAGAATTTGGCAGCTTGCTTTTTCCAACTTTTGGATCTACAGCCGCATCATACTGGATTGGGCCTTCTATCTTGAGGTCGGGCCGCTGTTGCTTCACGATCTCTGTAGCCTCGCGAACGCGGTCGACATCTTCTCCTTTTCCTGAACTTCCCGAAGAGTAGGAGAGCATCGCGATCTTAGGCTCAATGCCAAAGGCTTTACTGCTTTCTGCGGAAGAGATACAGATCTCTGCCAGTTCTTCGGCAGTAGGGTTGGGATTGATCGCACAGTCGCCAAAAACCGACACCCTGTCTTCAAGGCACATGAAGAATACAGAAGAAACCACAGAAACTCCGGGTTTGGTCTTGATGAACTGCAGCGCAGGCCTTATGGTGTGCTGTGTGGTATGAGCCGCACCCGAGACCATTCCGTCTGCATGGCCTTTGTAGATCATCATGGTTCCGAAGTAAGAAACATCGCTCATGAGATCGCGGGCAATATCCATATTGACATTCTTGTGCTTTCTTAGCTCGTAGAAGGTCTTGACGTAATCATCAAAATATTCAGAAGTAGCAGGATCGATGATGTTGAGTTTTTCGATATCCACCGGCAGGGCCAGTTTCATGATCAGCTTTTTGATCTCCTCTTTGTTACCCAGCAGCGTAAGGTCGACAATATCCATGGCCATAAGGCGGGAAGCGGCGGTAAGGATCCGCTCGTCTGTACCTTCGGGCAGCACGATATGTTTTCGCTGCTGTTGTGCCCTTTTCACCAGGCTGTACTGGAACATTCTCGGGGTGATCCCTTTTGGTTTGAAATTCACAAAGCGCCCAATGAGCGGATCGATACTGATGTATTTCTCAAAAGTGCTTACCGAAGTCTCTATTTTTTGAGTGCTGTCGGCATAAATGTTCGATTTTATGGCACCTACCCGGTTAGTGACGTTAAAAGTTCCGTCTTCAACAGAAATAATAGGCACCACCTGCGATAGCCCCTCGATAAGTTTTATAATGGAATCTTCGGGCACTAAACCGCCGGTGAGGATGATTCCTGAAATTCGCGGATAATTGCTGGAAATATGCGCCTGCAGCGCCCCCAGGATGATATCGGCACGGTCGCCGGGAGTGATCACCAGGCTTTCGTTCTTAAGATGGTTGAGATAATTGCGAAGCTGCATGGCACCAACATTAAAACTACCGGATTGATTGTCAAGGAATTCCTCTCCAAAAAGTATCTTTCCGTCGAGCTCTTCCACGATCTCCTTTAAAGTAGGATTGGCCAGGGTGTTGATGAGGGGAATGGCAAACACCGCCACATCATCCGGCAAAAATTCCCGCATACCATTGGTTGCGACCGGTAAATTGGCAAATTCGATCTTGTTGCTCACCATTGCCAGCACGCGCACCTCTTTTCTAATAAAGGTTTGATATGCCATTTGCAGGCTGCCCATAAGGCCTTCTTTGGTTTTGCCGCGGCCGCTGGCCACGATGATCACCGGCAGACCAAGGTTCTTGGCAATGGTCACGTTCTCATCAAATTCAAAAACGCTGCCTTCGCCCGAGAAGTCACTGCCTTCAACGAGTACAAAATCAAAATCGTCTTCCAGTTTTTTGTACTTGCGAATGATGGTGTCTATCACTTCGCCGGATTTCCCGTCGTTTTGCTTCTGAATAACTTCAGAACGCGTGTAAGCGAAAGCATCTTCATACTTTAGTTTAAGATCAAAATACTTTAGTACAGTGTCGAGATGATTATCTCTTTCGCCACCTTTTTTGTCGTTGATTATTGGCCTAAAGTAGCCGACTTTTACTGTTTTTCCCAGCAAGGCCCTCATCAGTCCGAGAGAGATCAGCGACTTCCCGCTGTGCGGTTCTAAAGTCGCAATATATAGTCCTTTGTTCATAGTTGTAAATTCTGATGCAAAAGTAAAGCATATATAAAAGTTGAACCGGCCGGGCGGGTTAAAAAGTCGTGAAAATGTGATTAAAATCAGCTGAATCAGGACTCTTGTATCCAAGATAATTCCTGCGGAAAAAATCTCTTTTAAAAAAGTTATCTTAGAGAACGGATATTTCAGTTGAAGTTTTCATGCTTCAACTGAAAATGAATTTTTTCAATATGATACTTCGTAAATGGGTTTTTAGAAGCTGCTTTTTATTAATTGGTGTTCTTCCCACGTGGAGCTTTGCTCAAGAAAAAGACTGTGCCTGCTGTGACACTTCTTACAGTGATTTCGATTTTTGGGTAGGGGAGTGGATCGTGAAAAACAGTAAAGGAGAAATCGTGGGAAAGAATACGATCCGGAAGCTGGAAGACAATTGTTTGATTTCAGAAACATGGACCGGAGTCAATGATTCATCCGGCAGGAGTTATAACTATTATGACCGAAAAAAAGCCACCTGGAATCAACTCTGGATAAGCAATACAGGGAATGTGCTCAAGCTGGAAGGAAAGCTGGAGAACGGTAAAATGGTATTGACCGGGCCCGTAGAGTCCGGCGCAAAGGGTACTTACAGGAACCAAATCATTTGGACACCCAAAAACGACGGCACTGTTACACAGGAATGGGTCATAATGACCAATGAAGATAAAGATAAGGAGCGGCTCTTCTATGGAATCTATTACCCGGTAAAGGACGAGCTTGAGATCAAAGAATAATTATGAAAGACTATTTTTCTTCAAATTCTGCGGAATATGCTAAATTTCGTCCTACCTATCCACCTGAACTTTTTGAATTTCTGAAGCAGTTGGACATCCCGAAGCAGCGTGCCTGGGACTGCGGCACCGGAAACGGGCAGGTAGCCGGGAAGCTGGCCGAATTCTTTGCTGAAGTTAAGGCGAGCGATATCAGTAAAAATCAGCTGGAACATGCGGTCCAAAAAAGCAATATTTCGTACGCTTTACAACCTGCCGAAAAAACCGATTTTCCCGATGATTTTTTCGACCTGGTCACCGTTGCCCAGGCCATTCACTGGTTCGATTTCGAGGCTTTTTATCATGAAGTGAAGCGGGTCATGAAGCCCTGCGGATATATAGCAGTCATAGGTTATGGACTTTTCCGCAGTAATCCTGAAACAAATAAGATCATAGATCATTTTTACCGGGAGATCGTGGGCCCATACTGGTATCCGGAAAGAAAATACCTGGATAAGAAGTATAAGAGCATTCCTTTTCCCTTTAAAGAAGTAGAAACACCCCATTTTAAAAGCAGGGAAAACTGGAGCCTGGAGCGGTTACTCGGGTATTTGAACACCTGGTCATCGGTAAAGAACTATGGGCGTCAAAAAGGGGAAAATGCGGTGGGTTTAATAGAGGAGGAGCTGCAGCAAAGTTTTGGGGCAGCGGGAGAGGTGGAATTTCCAATCCTTTTTCGGCTGGGAAAGGTTTGAAAAATGACATTATTGAGGGGTGATTTCAAATAAGGTTTTAAACCTTCTGCCACGAAACACGAATTGTCTTCGCGTTCTTCGCGGGAAAGGATTCCGCATTTAAAATTTAAAATTCAAGATCAAGAGGTTCCAAAAATGCCACTTTAGAAGTCTCTTTTCTTTGCTCTCTTGTCTCTTATACAGTATTTCTTCCGCGGACATCTGCGACATCTGCAGGAAAAAATCTTTGCGTTCTTGGCGAGAATCTTTGGGGCCTCTGCGAGAAAAATTTCGAATTCAACATTTAAGATTCAATATCAAGAGGTTCTAAAAAAGCCATTTTCGAAGTCAATTTTCCGAAGAAATTCCAGAGAAGAATAGGAGCCTCGAATTCCAATTCATATGACTATATTTGCACCCGCCAAAAAGTGCATCAAAACATATTTTATGAAAGCCGGAATTGTAGGATTACCAAACGTAGGAAAATCAACCCTTTTTAACTGTCTCTCAAACGCGAAGGCGCAAAGCGCGAACTTCCCGTTCTGTACCATTGAACCTAACATTGGAGTGGTCAACGTACCCGACCGAAGACTTGAAAAGCTGGAAAGTCTTGTGAATCCTGAGCGCGTGTTGCCTGCTACCGTTGAGATCGTTGATATTGCCGGGCTTGTAAAAGGTGCAAGTAAAGGAGAAGGATTGGGAAACCAGTTCCTGGGGAACATTCGTGAGACAGATGCCATCCTACACGTGTTGAGATGCTTTGAAAATGATAATATTGTGCATGTGGATGGGGCCATTAATCCTGTAAGGGACAAGGAAACCATCGACATGGAGCTGCAGCTAAAAGATCTTGAGACGGCAGAGAAGAAACTGGACAAGGTAAAACGTGCTGCCAAAACCGGGAACAAAGAGGCTCAGAAAGAAGAAGCTGCACTTTTAAAGGTAAAACAAGGTTTGGAAGCCGGAAATTCTGTGCGTGCCGTTGATCTTACCGAAGCTGAAAGAGAAGAATTCATTCGCCCCATGCAATTCATTACAGATAAGCCTGTGATGTACGTTTGCAATGTGAACGAGAGCGATGCCGTGACCGGAAATGACTATGTAGAGAAGGTGAAAGAGGCTGTGAAGGGTGAAGGAGCAGAGGTTTTAGTACTGGCGGTTGGAACCGAGGCTGATATTACCGAGCTTGAAGATTATGAGGAGCGGCAGATGTTCTTACAGGACATAGGACTTGATGAGCCGGGATCTGCCAAACTTATTCGCGGAGCTTATAACCTGCTGAACCTGCAAACCTATTTTACCGCAGGGGTAAAAGAAGTACGTGCCTGGACCATTCCTGTTGGCGCTACAGCCCCACAGGCGGCAGGTGTTATCCATACCGATTTTGAAAAAGGCTTTATTCGTGCCGAAGTGATCGCCTATGACGATTACGTTGCCTACGGAAGTGAGGCCAAGGTCAAAGAAGCCGGGAAAATGCGTGTAGAAGGAAAAGAATATATCGTCAAAGACGGGGACGTGATGCATTTCAGGTTCAACGTATAATAGATCTGAGATTTTAAATATTAGAGTAAACTATAGGAGCGCGATGAATCGCGCTCCTGTTGGTTTTAGCCCTCACAGGTTCCAAGACCTGTGAGATCTTTTTAGGATGTAAAATCTCTTCCGAAGAAATGCCTCAAAAATGCTATTTTTGGAAGGGCTTAATTTTTGTGAAACAATTGTTAATTATTTTACAAGCCGAAAATTTCAACTTTTTTCGGGAAACCTTATATTAGCCACATAACTGCAGGAAATCACGATGAGCGAAGAAACTAAATATACCGAGGATAATATCCGGTCACTGGATTGGAAAGAGCACATTAGAATGCGTCCCGGGATGTATATTGGTAAACTTGGCGATGGTTCCAGTGCCGATGATGGGATCTATATTCTTCTAAAAGAGGTGATCGATAACTGTATCGATGAATTTGTCATGGGTGCAGGAAAGACCATCGAGATCTCTGTGCAGAATAACCGCGTGATCGTAAGAGATTACGGGCGTGGAATTCCGCTTGGGAAGGTGGTCGATGTGGTTTCCAAGATGAACACAGGTGGAAAATACGATTCCCGTGCTTTCAAAAAATCTGTAGGTCTTAACGGGGTTGGTACCAAGGCAGTAAATGCACTTTCATCCAACTTCAGGGTAGAATCTACCCGTGATGGGCAGTCACATTCCGCCGATTTTGAGCAGGGGAACCTTGTGAACGAGGAACACCTGGAGGAGACTTCCAGGAGACGCGGGACCAAAGTGACCTTTATTCCCGATGAGCTCATCTTTAAAAATTATAAATTCCGTTCAGAATATATTGAGAAGATGCTGAAGAACTACGTGTACCTCAATCCGGGGCTCACGATAGTTTTTAATGGCGAAAAATTCTATTCTGAAGACGGTCTTAAAGATCTTCTTTCCGACAGCAGTAAGGATGATGACAGGTTGTATCCCATCATTCACCTGAGAGGGAATGATATAGAGGTGGCCATTACCCACAGCAAAACGCAATACAGCGAGGAGTACCACTCTTTTGTGAACGGGCAGCATACCTCCCAGGGAGGAACGCATTTGGCGGCCTTCAGGGAAGCGGTGGTGAAAACCCTGCGCGAGTTCTACGGAAAGAATTATGAATCCAGTGACGTTAGAAAATCGATGGTTGCGGCTATTTCCATAAAGGTAATGGAGCCTGTATTTGAGAGCCAGACCAAAACCAAGCTTGGGTCAACAGATATGGGAGGTGACCTGCCAACAGTTAGGACTTACATCAACGATTTCCTGAAAACGCATCTTGATAACTACCTTCACAAAAACCCTGAAACAGCCGAGCTGCTTCAGCGCAAGATCCTGCAGGCAGAGAGGGAGCGAAAAGAGCTTTCCGGGATCAGGAAACTGGCAAAAGACAGGGCAAAAAAAGCCAGTCTGCATAACAAAAAGCTGCGCGACTGCCGTATCCATCTTGGGGACAGTAAAAAGGAAAGGTATCTTGAAACCACCCTTTTTATAACCGAGGGGGATTCTGCGAGTGGTTCTATAACCAAATCAAGAGATGTGAATACCCAGGCGGCATTCAGCTTAAAAGGAAAACCGCTTAACAGCTACGGCCTTAGCAAAAAGATCGTATACGAGAACGAGGAATTCAACCTGCTGCAGGCAGCGCTTAATATCGAAGAATCTATGGAAGATCTTCGGTATAACAATATTGTGATCGCGACAGATGCCGATGTTGACGGAATGCACATCAGGCTGCTGCTCATCACCTTCTTCCTTCAGTTCTTCCCAGAGCTTATTAAGGAGAACCATCTTTACATTTTACAAACCCCGCTCTTTAGAGTAAGGAATAAGAAGGAAACCATCTACTGCTATAGCGAATATGAAAGACAGCAGGCGGTGGCAAAACTTTCCGGGAAACCTGAAATCACACGATTTAAAGGGTTAGGGGAGATCTCACCGGATGAGTTCAAGAATTTTATTGGAGAAGATATTCGGCTTGACCCGGTAATGCTTGATAAAGACATGTCAATAGAGGAGTTGCTTAGCTTCTACATGGGCAAAAACACGCCGGACAGGCAGGAATTCATTATAGATAACCTCAAGGTGGAACTTGATCTAGTCGAGGAACAGGCAAATGCGGTTTAACAACAGGAAAGAGACCAGTATAGTGCCCTCCATCTACATTATTGTGGTGGCGGTGTTTCTAACCAATGCGTTTGCTTCGGTAGAGATCAAATATGATGATGTCCCGTTCAACTACAGCAGTCTCATTCCAAACGCCATAGCACTGGTTATTGCGATCTACATTTTTATGGTTGGAAAATCCTTCGACTTTGACAGTGATGGAGAAACCATCAACATAAAAAGCAACGGATTATTGGTGTCAAAGTTCATGCATTACAGAGAGCAGAGAACAGAAGTTCCGAAATCAAAACTTCAGAATTTCAAGGTAGAAAATTACTTTTTCTATAAAGTATTGCACATCTACATCAACTCCCGCAATAAAAGAGGCTATAGACATTACAAGTATAATATCACCTTTTTGAGAGGTAAGAAGATAAAATCTCTGAAGATATCTCTGGCCAAAGTGCTGGAGAAAAACAAAGCAAAGGCTTAAATGGAGAACGAGAATTTACACGATCCACAGGACGAAAACCTAGAACCGGGCCAGGAAGCAGGGCAGGAGGAACAGGAAGTACTTACCCGGGTTACCGGCATGTACAAAGACTGGTTCCTGGACTATGCTTCTTATGTGATCCTGGAGAGGGCTGTACCCGCCCTGGAAGACGGTTTTAAACCGGTACAACGCCGTATACTTCATTCCATGAAAGACCTGGATGACGGCAGGTACAATAAAGTAGCCAACATTGTTGGTCATACCATGCAGTATCACCCGCACGGGGACGCCAGTATTGGCGACGCCATGGTGCAGGTGGGGCAAAAAGACCTGCTCATCGATACCCAGGGGAACTGGGGAAACATTTTAACAGGAGACGGTGCAGCAGCACCCAGGTATATTGAAGCCAGGCTTTCCAAGTTTGCCCTTGACGTAGTTTACAACCCCAAGATCACAGACTGGCAGCTGTCTTATGACGGAAGAAAAAAAGAACCGGTAAACCTGCCGGTGATGTTTCCGTTGCTTTTGGCTCAGGGAGCCGAAGGAATCGCTGTTGGACTTAGTACCAAGATCCTGCCTCACAACTTTCTCGAGCTCATTGAAGCCAGTATCAAGCACCTGCAGGGCAAGAAATTCAAGCTGTATCCCGACTTCGCTACCGGCGGAATCGCAGATATCACCAACTACAATGACGGGCTGCGTGGTGGCCGCGTAAGAATACGTGCCAAGATCTCGCAGCTGGACAAGAATACCTTGGTAGTTAAGGAGATCCCTTTCAGCACCAATACTTCCACCTTGATCGATTCGGTCTTAAAGGCCAACGATAAAGGTAAGATCAAGATCAAAAAGATCGAGGACAACACTTCAGATAAGGTTGAGATCCTCATCCATTTGCCGGGCAATATTTCACCCGATAAAACCATTGATGCGCTGTACGCTTTCACCAACTGCGAGGTTTCCATCTCACCTTTGAGCTGTGTGATCATCGACAATAAGCCTGCTTTCCTTGGTGTATCTGAGATCCTTAGAAGGTCTACAGATCATACGCTAGACCTGTTAAAGCAGGATCTACAGGTAAAGCTGGATGAATTCCAGGAACAATGGCATTTCGCTTCTCTTGAAAGAATTTTTATAGAGGAAAGGATTTACCGCGACATAGAGGAGGAGGAAACCTGGGACGGAGTTATCACTGCCATTGATACAGGTTTAAAACCTCATATAGGACATATGAAAAGAGAGGTGACGCATGAAGACATTGAAAGGTTAACAGAGATCAGGATCAAAAGGATCTCTAAATTCGACCTTGACAAAGCGCAGCAAAAAATTGAAGCTTTAGAAGGGGAGATCGCAAAGATCAAACATCATCTTGATCACCTGGTGGATTACGCCGTCGCTTACTTTACCCGCCTTAAAAAAGATTATGGCGAAGGAAAAGAAAGAAAGACCGAATTACGCCTTTTTGACGATATAGAAGCCACCAAGGTGGTCATTCGCAACACGAAACTTTATGTGAACCGCAAAGAAGGGTTTGTGGGAACCGCTCTTAAGAGAGATGAGTATGTTACAGATTGTTCAGATATTGACGATGTGATCTGTTTTACCAAAGAGGGTAAAATGATGGTGACCAAGGTGGATTCAAAAACCTTTATTGGGAAAGACATTATTCATGTTGCTATCTTCAAGAAGAAAGACCGCAGGACCATCTATAACATGATCTACAAAGACGGAAAATCGGGGGCTTCATATATCAAGCGCTTTGCCGTTACCTCGGTCACCCGCGACAGGGAATATGACCTTAGCCAGGGCAAAAAGGGCTCTGAAGTACTTTATTTTTCTGCCAACCCTAACGGGGAAGCCGAAGTGGTCATGGTGTACCTGCGACAGGTAGGAAGCATCAAAAAGTTGAAATTTGAAGTAGATTTTGCCGATATGGCCATTAAAGGCCGTGCCGTTAAAGGAAATATCGTTACAAAGTACCCGGTCAAAAAGATCGAGCTGAAAGAAGAAGGAGTTTCTACTTTAAAACCCCGAAGGATCTGGTTTGATGAGACCGTTAAACGCCTGAATGTTGATGACAGGGGAGAACTGCTGGGAGAATTTAAGGGAGAGGACAGGCTGCTCATTATCACGCAAAACGGGGTGGCGAAGACCATTAAACCCGAGCTGACGACAAGGTTTGACGAAGATATTATTGTGCTCGAAAAATGGAGTCCCAAAAAGCCGATTTCTGCGATCTATTGGGAAGCCGAAAAGGAGCGCTTCTATGTAAAACGCTTCCTTATCGATAATCCTGAAAAAGAAGAAAACTTCATAGGAGAAAATGCTAAGAATTACCTTGAGATCGTTTCTACAGATTACCTGCCGGTTGCTGAAGTAGTATACAGCAAGGTACGCGGTAAGGATCAAAGGCCGAATGATCTTATAGAGCTGGAGGAATTCATTGCCATCAAGGGGATTAAAGCGCTGGGAAATCAGTTAACCACAGATAAGGTGAAGCAGATCAATCTTTTAGACCCCAAACCTTTTGTGGAGCCAGAAGAGACCGCTCCCGAGGACATGGAGGTAGTAGAAGAAGCTGTTGAGACCGGCACGGCTGGGGAACAAAAGCAGAGTTCCCCTGATTTTTCAGAAGGAAAGATCAACAAAAAGAACGCTCAGAACGACGAGGCTCAAATAAAGCTTTTTGAAGAGTAATGGGCTTGATCAAAGAGTTCAAGGAATTTGCCATAAAAGGCAACATGATCGACATGGCGGTGGGGATCATCATAGGTACAGCCTTCAATAAAGTGGTCGATGTCCTGGTGAAACAAATAGTGATGCCTCCGCTTTCCTTGCTTACCGAAGGTGTACATTTTTCAGAAAGAAAGATCCTGCTTAGAGAAGCGGTGCTAAATGCTTCGGGTGAAGTGGAAACTGAAGCCGTGAGTCTTGGCTACGGGATGTTCATCGAAGTGCTTCTTGATTTTCTTATTATCGGCTTTACCGTTTTCATCGTGGTCAAATTGATGAACCGCTTCCGCAGAAAAGCTGAAGATCCAGAGAACAAGACCGTAGAGCCTGCCAAAAATGTGCAGCTGCTCGAGAAAATGAACAAGCTCATGGAGGAGCAGAATGAACTTTTGAGAAAAAATTAGATGCTATTTTAGATTTTATAAGTAAAAATGTATATTGGTTGTTTAATTGTAAACAACCACCAACAACTTATGAAAAAAGCATTGTTTTTTAGTTTAATTGCTTCTTTAATCTTATCTACTACTGTAAATGCTCAAATTGGAGCTCCCGGTAGCGCGGCCGGTAAAAACAGGAATGATACAGAGGAATACATGAACCAATTCCTGAAGGGTATCAAAAAGAATGAAGACGCGTCAGACAACATCGACGGAACACCTTATTTAAATTCAGAATTCCAACAGGCTATGCTGGTTTTTCCCGAAAATAAACCTTTACAGGCAATGGTGAGGTACAATGTAGCCAAGGAAGAAATGCAGATCAAGATGGATGACGAAGGATATAGAGTTTTGCATCCGGATGTTGTTGTAGAATTTAACAATGTTCCTTACAAAATGATGTATTACAGGGGAGAAGACAAGACTATGGACCTTATAGGCTATTTTGAAGTACTTTCTCCTGAACAAAAAGACGGAGTGCAACTACTTCGCAAAAACAGAAAATCTGTTAGAAGAGGAAGGGCAGCTGCCGCTATGCAAAAAGCCACTCCAGCAAGGTACGTTGACAAAGACGATTTCTACCTGAAGTTTGGAGACTCAAAACCGGTGATGGCAGAAAGCAGAACTAAAAACTTTATCAAAATGTTTCCTGCAGAAGATCAAAAGGAGCTCAAGAAGTACATGAAAGAAAATCATCTAAAGGCAAAGGATAAGCAGGACCTTTTAACCATTGTTCATTACTACAACAGCAAAGATTAATTTTTCCCGCATAAAAGTAAAAAGGCAGCTGATCAGCTGCCTTTTTTTTATTCAGGTCATTTCACCTTTACTGCCGTCCCCCGTTGCTTGTCTGTTTCTCCAACCAGGCCATATTCAAAAGTATAGCTATTGTCTTTTGTGGTGAGTATTTTGATATGTAAAGGCTTTTCTTCTGCACGGTTCTTTGGGTGCAGGTTCTTAATGATATATTCGCAGTTATTGATCCACCTAATCGAGGAAGTATCTGTACTTCCTTTAAAAGTATCTATTTCGATACTGTCATTACGTGTAAACCGGGTTTTCACCAATTCGCCGTTAAGGTATGATTGGAATTCAAAGGTACCGGTCTTGAAATCTTCACACTTGCGTTCCGGTTGATAGCAGGAGGAAAGCCCTAAAAGGAGAAGGGCTGAAAAATGTAATTTTCGCATACTGCAAAGTAATGGCAATTTTAAAAGAGAATCAATTTTGATAAGCCTCAAAACTGCCGTCATTGTAAAAAATCACAATTTTCTTGATCTTTTTGCCGGAGCTGTCTTCGCTTAATTCCTGTTGAGGCTTTTCTTCTTCTGAAAAAAGATCCTGTACAACAGGGTTGGATTCTAAAGATGGAGGTGAGGAGGCCTGCTCACTTTTCTTCGGAAAACTTCCTTTTCCATTTAACAGCCAGTAAAGTTCCACCTCGGGAAAGGCCTGGATGATCTTCATCACAAAATCCAAACTCGGTTTGTTTCTACCCGAGAGCAAATGAGAAATAGAGGAGCGGCCTACATCGATTCTATCGGCAAAAGAAGCCGCCGAAAGGTCGTAGTAATTCATTACCTCATGTAGTCGTTTTGTAAACTCTTCTGTGTTTACCATTGTAAACTGGGTGTTGATTTTAGTACGTTTACAAATGTAAAACATTCCCTGAACACCTGCAAATCCTGCTGATCATCATTAATTTACACTTGATTGTTAACTTCAGGTAAGTGATTATAAATCACTAAAAATAAATGTGTTAAGTTGTAATTAATATCGTATTGGATTATTTCCACCCGGGCTCCGTTAGTAGGTAATCACTGTGTTTAAGAATGTAAATTGCAGCACCTCTTTTTTGTGTTTACAATTGTGAAATTGTAATTATTTACTTTTGTAAACATGAAGAAAAGTGAAGATGTAAACAGTTTTTCAAACCGTTATTCAGGTTTTAAAGAACAAAGTTTAAATGGCAGATATATTACCTGGTCACATATAGAACCAATTCTAAATGACCTTGGTCCTCGGTTTAAAGTTGAAGAGATCGGGAGATCTTTTCTTGATGTTCCCATTAAAAGCATCAGCTTCGGAAATGGCCCGATAAAGATCCTTGGTTGGTCTCAAATGCACGGGAATGAATCTACCACGACTAAAGGACTGTTTGATCTTGTAAGGTTTTTTAGGGAGGATTCCGAAGAGGTTAAGCGTCTGCTGGAAAAGTGCAGCTTTGTATTCATTCCCATGCTGAATCCCGACGGAGCTGCAAGATACACCAGGGAAAATGTGAACAAGGTAGATCTTAACCGGGATGCACATAAAATGCAAGAGCCTGAAAGCCGCGTTCTCCGTGAAGCATTTGAGGACTTTAAACCTCATTATTGCTTAAACCTGCACGATCAAAGAACGATCTTTGGCGCCGGAGAACAGCAAAAACCGGCTACCCTTTCATTTTTAGCCCCCGCAATGGACGAGGAAAAGTCTGTTCCGGAACACAGGTTAAAGGCCATGCAACTTATTTGTGCAATGAATAAAGCGCTGCAAGAGGTTATTCCGGGGCAGGTGGGGCGTTACGGCGATGACTTCAACATCAACTGCACAGGAGATACCTTTCAAAGTCTGCAGGTGCCTACTGTTCTTTTTGAAGCCGGACATTTCCCGGGGGATTACCTAAGGGAGGAGACAAGAAAGTTCTTTGCTTTTGCCCTTTTTGAGGCTCTAAGAATCATTTCACAGGACAACTTTTCCGGCTTCAGCAAGGAGGATTATGAAAATATTCCGGAGAACAGGAAGACCTTTTATGATGTGATCCTGAGAAACGCCAGGATAGAAGAGGAGCTCATTGATGTTGCCATTCAATTCGAGGAAAAAATGGTTTCCGGAGCAATTCATTTTGTTCCTAAGGTTCAGCTTAAGCAGGAAAAGATCAGCTCTTTTGGGCATAGGGAAATTGAATGTAACGGAGAGAAAGTGGAGAATGCAGAGGGGGAAAGCCTCGGCGAAAACGATATAGTAGAATCTATTTTGTTAAAAAACGAGAAGTTATCGATAAAATCTCAGAATATTCCGTGAATTTTGTTTATAATCTAATACTTTTGTGGTAATTTTGTACTTCATTTAAAATATGTGAATTGAAAAAGAATAGATATGGCAAAGTTTAGATTAGATGAGACCGACCACCAGATCCTGAATATGCTTATTGACAATACCAGAACCCCTTTTACCGATATAGCAAAGAAATTGATGATATCGGCGGGTACGGTACATGTTCGGGTTAAAAAAATGGAAGAAGCAGGGATTATTTTAGGTTCTTCCCTTACGCTTAACTACGAGAAACTTGGGTACGCCTTTATCGCTTACGTGGGGATCTTTCTTCAAAATACCTCCCAGACAAAATTTGTACTGGAAAGGATCAACGAGATCCCATTTGTGACCGTAGCTCACGTAACCACAGGCAAATTCAATGTTTTCTGTAAGATCAGGGCAAGAGATACCCAACACGCCAAGGAGATCATCTTTAAACTGGATGATATTGACGGAGTGTATAGAACTGAAACCATGATCTCACTTGAGGAAAGTATCAATGACAAAAAACGCTTGATGCATTCAATTTTTGAGAACCTGTAGTTCCTAAAATCCTATTAAAAACCCCTTTTACTTCTGTGTTTAAGGGGTTTTTTTATACATTGATGTTAAATAACAATCTATGTCGGTTGTAAAGCGAAAGCTGGCTACTTTTTGGACGCTCATCAAGCAATCTTACTTTAGCTGGAACAGGAACGATCCCTGGGCCAGAAGCGCTACTATCGCTTATTATGCGCTTTTTTCCCTTCCGTCACTGTTGATCATCGTGGTCACCGTGGCCGGTTACTTTTTCGGGCAAGAAGCAGTGCAGGGGAGGATCACTACGCAAATTGGAGAATTTATTGGGGAAGATTCCGCAAAAGCCATACAGGGCATGATCGCCAATGCAGCTCTTAACCAAAGCTCTACCTGGGCTGTCATTTTTGGGATCGCATTCCTCGTCTTTGGTGCAACCGGGGTGTTCTTTCAGCTTAAGGCGGCAATGAACAACATCTGGAATGTTACGGCTAAAAGGAATACGGTAAAAAGAATAATTATTAACCGTATCATTTCGCTGGGAATGGTTTTCGTCCTGGGGCTGCTGATGTTGATCTCCCTGATCATCTCGACTGTTATTAAGGCCATAAAAGACTACCTGGCCAAAACAGCCCCCGTAATTACGCCTTTCGTCCTGGAGCTGCTCAATTTCCTTCTGTCTTTTGTGATCATTACGTCATTGTTCGCGGCTATCTTTAAATGGTTGCCAGATGTAAAACTGAGGTGGAAAACCACTTATTTGGGCGCCATGCTCACTACCTGTCTTTTCCTTATTGCTGAATATATCATAGGCTTCTATTTCGGGCAAAGCAATCCCGGCTCTGTCTATGGCGGGGCATCCTCTGTAGTGCTTATCCTTTTGTGGGTCTATTATACCTGTATGATCGTATTTTTTGGTGCCGAATTTACCGTGCATTATGCTTTATATAAAAAGGAAAAAGTAGAACCAAATGAGTATGCCGAGCCGGCTATCTATCAGGAGCTTGAGAAGCTTGAAAAGAAGCGGGGGCAGCTTATCGATGAGAAAAGGCTTTTGGATACGCTACAGTCTCATACCGATAAGAACCTGTATGAAAGAGAGGAAAAGAAATAAAGAACATTTTAACGCTCTATCCTTTAGTTTTAAAAGCTTTTTAGCAGTATAACCCCTCTATTCTGGCTATCTTTTATAGGAATACAATGTCGAATTAAAAAGATAGAAATATGAAAAAGAGAATAGCAATTTTAGCTACCAACGGATTTGAAGAAAGCGAATTGACTGCTCCAAAGGAAGCTATGGAAAAAGAAGGTTTTGAAGTGCATATAGTAAGTCCCGAAACAGGAAAGATCAAAGCCTGGGACCAGGGCAACTGGTCAAAGGAATATCAGGTGGACAAGAAAGTGACCGAGGTTTCAGCCAGGGACTACAATGCTCTTGTGCTTCCCGGAGGAGTAATGAATCCTGATAATTTGAGGACTGACAAAGACGTGCAAAAATTTACCCGTGATTTCTTTGAACAGAAAAAACCTGTAGCCACAATATGTCATGGTCCGTGGACCTTGATCAGCGCAGGTGTGGTAGAAGGCAGAACGATGACTTCTTATCATACTTTAAAAGATGATCTTGAAAACGCAGGAGCAAAATGGGTAGATAAAGAAGTAGTGGTAGATGAAGGCCTCGTAAGCAGCCGTAATCCAAAAGACCTGCCTGCTTTTTGTTCTAAATTGATCGAAGAGATCAAAGAAGGTAAACATGAAGAGCAGCACGCATAAAAAATAAAGCTCTAAAAACAAAAAAGGAACCTTATTGGTTCCTTTTTTTATTTAAAACAACAACTATTTAGTCTTCATCGTCATTGTCGAGATCTTCTTCAGGCTCTTCTTCCGTCTTCTCCGGAATTTCTACGATCGGCTCGTTATAATCTGCTTCATCGTAATCATCCTCATCATAATTTGCCATTGTATTCTCAAGACGGGTACTCACTTTTACAAGGTAGATACTGTCCTCGGTTCGCACTTCAACGGCATCAACGGTCTCATTTTTGGCATTTTTGAAGGAGATGATCTGGTCATCGTCGTACCCGTCAGGGTATTTTTCAACCAATAAACTCAGGATCTCCGGGGTAAGTTTTTTGTAATCAACAATGACTCGTTTCATAGGGATTTCTTTGTTCATGCATGTAGGCGAAAATAGCAATTCAATCTTCCGCTCACGTTAAAATAAATAAAAATTTTGCTCGGTATGCTCTTAATTAATTGGTTATTCTCTTGTCAATCAAGATAATATTCAAACGCCTTGTAGATCAATTCGTTCGAGACCTGCCGGTCAATTACCGGTTTTCCAATTTCTCGCAAAAGAACAAAATTTATTCTTCCTCCCTCATTTTTTTTATCAAATTTCAGAAGTTCAATAATTTTTTCCTGCTCGCTTTTGCTGAAGCCTACGCGGCCGTACATTTTTATGATGCTTTGCTTGATCTCTTCCAGGTCTTTCTTCGGAAATTCTTCCGTTTCAGCGGAAAGATATGCGGCCAAAACCATTCCTGCAGCTACAGCTTCGCCATGCAGCAGTTTTTCCCTTGCAGGGAATTCCAGGCAATAAGATTCTATAGCATGACCCAGGGTATGTCCGAAATTAAGGCTTTTCCGAAGGTGTTTTTCCTCAGGATCCTGTTGTACGATGTTCTCCTTGATCTCGATGGATTCCAGGATGAGATCGTCAAGATCCTCCAGGCTCAACTGGTCCAGCTGCTGCAGCTTTTGCCAGTACTCTCTGCTTTGAATAAGCCCATGCTTAAGCATTTCTGCCAGTCCGCTGCGCATTTCGTTGGCAGGCAAGGTCTGCAGGAAAGAAGTGTCGGCAATTACAAGTTCCGGTTTCTTAATCACTCCTACCTGGTTCTTCAGGTGGTCCAGGTTTACCCCGTTCTTTCCGCCCACAGCGGCATCCACCATGGCCAAAAGGCTGCTGGGAAAATGTATGAAAGAAATGCCTCTTTTGAAGGTAGAGGCGACAAAGCCCCCAAGGTCGGTCACAACGCCGCCGCCAAGGTTGATGAGCAGGCTCTTTCGATCTGCTCCCAGTTCAGAAAGTACCTTCCAGATTCCGCTGCAGGTTTCCAGGGTCTTGTTTTCCTCGCCGGCATCCATTTCAATGACCTCTATCGAAAGATCTGTTTTCAGTTTTTGAAGAAAAGGGGAGAGGCAGAAATTATGGGTGTTGCTGTCGGTTAAAATAAAAATGCTTGAAAAGGTATTTTCCTTCAGAAATTGCTCTAAACGTTCATAGCCTTTTTCGTTAAGAAATACCTGTTGTGCGGTGGCGGAATCTTCCATTATGAATTTGAAAAAATTGTGCTTTAAAAGGCCGAAATTAAGGAGAATTATGGAAAAAATACCGCCCTCATTAAGTATCTTTGTTATACTTAATTTACTTTAATGATTACAGAAAAAATCTTTAATGATACTGAGACCGCTTTCAGCTTAAAAAGTGACTCAGAATTAAACCGTGCGATCTTCCTTTTTGAGATGATCGACCGCCCTACCATGGTCAAGATTGGAACTGCAATGACCAACGCCGCCCTTACAATTCATTTGCCGGTGGAAGGCTTGATCAAAAAGACCATTTTCAACCAGTTTTGTGGAGGCGTAACCGAGAAAGACTGCCTGCCTACTATTGAAAAGATGTATTCCAAGAACCTTCACAGTATTTTGGATTATTCCGTAGAAGGAAAGGAGAAGGAAAGCGAATTTGAAAAAGCCATTGAGCGCAAGATCAATATTGTGAAGTTCATCTCGAACAGGGAAGAACTGCCATTTGCTGTTTTTAAGCCTACCGGAATTGGAAGGTTCGAGATCTGGCAAAAAGTATCGGCCAATGCCAACCTTAGCCTCGAAGAGGAAGAGGAGTGGCAGCGTGTGAAGAACAGGGTGAACGATATTTGCGAAGTTGCCTATAAGAGCGGCATAAGATTGCTTGCCGACGCCGAAGAGAGCTGGATGCAAGACGCGGCCGATGTGCTTATAGAAGAGATGATGTTCAAATATAACCGTGAAAGAGCTGTTATTTTTAACACCTTACAGTGCTATCGCTGGGACAGGATGCAATATCTAAAAGATCTTCACAGCCGTGCCAAGGAGCAGGGTTTTATCGTTGGAGCAAAGATCGTTCGTGGCGCCTATTTTGAAAAAGAAAATGAAAGGGCTGCAAAATTGGGTTATGCTTCGCCTATTTGTGAGAACAAAGAAGCGACAGACGTGAACTACAATGGCGTTTTGACCTATTGTCTGGCGCATATTGAGGATATTCACGTTTTCATTGGTACGCACAATGAAATGAGTAACTATCTCGCCTTACAGGTGATGGAGGATAAGGGTATTGAAAAAGATGATGACCGAGTGTGGTTTTCACAGCTTTTCGGAATGAGTGAGCATATTAGCTACAATCTTGCCGAAGCCGGCTACAATGTAGCCAAACTGGTACCGTTCGGGCCTGTTAGAGAAGTAGTTCCTTACCTCATTAGGAGAGCCGAAGAAAATACCTCTGTAAAAGGCCAAACCAGCCGTGAACTGGGCTTGCTTTACGAAGAAAGAAAAAGAAGAAGCGGAGAGATCACCAAGAGCAACCGGGAGAGTGAACTGGTTAGCTAGGTTTATCTACTTTAGGATCATGGCCTGGAAAATGATTGGCAGCTGGCCCGCAGGAGTGAAAAAAAGCGTGGTGATAGTCGTGCCGCATACCAGCTGGCATGACTTTTACCTTGGATTACTGGTTCGCCGGGTTCTGGGAGTAGAGATAAGATACATGGCCAAAAAAGAGCTTTTTAAGCCTCCTTTTGGGTGGTACTTTAAATGGATGGGCGGCACACCTCTGGACCGTACCCCGGGACAAAATAAGGTGGAAGCCATCGCCCAGGCCTTTGAGGATAAAGAGGAATTTCGCCTGGCGCTGGCCCCCGAAGGGACCCGCAAAAAGGTGAAAGACTGGAAAACGGGCTTCTATTATATTTCCAAGACTGCCAAAGTGCCCATTGTCATGATCGCCTTCGACTTTGGAAGGAAAAGAGTGAAGGTTTCTAAACCTTTATATCCTTCAGATGATAAGGAGCAGGATTTCAAAAAGATCAAAGCTTTTTACAAAGACGTAACCGGAAAGGTTGCACATTATACATAAAAAAACCTCTGCCAACCGGCAGAGGTTTTTGCTTTAGGAGCAATTCTTAATAACGGAAAACCGCGTTCATTTTTGAACTTTTATCGGGCATGAACTGGTCTTCGATAAGATAGACATTACCGCCCTGCTCTATGACTTTAATGGCCGCCAGGTTCATTAGCGAAACATTACCCGAATCTGGGTTGTCGTTGACTTCCACAGAAGCCATGGGCTCGTTATATTTTCCCCAAATATCCTCGCGGTTTTGTAAGAACAGCGTATCGACCTTACCTTCATAAATTGCAGGTAAAATTTCTGTTACCATAGAAGAGGTCCGTGACGGATTCATCTCCTGGAATTCTTTCACTTTTTCATCTTTCTCCTTATCGAAGTAAGGCTTTAATACTTCAAGAGCAGCAGAATGCAGGTCCAGCATATTATCATAATCCTGCGGATTACCGGGAATAGATTTTGGATAAAGATCTTTATAGCTGTTCGCTTCCTGGTAAATAGGGAAGAGGTAATCCTGGCAAGCCACCACCAACGGCACTTTTTCATCTCGCAGTACTCTGAACACCCCTTTATCTACTGCCTGAAAGAACCTCAAAAATTCATTTTTTCGATCCCTTTCTGCAGCCCCGTGGCCGTGTACTTCTGTGCTGCCGGTGCGGGTGTTTTGAGTAGCGTGTTGCAAAGTCTTTTCCTCATAGTCGTATCCAACCCGGTCTTCGAGCTGGGAAGGAGTGAGGTCTTCAACATAAACTTCTCCCACGCTATATTGGTTGCCTTCATACAACTGCACCCGGTCCATTTGAAGGGCGAGCATGTAAAATCGGCTGTTTCCTGAGAACATTGGCACCATTGGCTTCAGGTAAAAATGGTCAGAAACATAAGTGAAGGCTTCAAAATAAACCGGAAGTGTATATTTCTTGAAATACCCGTCTGCTGCGAAAACGGCTAGCCCGTCTGACTGATGTCTCCAGAAGTTGGTGTCTTCCAGAAGATCAACTACGGGTTTTCCTATTTTATCTATTTTATCCTGACTCAGCCCCATATCCTTCAACTTTTCATAAGCTTTTTTCCACTGACTTTTCAGGTGGATCCGGTCTTTCTCATTAAGCACCTCTTTACCTGCACGGTCGGTAGGAATAAAAATGGAAACGCAGGGGTTGCTGTCAAACTTCGCTAAATCCTGAAATTCTTCTTTTGTCAAAATTGGCATAGTCTATTTCTTTTGTGGAAAATGGCCATTCAAAGGCTTGAAAAATGCCATTTTTCCTGATTATTTATCATTCTTAAGATACTTACTTTGAGACTATTTACAAAAGAGAGAGCCGCCGCCGGGTCATAATTTTTCCTTAATTAGAAGAGGGTTTGCAGTTAATTTTCTCCTAATTCAAATTTTACCACCACACCACGAAGAAGCGTTCAAACTCCCCTTTTTGGGTCTTCATCCATAGCAGGGGAGCGCGTTTGGCTGCCAGCATGGCCTCTATTTCCTTTTTAATATGGGAATAATCAGTCCAGGTGGTATTGTCCTGCGGAAACACAGACCAGTCAGGTTTTTTGGGAGAATGAAAAAGGGCAGCTCCAAATTGAGCAGCTGTAAAGTCCTCTGCTTTGATCCAGAACCCCTGAATTGCTTCAGGATTTACTTCTTTAAAAGTTTCCTTCCGCAGTTGCCAGGGCACGAACAAACAGGCCTTAAAACACAATTTTTGGGAAATATCTTCGGCAGAGAGTTCCAGCCTCTTTAGTAGCTTTTCGGTTGCCGGACTCCGAAGCAGGGGGAATTGCTTTTTGCTTAAGCGTTCGAGCTTTTTCGCCAGCCTGTCCTTTCGGTTTGGACCAATCCACCGCAATTCTTCCGCAGGAATTTCCGGATCATAGAGGTAGAACTTGAAAACCAGCTCCACATGGGTGATTTGATGGCTGCTTTTGTGCTTCAGAAGAAAATCCAGCTCTCCAATGGTTTGTTTTTCAAGAAATATCTGCTCGTTGTGAGCCAGGATCTCTTCTTCGGAATACCTCTCGATAAAGATCTTGAAAAAATGTTCCATTCGCTTTCCCAGTACAAAAGTATCGGGTTCAGGCAATTCTTCAGAAAAGATTTCCGAAGGAACATCTTCAGAAAGTGTAAAAAGATCATACTCAAAAATGCCATTTTTGGACCAGATCTGTGGGGTCTTTAAAAAGCCTTTGAACTGTTTTTTGAGCGCCTCCTGCCGGTTAGACATCTTTATCTTCTTTGCTCAACAGGTAACCCAGGGGCTTGAGCGGTTGAATATTGACCAGGAGCACGTTGAGGATCGCGATCAAAGGAATCGCCAGCAGCATGCCGACAAGCCCCCAAACCATATTGCCGACAATCACGACCAGGATGACCAGGAAAGGGTGCAGGTCTACTTTGTCGCCCACCACGTAAGGCGTGAGAATATAACTTTCCACGAACTGGCCTACAAAAAAGGTGGCCGAGATGCCTATGAGCATGCCCGCTTCTCCCGAAGTGAGATAGCCAAAGGTCATCGCCATTAAAAATCCTATTACGTTGCCCAAATAAGGAATGATGCTGATGATCGCAGAGATCACGCTTACCAGGATGAAGTTGTTGACCCCGCTCAGGCCAAGGCCTATCCCGTAGGCGATACTAAGGAAACCAATGAGTAACAGCCGGCCCAGCAAATACTGCTGTACCACTTTAGCCGATTTGGTGACGATCTCCCTTATTTTGTTCCGTTTTTCATCGGGGAAGAGCCGCAGCAGGAATTTCATGAAGTGCCGCCTGTAATTAAGAACAAAAAAGATGTAGACAAATGTGAGCAGGTAATTTCCAAAGAAGCCCATTACCGACTGGAAAAAAGTCATTGCTTTGCCCGGGCTGGAGCTTATTCCCAGCAACGCGCCGCCGGAGGAGGCCTCATCCAGGTCTTTTTGAGTGACGGGTGTATGTTCAAAGACAAAGTATTTTAGTTGTTCCATCTTCGGCTCCATCGTGTCTTTGATCTTGGGCCAGTCGGTCATAAGGTTCTTGATCTGCATGGAGATCAAGGCGAAAAAGCCCAGCGAAAGAAGGAACAGGAAAAAGGTGTTGACCATTGAAGCTGCAGGCCTGTTGAGGAAACTGTTCTCCATTTTGCGGTTGAGGGGCAGCACAAGCAGTGAAAGTACCACTGCAATACTCAAAGGCGCAAAAAAACCTTTGACTTTGGTCAGGCTCAAAAACAGGAAGTATAAGAAAACAATTGTAACGGTAGAATAGATGAGAATTTTCTTAGCGCTTGCCATTGATCGTACTTTGGGTAAAAGTGAAGATACAAAACCGGCAGAGCATTTTATTTAAGTAAAAGTTAAAGCAGCCCAAACAAAGGCATGAAAACTACAATCCCTGCTCATTTTTTTCGAAAGCCTGCTCAAAAGATTTAATTTTGAGTAAATTCTTATTCCTTGCAAAGACAACGATTTTATTACCTCCTCGAGATACAGTACCTGGGCTACCGGCTTCACGGGTGGCAACACCAGCCCGGGATTAAGACCGTAGAGGGGCTGGTAAAAAAGACCCTTAAATTCGTCCTGGAAGACCAGCGTTTTAAGATCCTTGGTGCCAGCCGTACAGATGCCATGGTTTCTGCCCACGAGGCAGCTTTCGAACTTTTTATTGATGACGAACCGCTGCAAAACATGGCCGATTTCCTGGTGGTCTTCAATAAGAATCTGCCGCCAGATATCAGGGCCATCAGCATAAAAGCGGTTGATGAGAAGTTCAATATCATTCAGCATCCAAAACAAAAGGAATACCTGTATCTGTTTGCCTTCGGAAGAAAAAGCCATCCTTTTGCGGCCCCGCTGCTAGCCACGTTTTTGGAGCCACTGGACCTTGGGTTAATGATGGAGGCTGCAAAAATGTTCGAGGGAATGCACTCATTTCACAATTACTGCACGAAACCTACAAAAAATACCGTTTTAAAGCGGGAGATCGACTGCTGTGAAATTGTTCCCAATGAAGAGATCACCGCCAGTTTCTTTCCTGAAAAAACTTACGTGCTAAAAGTACGTGGGGCCGGATTTCTTCGCAACCAGATAAGGTTGATGATGGGCAGCCTGGTGTTGGTAGGCAGGGGAGAACTCTCCTTGGATGACATTCAAAAAAGCTTTTTTCCGGAGGTGTCTATGCCTATGAATTACATTGCCCCGGGAAGCGGCCTTATTCTTAATGAGATCGACTTTAGCTAAAATTAATTTGCCGGGCTTTCCTCTTTTTCAAGTATGCTAAGAGCAAGCCTGATGCTGCCATAGTCGATAGCCTCCTGGAAATGTTCATAATAGGATTTTAAAGCAGCGGGATCCTCAAGTTCCTCTTTAGCTTTTTTTACCGCCTCAAGGTCGCCCGGAGAAATATATTGTTTAAGATCAATGTCCTTGCCCATGCCATAAAGCCTGGCCAGGTGCGAGAACACAGTTGGCAGGGCCAGTTTTCTCTTTTTGGAGATTTCTTCGGGACTTAGACCTTCCTTGTACAGCTCAAAGGTAAGTTCATAAGTGCTGCCTTTCTTTCTGCCCGGCTTCTCCCTTTTTTCCTTGCTAAACGCAATGATCTCTTTGATGAACCTGTAACCGTAGTTCTGCATTTTTTGTCGGCCAACCCCGTTGATCTGCATGAATTCTTCATCGGTCATTGGGCGCTCTTTTTCCATTTCCTTTAAAGTAGCATCATTGAAGATGAGATATGCGGGAATACCTTCCTCCTGGGCCAGTTCGAGCCTTAGTTTTCTTAACCTCTCAAAAAGGCTGTTTTCAGGCTGCTTTTCTGGAGCTGCTGCAGGTTTCTTTAGATCGCGTTGTACAATATGCGCCAGTTCTACCTTTTGTCCCTCGAACAGCACGTTTCTCGCCAACGGACTCAATTTTAGTTTGTTCTTGTCATGAAAGGCGATCTCAATAAACCCCTGGTTGATAAGCTGAATAAGGTACTGCTGCCAGTCTCTCCAGGAAACATCATGCGCGATCCCAAAGGTTTTTAGGTCCTGGTAACCTTTTTCGAAGATGTAAGCGTTCTGCGCTCCCCGCAGCACATCGATCACGGTAGAAACCGGTTCTTCCTCCTTAAGCCTGGCTATGGCCGAAAGCGCTTTTTGAGCAAGTAAGGTGCCGTCAAAAAATTCCGGCGGATTTTTACATACATCGCAGTTGCCGCAATTTTCGGGCATGATCTCGCCAAAATAGCTGAGCAAAAGCTTTCTGCGGCAGCTCAATGCTTCGGAATATTGCTTCATTCGCTCCAGTTTTGCCAGCTGCACCTCGGCATTGCCGGAATTTTCAGCAAACTTCTGAAGCTGCACCACATCGGCATAGCTGTGAAAGAGCAGGGTAGAAGACGGTAATCCGTCACGCCCGGCACGACCTATCTCCTGGTAATAACCTTCTAAATTCTTCGGGAGGTTATAATGTATCACCCAGCGCACGTTAGATTTGTCTATTCCCATTCCGAAGGCAATAGTGGCACAAATGATCTGGGTCTTATCATTGATGAATTCCTCCTGAATTCTATTGCGCTCGTCGTGAGACAGGCCTGCATGATAAGCTTCAGCAGAAAAACCTTTTTGCTGCAGCTTTTGGGCCAGCTCCTCTGTATTCTTTCGGCTTAGACAGTAAACTATTCCACTTTCGGTGCGACGGTTCTTCAGGAATGAGGCGATCTGCTCGAATTTCCTGTTTCCGGGCCGCACCTCCAGGCTCAGGTTCTTGCGGTCAAAAGAAGCAATATGTTGGTCGGCACCGGGAATGTTCAACTGGTCGCAAATGTCTTTTCTTGTGGCCTTGTCGGCAGTGGCGGTAAGGGCGATCATTGGCGTGGAAGCATAGCGGTTCTTCAGGTAGCCCAGCTGTGTATAAGCCGGCCTGAAGTCATGCCCCCAACTCGAGATACAATGCGCCTCGTCAACAGCGATAAGGCTGATGTTGCCCGAGGAAAAAACCACATCAATATACTGAAGGCTCTCCGGTGCCACATAGAGCAATTTGATCTCGTTGCGGCCAATCCTGTCAAAGATCTGCTGTTGTTCGGCTTCGCTTTGGCTGCTGTTTAGGAAAGCAGCGGGAATTCCGTTAGCCATAAGTCCGTCCACCTGGTCTTTCATCAGCGCGATTAGCGGGGAAATGACCAAAGTAATGCCAGGCAACAGCAGGGCGGGAAGCTGGTAACAGATGGATTTTCCGCCACCGGTGGGCATGATCACAAGGTTATCATTCCCCTCAAAAATGGAATTTATGACCTTCTTTTGCAGCGGCCGAAAGCTGTCATATCCAAAATGTTCCTTGAGTGTACCTAAAAGTTGTGCTTCTTCCACCATATTGCAAAGAAAACCAAAGCTAAAACAGGAAACAATAAATTAACACCTGTAGCGAAACTTGTGCTGCTGTTTCAATTTTTCTACGGAATTTTGTCTGAAACCACTACTTTTAAAGAAATTTCTCACTTATGGCAAAAAGAAAGAGGTACCTGCTTAAGAGGCCAAAATCTACAAAAGCTTTACACCAGGCTCCGGGGACTGTCACCTACGTAGGCAGAAAAGAAAAAGCTGAAACCTTTCTTGAAGTCATCGACTACAACACAGATAATTTTGACCGTTTTACCTCCAAGAATCCCAGCGACGCTTTCAAATTTGAAGAAGAGGACAAGGTAACCTGGATCAATCTTGACGGCCTTAGCAATACAGAGGAGATCGAAAAAGTTGGGGAATATTACGAGCTGCACCCGCTTACTATTGAGGATATTGTCAATACCAACCAAAGGCCAAAGATCGATGAATATAAAGAATACTACTTCATCGTGGCCAAAATGCTGTATTACCGGGAAGACGGAAAGTTGGAAAACGAACATATTTCTTTTGTGCTGGGGCGTAATTATGTGTTGAGCTTCCAGGAAGCCGGCGGCGATGTCTTTAACGGCGTGAGAGAAAGGCTTTCAAAGGCCAAAGGACGTATTAGGAGCAGGGGCGCAGACTATCTGGTTTTTGCCCTTTTAGACGCCATAGTAGACAATTATTTTGTGGTGGTAGAGGAGATGAGCGACAGGATAGAAAACCTGGAGGAGCAGCTCTTCCATTCGCAGCCCAATGACGATACAACTTTTGAGATCCAGGAGCTTAAAAGAACCATGCTGCGGATTAGACGAGCAGTTTTTCCGCTCAGGGAAGTGGTGAGCCGTATGGAAAAGCTTAACAGCGGCATCGTGCAGGAGCAGACCATCAACTACATCCGTGATCTTTACGACCATTTGAACCAGGTGACAGAAAATATCGAGATCTATCGGGAAATGACATGGGGCCTTATGGACATGTACCTTACCACCATCAGCAATAAGATGAACGAGGTGATGAAGGTGCTCACCATCATGGCATCCATCTTTATTCCGCTCACGTTCCTGGCCGGAATCTATGGCATGAACTTCAAGTATATGCCAGAACTGGACTGGAAATACAGCTATCCAATTTTGCTGTTGATCATGCTGCTCCTTTTACTGGGAATGCTTTATTATTTTAAGCGGAAGCGCTGGCTGTAGTTTTCAGCCAAAATTTATCTTGCCAGTCGTCAGGATCGGGAGTTTCCATCTCGTCTTCTTTGTTTTTAAGGTCGTCGAGTTGAGCTTCTGAAACTTCAGCCTGCAGTTCGGTAAAAAGCACCCTTTCTTCAAACCTGATGTGGGCGTCTAGTTCCTTTTCTATATCAGCTAAAGCACGATCTACGCAGGTATTGGCGGAGAAAAGCTGCTCCAGCCTTGCATGCTCATGTTTTGCCTTTTTTACAAGGGGATGATCGTCTCCCAGGAGGTTGAAGATCTCCTCTTCCTCAAACTTGAAATGCGGTTTTAACTGTGATTCAAAGAAGAAGTCTGTATAAGCTCTTATTCTTTCGGTCTCGATATTGTTTTTGCGTCCCGCCCTAATCTTCCAGCACAGGAGCAGCCCGTGATGGTGATCTTTACTCAAAGGTTTTAAGGCTTCGTGTCTCTTCAGCGGTTGTCTCATAACTTAATGGCTTTTGATTTTCACAAAAATAAAGCAAAGCAGATCAACATGTTATGACAGCGATCATATTCGGAGGGGCTGCCAACTTTATTCTGAATTTTATCTTTTTTTTAATACCAAAATTTCCTAAAAATCCTCTAAAGCTTTCTAATTTAGGGAGAACCGGCCCAAAAATGTTGTTTTTTCTGAAGATCTTCTACTGCTGAAGTTCGGCAGGAAACAGAAAAGACTTCAGAATAAACAGCTGTTTTAAAGGCTTCTGAAAATGTCATTTTTGAGGCCATAGCTTTTCAAGAACTCGATTTTATGGATGAACAAAAAAAGCATTTATGGTGGCAAAAAGAGATCATTTACCAGGTATACCCGCGCTCCTTTAAAGATAGTAACGGCGATGGCACCGGCGACCTGCAGGGCATTATCGAGAAACTTGATTATCTAAAAGACCTGGGTGTGAAAGGAGTCTGGGTTTCTCCATTCTATCCTTCTCCCATGGCCGATAACGGCTACGATGTAAGTGACTATACCGGCGTACATCCCATGTTTGGTACTATGGAGGACTTCGACAGACTAGTGGAAGAGATCCATCAACGCGATCTAAAGCTTATCCTGGATTTTGTACCAAATCATTCTTCAGATGAACATCCATGGTTCCTTGAGTCCCGACAATCCAAAGATAATCCTAAGCGCGACTGGTATATTTGGAAAGACCCAAAACCCGATGGCAGTGAACCTAACAACTGGTTGAGCGAATTTGGTGGCCCCGCCTGGACCCTGGATGAGAAGACCGGCCAGTATTACCTGCACACTTACCTCAACAAACAGCCTGATCTCAACTGGCGCAATCCCGAAGTACAGGAAGCCATTCTGGATTGTATGAAATTCTGGCTGGATAAAGGCGTGGACGGGTTTAGAGTAGATGTGATGTGGCAAATGATTAAGGATAAACAGTTTAGAGATAACCCGCCAAATCCGGATTTTTCAGAAGAAATGTCGCCTTACGACCGGCTTTTACCGGTCTATTCTACAGACCAGCCCGAGGTACATGAGGTGGTGCGCATGATGCGCGATCTTACAGATCAATATGATGAAACCGTTTTAATTGGGGAGATCTATTTGCCTATCAATGAGCTGGTTTCTTACTACGGAAAAGACAATGAAGGCGCACACCTGCCTTTCAATTTTCAACTGATAGAGCTGCCATGGGATGCACGGCAAATAGAGGCGGCAGTGAACGAATATGAAGCTTCCCTGCCTGCCGAAGGCTGGCCCAACTGGGTGCTTGGCAACCACGATAAATCGAGGATCGCGAGCAGGGTAGGGCCGGAGCAGGCGAAGATCGCGGCTATTTTGCTGTTGACCCTTCGCGGAACTCCTACCATGTACTACGGCGATGAACTGGGCATGCACAACGTAGACATTCCTCTGGAAAAAGTGCAGGATCCGCGGGAGAAGAACGTGCCGGGCAAAGGCTTTGGCCGCGATCCCGAGCGCACACCTATGCAATGGGATGCCTCTGAAAATGCAGGATTTACCGCCGGAGATCCTTGGCTTCCGGTAATGAATAGCTATAAAGAAGTCAACGTGGCTGCCGAATTAGAAGATGAAAGCAGTATGCTTAACTTCTACAAAAAACTCATCAGGCTCAGGGCTCAAGAACCTGCGCTCAACGTGGGGGATTTCTTTCCCGTGGCAGCCAAAGGCAACGTACTCTCCTTCAGGCGTAGCGGGGTCGATAAAGATTTCCTTATTGTTCTCAACCTTAGTGGTGGGAAAGAAAAAGCCAACCCTGATATTGCCGATTGGAAAGGGATTATTCGCTTTTCCACCAGTCCTGAAATGGAGGGTCAACAGATCGAAGGAGAAATCGATCTTGAACCCAACCAGGGTTTTGTCATAGAACTTATTAATCAAAGTAAAACTTCAAAAGCAGCAACATGAAAGCATACGGTAAAAAAGTATGGGTGATCGCCGAAGGTTATATCCCCACCTACGGCACAGGCCCCGAACCGGAATTTACAAGCCATGAAACGGCCTGTATTTTAAACACTTCAGATGAGAAAGCAGAGGTAGAGATCACTATTTTCTTTGCAGATAAAGACCCGGCCGGGCCCTATAAAGTAACTGTTGAACCTCGTCGCACAAAGCACTTAAGGTTCAATGAATTAAAAGACCCCGCGCCAATTCCAAAAGGTACAGATTACTCCAGTGTTATCGAATCAAACATACCTGTTGTTGTGCAGCACACGCGCCTGGATTCCAGGCAGTCAGAAAATGCTTTGCTCACGACTATAGCTTATTCAG
>JBAVJB010000177.1:0-1557 GCA_049687495.1 Salinimicrobium sp.
TTACAGGAATTAGATTTTAGTTCGTCTGGGCTCCAGATTCAAAGTTCTTCTGATTTGATTCTCAAAATACATTTATTATAGTAATGAACATGTTTTTATATATCGATCCCGCGAAGTTCCTTCAGGATCATTTCTCCTGGGAGAATACACTGTGGTACAGCCTTGGCTTTCTTTTCCTGGCCTTCTGGGTCGCAACCCTGTTCGAGATCCTCACCTCAAAGTTCAGGGGGAATAAGAAACTGCTTTGGGCATTGGTGGTGCTCCTGGCGCCGGTTATTGGGATTATCCTGTACCTTATTTTTGGTAAGAACGCCAAGGTCAATAAGAGAAGGTTCACACCCTTTTAAAATCACATTTTTGAAGATCTTTTAAACCTTTTACTTCGGGTTTTTTGTTTAACGGCTACATCAGCGGCATCAAATTTCGTTTTTTTAAGATTTCTGTAACATTTAATGGGGAGTGGCTACTAATAAAAAACTAACCAAAATAACCATAAATGAAGACCCTTAAGATCATCCTGTTGCTCACGGCCATCGTTTCTTTGACGAGCTGCGCCTCTTCCTACAAAACCATTCATCCCAATGACATTGCTTATGTCTCTGCAGAGACCACGGGCGATGTGAAGCTGGAGTACAAATATGAGCTGCTTCATAAGAAGTACGAGAAAAAGGAAACCAAGAAAGGAGTAAAGCTGGTGGCGGTAAAGATCACCAATAACTCCGGCCACGATCTAACCTTTGGAAGAGACTTGACCCTCGAATATGCCAACGGAAACGAGATCCACATCATGGACAACGACAATGTCTTCAAAACCCTAAAACAGCATCCTGCAACACACCTGTTCTACCTGCTGCTTACGCCGCTGAACCTGTATACCACAAAGACCAACGAGTACGGATTTGAGGAGCAAACGAGCTCTTTTCCTATAGGGCTTATTGTTGGACCCGGACTGGCAGCAGGGAACCTCATCACCGCGAGTACGGCCAACAAGAAATTTAGAACCGAGCTCGAGGAGTTCAATATTCACGGCAGCACGATCAAAAGCGGCGAAACAAAAGCCGGGTTGATCGGGATAAGAAGTGAATCTTTCGAGGCTTTAAAGCTGAAGCTGAAGCCGGAGCTGCAGGTGCAGCCTGAGAAAAAGGAACCGGTGACCAAGTCCTAGTTCGTAACTGAAGAAAAATATAGAACCCGAAGCCGCCGCTTCGGGTTTTTTTATGGATGTTATTGTTAAAATACCGGAAACTGCTGCTGAATTACGGATTTCCGTATTTTTTGTGACAATTTAACATTATATTCACAAGTGGAAAAATATATCTCTTATTGGCTTACTTTAAATGGTGCAGTCTAAGCCAAAAATATGAAGAGGTCACGAGTCTAGGTGATTAAAAACTAATAGCAAACAATAAGATTCTCAATGGCAGGAAAGACTAATTTAACACCATTAAGATTTCATTTTTACTCTCTGAAATTTACTCCTTACAATGATTTGAACGAATCGCATTCAAGTAATTCAATTTTAAATCAGGTTATTACTTATATAACAAACCAGAGGAA
>JBAVJB010000178.1:0-23868 GCA_049687495.1 Salinimicrobium sp.
TTTGCTGTTATTTTTCATGCTGCAAAGATGCAACATTTTTTGACTAGCAGAAACAAAAAATGGCAAGCTACCCACATCACACCGCTACGACCGCTTACCCTTGCTGCGTTCCCGCCCTGGGGGATTCAGCAGGAGCTGGTTGTGTGGGACTTGCCGGGGCAAATATACAACCTTTCATACTTTTTGCAAGCCTTTTTTAAACTGAATTGGTTAATTTAGCTTGCTTTAAAATCCACATAAAAAATGACATTATTTAATCGCCTGTGCCTGTTTATTTTAGCAACATTCTTGTTTTCCTGCGGAAGTGATTCTGCTGAAGAAACTTCTGATTTTTCTTTGGAATTAGCTTCAAACAAGAGTGAATTTCAGCTGGGAGAGAGCATTCAGGCTCATGTAAACGCCGAAGGAGGCGACAAAGTTGAATCGGTTGTGTTCTTTTTGGGAGACCAAAAGCTCACCGAAACTCAGAACGGAGATCTCAACTACACCTTCCAAAATGAGAAGCTTGGAAAATGGGACCTGAAAGCCCAGATCACTTCTGGAGGGAAAACTACTGAAGTTTCACAGCCGGTTGCGCTTTACAACAACACCCCGCCGGCCACCTATAGCTACGAGATCATTAACACCTATCCTCATAAAACCGATGCTTACACACAGGGACTCGAATTTTACCGCGACACCTTATATGAAAGCACCGGCCATTATGGAAAGTCCACTCTTAAGAAAGTCGACCTAAAAACCGGAGAAGCATACAAGAAAATAGAGATCCCTTCAGATTATTTTGCTGAAGGAATTACCATTCTCAACGACAAGATCTACCAGCTTACCTGGAAAGAAGACGTTGGATTCATTTATGATGTGGATACTTTCGAAAAGCTGGGAGAATTCGGCTACAACGAGAGCGAAGAAGGCTGGGGTCTTGCAAACGACGGGCAAAGACTTTATAAAAGCGACGGCAGCGAAAAGATCTGGTTTCTCAACCCCGAAACCTTAGCCGAAGAGGATTATATTCAAACTGTGACCCACAGAACAGTGGCAACCCAACTGAATGAACTGGAATGGGTGGAAGGAAAAATCTATGCGAACACCTATCAAAAAAATGGCGTGGCCATCATCAACCCTAAAAACGGTGCTATTGAAGGCCTCATCAACTTTGAAGGTTTAATAGACAAAATAGGAAATGCTTCCAGTCTCGACCCGGTGAATGACGTATTGAACGGCATCGCCTACGATCCTAAAGCAAAGAAACTTTACGTGACCGGCAAAGACTGGGATACACTTTTTGAAGTCAAAATCATTCCTAATTAATGGTAGTACCTGCAGAAGTTTATACGCATGAAAGAACGGTCACCAAGGATGACCTGGACGACCTCAACCACGTGAATAACGTGATCTATGTGCAGTGGCTTCAGGACATTGCCAAGGAACACTGGGAAGTAAGAGCAACCCCACAGCTTAAAAATGACTTTATCTGGGTGGTCATAAGACACGAGATCGACTATAAGAAACAGGCTTTCCTGGGAGATGACATTCTTATTGAGACCTATGTTGGAGAAACTACCTTTGTAACTTCAGAAAGGTATGTGAACATCAAAAATGCCAAGACCGGGGAGGTCTTAGTAGCAGCGAAATCCATGTGGTGTTTACTTGATGCCGCAACCAAGCGGCCTACTAAAATTACCGAAGACCTGCGAACGGTATTCCATAAAAAGCAGTAGAAAATAAGAAGCAAATATTAAGGGGCGTCAAAAATGTCATTTTTGACGCCCCTTAATATTTAGATCTTCTTCAGCTTACTATTGAAAAAGGGGTTTTCCATGCATCATTTGGTTTACTTCTGCTGCAACGGCTTCCAGTTCGTTATCATCTTCAAAGTTGGTAATGACGCGATCGATAAGGTCTACGATCTTACTCATATCTTCTTCTTTCAACCCTCTGGTTGTAACTGCAGGAGTTCCCACGCGAATTCCGGAGGTAACAAAAGGAGATTTATCATCAAAAGGCACCATGTTCTTATTCACAGTGATCTCTGCCTTGCCAAGCGCTTCTTCGGCTTCTTTTCCTGAGATGTTCTTGTTGCGAAGGTCGATCAACATCATATGGTTGTCTGTCCCTCCCGAGATCACCTTGTAATCCTTCTTCATGAAAGCTTCGGCCATGGCTTTAGCATTTTTCTTCACCTGCACCATGTAATGAAGGAACTCATCTGTAAGCGCCTCTCCAAAAGCAACTGCCTTGGCAGCGATGATATGCTCCAGCGGCCCGCCCTGGTTACCCGGGAAAACGGCGCTGTTAAGGATGGTAGACATTTTTTTCAGGTTTCCGTTCTTTAAAGTTTCTCCAAACGGGTTCTCAAAATCTTTCCCCATCATGATAATTCCGCCGCGAGGTCCGCGAAGAGTTTTATGAGTGGTGGAAGAAACGATGTGACAGTGTGGGAGTGGGTCGCTCAAAAGACCTTTTGCAATAAGTCCTGCAGGATGAGCGATATCTGCAAAGAGAATAGCTCCAACACTGTCTGCTATTTCACGGAACCTTTTATAGTCGATCTCACGGGAATAAGCCGAAGCTCCTGCAATGATCATTTTTGGTTTTTCTTTTTCGGCAATTCTTTGAACCTCATCATAATCGATAAGTCCTGTTTCTTTATCCACTCCGTAGAAAACAGGTTCGTAAAGCTTTCCGGAGAAATTCACGGGAGAGCCATGAGTTAAATGTCCACCATGAGAAAGGTCAAAACCAAGGAATTTATCTCCGGGTTTCATGCAGGCG
Source organism: Salinimicrobium sp. (assembly GCA_049687495.1). Taxonomy (GTDB): domain Bacteria; phylum Bacteroidota; class Bacteroidia; order Flavobacteriales; family Flavobacteriaceae; genus Salinimicrobium. The sequence continues at coordinate 2,773 of JBAVJB010000178.1, forward strand.
CTAAAAACCGCGGTATTTGCCTGTGAACCTGAATGCGGCTGCACGTTGGCATATTCAGCATTAAAAAGTTCCTTCAGGCGTTCAATGGCCAGATTTTCCACTTCATCAACAACTTCACAACCGCCGTAATATCTTTTTCCGGGAAAACCTTCAGCATATTTATTGGTAAGAACAGAACCCGCTGCTTCAAGTACCTGATCACTTACAAAATTCTCACTCGCAATAAGTTCTAATCCGTTGAGTTGTCTCTCCTTTTCAGCCTCGATTAAATCAAATAATTCCGTATCTCTTTGCATATGATTTTTTTACGTTAAATATTCCTCAAAAGTAGCAAATACATTCGGTTCTTTAATGGAAAATAATATATTTGGTTCGAATTGATTTTAACAAAATAACAACATAATTATGTCTATTACAGCTAACGATCCTAACCGAAAAACCTGGCTGGAAGTACCCGAAAACTCTGACTTTCCAATTCAGAATATTCCTTTCGGTGTATTTTTGACAAGGGATGATGTGATCACGATCGGGACCCGAATTGGGGATACCGCGATCGACCTTGGAGCACTTCATCAATTAGGATATTTCGAAGGCATTCCCCTCACAGACGATATTTTTTTACAAGATACTTTAAACGATTTCATTTCTGACGGAAAGAAGACCTGGAGACTGGTGAGAAACCGCATCTCTGAACTTTTTGAAGAAAACAATCCGAAACTTCGCGACAACGAAGAGCACCGAAAAGTGATTCTTTTTGCTCTTGACGAGATCGAAATGCAACTGCCGGTGCAGGTGGGAGATTATACCGATTTCTATTCGAGTAAGGAGCACGCGACAAACGTGGGAACAATGTTCCGCGATCCAGATAATGCTTTGCTTCCAAACTGGCTACATATTCCTGTGGGTTACCACGGAAGAAGTTCGTCGATTATTCCCAGCGGAATTCCTGTTCACAGGCCACAGGGACAAACCAAGCCGAAGGACGCCGATGAACCCGTTTTCGGGCCGTCAAAAAGAGTGGATTTTGAGCTGGAAATGGCATTCATCACTACAGATGCAAACCATTTAGGAGAACCTATTCCTATTGAGGAAGCCGAAGATTACATTTTTGGACTTGTACTTTTCAATGACTGGAGCGCAAGGGACATTCAAACCTGGGAATATGTGCCGCTTGGGCCATTCCTGGCGAAGAACTTTGCCTCGTCCATTTCTCCATGGATCGTGACGCTGGATGCGCTGGAACCTTTCAGGACCGAAAGCCCAAAACCCGAGAAAAAATTGTTGCCTTACCTGCAGTTTGACGGCAAGAAGAGCTTTGACATCAATCTTGAAGTATTTTTGCAGCCCGAAGGTGGCGAAGAGAACAAGATCGCCAAGTCGAATTTCAAGTACATGTACTGGAACATGAGCCAGCAACTGGCTCACCATACGGTTAACGGTTGCCCGGTAAATTCGGGAGACATGATGGGATCGGGAACCATTTCGGGACCTACCCCAGATTCTTACGGATCTATGCTGGAGCTTTCCTGGAAAGGTGAAAAGCCGGTTAACCTAGGAAACGGTGCTACCCGTACCTTTATAGAAGACAACGATACCGTGATCATGCGCGGTTACTGCCAAAAGGATAATTACCGCATAGGTTTTGGAGAAGTGAGCACAAAACTGCTTCCTGTATTCGAGCCAAAGAAGAAGTAATTTTCCCCTTTTTAGGACCCATAAAAAAAGAGCCACTATTAATAGTGGCTCTTTTGCTTTGAGATCATCATTTATTAATGATTGTCTTCTCTGTGCCGACGTTGCTCCTCTTTATCATTTTTCAGAGATCTTTCGCGTTCCGCATCTTCTTTTCTCTGTTTATCTCGATCCCCTGCTGCCTGTTGAGCAGGTTTTCTTTGATTTTCCTGTTGACGATTTCCCTGTTGACGCCTTTCTTCGTCTCTTCTGTTTTCATTTTGCTTTTCCATAATACAAGTTTTTTAGTTAAGAATTAATTCCAACTAAAGATACCCATTACAGGCTAGCAACTACATGGTATTTAGAGGTTTAACAGCATTTTAGCCAATTAACAAAACAGCTTCTAAATTAGCATTTTTGAGTACTAAATATAGCTCTCCACCTTGGCTGCGTCTATAGAATGATGGGAAGCATGATGCGCCACATCGCCGTTCTTGATCACGATCACCTGCGGGCTTTCATGGGCCACGTTAAAGCGTTTGGCAATTTGATTTGAGATGTTGCGGTTTGCGATAAGATCAAGGTAATACATCTTATGCTCGTCGCCCTGCTTCTGAAAATCTTTCTCAAAATTTCTTAGCACCATCCGGCTGATACCGCATCTTGTAGAATGCTTGAAGATCACCACCGTTTTCTGGGTAGACTCCTCCTCTATCTGCTCTAGTTGTTCTTCTTCGGTAAGTGCGTTCCAGTGAAATTCTTCTATATCTTTTTTAGAAATATCCCTTTGACTCTTAAAGGCTTTATCAAATAATCCCATAGTTTCTGTTTTCTCCAAAATTATCAATAATCGTGCGGAATTTGCCTGAATAAAATCCTAAACTTTGACAAAAGTCAGTAATACAAACTGAAGAATTCAGTATCTTTATGTGAGACAAAAAGTCAGTAAAATCGCACATTTTCCAGTCATTTTGTCCGCCTCGATCTGCTGGTACATCAATTGCTAATCTTCAGAAAAATACAGACCATGAATTTGAACAATTTTACCATAAAATCACAAGAGGCCATTCAGCAGGCGCAACAACTGGCGCAGGAGTTTGGCCATCAACAGATCGAGAATGAGCATATCTTCAAAGCCATCATGCTCGTTGAAGAAAATGTCACTCCTTTTCTTCTGAAAAAACTGAACATCAATGTCGGTCTTTTTCAGCAGGTATTAGATAAGACACTGGAAAGTTTTCCGAAAGTTTCGGGAGGAGATATTATGCTTTCACGTGAGGCCTCAAGAACCTTGACCGATGCTTCTTCCATTGCCAAAAAAATGGAAGATGAATACGTTTCTATAGAACACATCATCCTGGCGATCTTCAGGTCGTCCAGCAAGGTGTCCCAGATCCTAAAAGATCAGGGCGCTACCGAAAAAGGTTTGAAGGCTGCCATTGAAGAATTGAGAAAAGGCGGAAAAGTTACCTCTCAAAGCGCAGAGGAAACTTATAACGCGCTCAATAAGTACGCAAACCACCTCAACAAACTGGCCGAAGAAGGCAAACTTGACCCTGTTATTGGCCGCGATGAGGAGATAAGACGCGTACTGCAGATCCTTTCCCGAAGAACCAAGAATAACCCTATGCTGGTTGGAGAACCGGGAGTTGGTAAGACCGCCATTGCCGAAGGCCTGGCGCACCGCATCATTGCCGGTGATATCCCCGAAAACCTGAAAGACAAGCAGATTTATTCCCTGGATATGGGAGCGCTTATCGCAGGTGCAAAATATAAGGGGGAATTCGAGGAAAGGCTGAAAGCAGTTATCAAAGAAGTGACTTCCAGTGAAGGAAACATCGTACTTTTTATCGATGAGATCCACACCCTCGTAGGTGCCGGTGGCGGCCAGGGTGCCATGGATGCGGCGAACATTTTAAAACCCGCGCTTGCACGCGGAGAATTGAGAGCAATTGGTGCGACTACCTTAGATGAATACCAGAAGTATTTCGAAAAAGACAAAGCCCTCGAAAGGCGTTTCCAAAAGGTGATCGTGGAGGAACCCGATACCGAGAGTGCCATTTCCATCTTGCGTGGGATCAAGGAAAAATATGAGACCCACCACAAGGTGCGCATTAAGGATGAAGCCATTATTGCGGCAGTAGAACTGTCACAGCGGTACATTACCAACAGGTTCCTGCCGGATAAGGCGATCGACCTCATGGATGAAGCTGCTTCAAGACTTAGGATGGAGATCAACTCCAAACCCGAAGAACTTGACGTGCTGGACCGCAAGATCATGCAACTGGAGATCGAGATAGAAGCCATCAAAAGGGAAAAAGACGAAACAAAACTGAAATCCCTGCGTGCCGATCTCGCGAATTACAAAGATGAACGCAACGAGTTGCATGCCCAGTGGAAGAATGAAAAAGAGGTGGTTGATAATATCCAAACAGCCAAATCCAACATTGAAGAGTATAAACTTGAGGCCGAACGCGCCGAACGCGAAGGTAATTACGGACAAGTAGCCGAATTGCGTTACGGCAAAATCAAGGAAGAACAGGAGCGGCTTAGCGAACTTCAGAAACAGCTGGAAGAGAACCAGCAAGGCAAAACTCTCATTAAAGAGGAAGTTACCAACGAAGATATTGCTGAAGTAGTTGCAAAATGGACCGGAATTCCCGTGACCAAAATGCTGCAAAGCGAACGTGAAAAACTGTTGAGCCTGGAAGATGAGCTGCACAAGAGAGTTGTGGGACAGGATGAAGCCATACAGGCGGTAAGTGATGCCGTGAGACGTAGCCGCGCCGGATTGCAGGATCAGAAAAAACCCATTGGTTCGTTCCTGTTCCTGGGAACAACCGGAGTTGGTAAGACCGAATTGGCCAAAGCCCTCGCAGAGTATTTGTTCGACGATGAAAGCGCGATGACGAGGATAGACATGAGCGAATACCAGGAACGTCACGCGGTGAGCCGATTAGTAGGTGCACCTCCGGGATACATTGGTTATGAAGAAGGCGGGCAATTGACCGAGGCTGTACGCAGAAAACCCTATTCTGTAGTGCTGTTGGATGAAATTGAAAAAGCCCATCCCGATACTTTCAACATCCTTTTACAGGTGCTGGATGAAGGCAGGCTTACCGATAATAAAGGAAGGCTGGCCGACTTTAGGAACACCATCATCATCATGACCTCTAACATAGGTTCGCACATCATCCAGGAGAAATTTGAAAACATAAAAGACCTGGATACGGCTATGGAAGGTGCAAAAGAAGAAGTTCTGGCCCTATTGAAGCAAAGCGTGCGTCCCGAGTTCATCAACAGGATTGACGATATTGTGATGTTCTCTCCATTGACCGAGAAAGACATTCGCCAGATTGTGAGCCTGCAGTTGAAAGGAGTTACAAAAATGCTGGCCAAACAGGGAATTACCCTTGATGCAACAGATGAAGCTGTTGGCGATCTCGCTAAAAAAGGCTTTGACCCTCAATATGGAGCCCGTCCCGTAAAAAGGACCATCCAAAAAGAGGTGCTGAACAAGCTCTCCAAGGAGATCTTAAGCGGAAAGATCACTACAGACAGTGTGATCCTGCTGGATTCTTTTAACGATCAACTTGTCTTTAGAAACGAAGAAGAGATCGCGGGACAGCAATAGATGAAAGAATATAAAATGAAAAGGAGCGCGAAATAGCGCTCCTTTTTTCTTTCCAAAAATGGCATTTTCTACCACTCTTCTATTTCACGTTTTAATTGAGCTTTGTCACGGCCGGTCCTTTCCTGAAGCCGCCCAAGCATTTCATCAAATCTTCCTTCGGTATAGGTAGTGTCATCATCTGTGACCTTTCCATACTTCTGTTTGAATTCTCCTTTGATCTGTTTCCATTTTCCTTCTAACTGGTCATCATTCATAATAATCAAATTTTATTGTTAGTTACAATTGAAAATTACTTATTCATGACCTGAAATCCCGCTAAAAAACTCACATTTTGCTCTTAAGAATTTGTTATTTTTATCGGCATGAAAAAATTTGTTCTCTTCGCTTTTCTCGCAGTTAGCCTTGTTGGCTGTAAAAGTACCCGCATTGGAAGCACGAATGATGCGCAGGTCAAATTCCTGGATGATTTTGTGATCCCGAAGGATCTGGAAATTGGCGGCACTAAAGTTGGCGGCCTTTCGGGTATAGATTACAATGATGGCAGCTACTATCTTGTGAGCGATGATCCCGGCACTCCGCGTCTATATAAAGCTGAAATTTCTTTAACAGGAGAGCAAATAGACAGCGTTCATATTTCTGAAGTGATCAAACTGCAGCAGGATTCTGTACTGCAGAATGCTCATCTAGACATGGAAAGTGTGCTGTTTGATCCGGAAAAGCAACAATTCATCATCAGCAGTGAAGGCAGAATTTCTGAAGGCAAAGACCCAATGATCTTCAGGGTATCCAAAAATGGCATTTTTGAAGGCGCTTTTGACGTGCCCGAAAACTTCCTTGCCGCAAGCCCTAAAGAACCACGGAATAATGGCACTTTTGAAGGCTTGGCAGCATCTTACGACCAAAAGGGTATCTGGGCAGCTATGGAGCTTCCGCTGAAAACAGACGGTCCAAAACCGAAGCTGATAAGAACAAAATCCCCCGTAAGGATCACCTATTTCAATAAAACCACAGGAAAGGCCACAAAGCAATTTCCGTATAAATTAGAACCTATCGCCAAGATCCCATGGATGTACTTTGCGGTGAATGGGGTGACCGACCTGCTTGAGTACGCACCAGATAAGTTCCTGGTTTTGGAAAGAGGTTTTGCAGCAGGCCACGGCAGCAATGGCAATACGGTGAGGATCTATGATGTAGACGCCTCCCTCGCAACAAACACCCTGGACAGGAACAATTTGAATGTCACCTTTTATAACCCTGCAAAAAAGAAACTTTTATTCGACTTCAAATGGGCGAAAAAATTTCTGACAGAGGAGATCATCGATAATATTGAAGGCATCACCTTTGGTCCTCTCCTACCCAACGGCAAACGCAGTATCATTTTAATTTCAGACAATAATTTTAACAGCCTCGGCAGGCAGCTCAACCAGGTAATCCTGCTGGAATTTGAACCAAAGAATTAAACATGAACGCATTTTTCATCCTTATTCTCACGCTTTTTTCGGCAGGAGAAAAAACAGCAGAGTCCCCAACAACTTCTGCTGAAATTCAAGAACAACAAGAAATGAGCACTTACTACTTCATAAGACACGCCGAAAAAGATCTTAGTGACCCGGAAAACCGGGATCCAAAACTTTCCGAAGAAGGAATAGCTCGTGCTGCAAAATGGGCCGAGATCCTGAAGGAAGTGAAATTCGACATGATCTTTTCTTCCAATTATGAGCGCACACGCACCACTGCAAAAGCAGTAGCCGAGTCACAGCAAAAAAAGGTGCAGCTCTACGACCCAAAGAAGCTCAATGATCCTGAATTTCGTGAAAAAACCGAGGGAAAAACCGTGCTGGTAGTCGGCCACAGCAACACCAATCCTATGTTCGTGAACCTGCTGCTGCAAGAGAAAAAGTATGCCGATCTAAGCGAAGAGGACTACGGCAGCCTGTATATTGTACATCTTGCCCCCGACGGGACAACTTCTTCAGAATTGCTGAAGATCAACTAATCTATCACGACTTTTTTAATGTCATTCTCGATATGAGAGACTTTGGTGAGCTTGCCTTGCAGGTAAAGATCATCCAGGAGCTGTAGCGGAGTAGAAAGGTCATCGGTTTTATAGTTCTCATAGTCAACAAACCTTAATCCCTGCAACACCCGCGGATTAACCGCGACCCTGAACCTGATGCCGCCGTCGTTGACGAAAAACCTGTAAGCCATGTAATCAATGGTGTAATCTTTCTTTTCGATCCAGTACATATAAATGTCTTCGTGATCTTTTCCGCCGCCTTCCTCCTCAAAAGTGACCTTTAGCTCATAATATTTTTTGCCGTTGATCTCATCTTCCCCAACAAGTTCTTTTTCGACAGCGTCACCATTTAAACCGTAAGGCAACTGCACGAAATAATGAACAGAATTCACGCTTTCGCCAATTGCTGAAGCAAGGGAATCTGTGAGTGCAACCTCCTTTCCATTAATAAAGCGCTTTACCTTGTCGTTATCCATGATATCTTTCACCTCCTGCCCAAGCGAGTCTTTTCTGGTACGGGTAAATTCGAATTTCCCGCCTTTACGCTCACTGGTGTAGAAACTTTCCCGAAAAACAAACTCAATACGCGCATCCTCATAATTTTCACCACCGGCTACATCAATGACCTTTTCCATGATTGCAGCTTCCTTAGTAGTAGGAATTTTTTCATTACAGGAAATGAACAGGATCAAAAAGAGGGCAAAAATGGCATTTTTCATGGGTGAGCATTAATGTTCCTTTCAAAAATAGGCAAATTTCACCTTATCCCGAAACCATTAAGAATTCGCTAAATCCCCTGTTTATTAGAGAAAGCTTTATATTTTTGTTTTCTATGAAGAACAATATCAACATCAAGAACCGAAAGGCGAAGTTTGAATACGAGATCCTCGATAAATACACTGCCGGGATTAAACTTGCGGGCACCGAGATCAAATCGATACGGGAAGGTAAAGCTTCTATAGCCGAAAGTTTTTGTGAGTTCTCCAACCACGAACTGTTCGTCATCAACATGACGGTGCAGGAATATTCACATGCTACTTATTTTAATCACGACCCAAAACACGCGAGAAAACTACTGCTTAACCGAAAGGAGCTGCGTAAGCTTGAAAAAGAAGTAAAGAACTCCGGACTAACCATTGTGCCGCTACGGCTGTTCATCAATGACCGCGGACTTGCCAAGATGCAGATCGCCCTGGCAAAAGGTAAAAAGCTTTATGACAAGCGGGAAAGCATTAAGGACAGGGAGAGCAAACGCCGCCTGGATCGCATTCAGAAGGAATACAAATAACCTGCAATCAAAATCATCTTTCCGATCCCTGCAACCTAAAAACTACAACTTGTTGAAAAAATACAGGTTTTCCCCCATTTGATTTTCCACAGCAGGAACTTATTTTTATATCTGAAAATTCTACCCTCAGAATTTTTATCATTTTATCAGTACAATATTGTTACTGTTAAAGAGCTTCCCACCTGTTGCCCTCCATTATTTAAGAAATTGTTTGGCTGTTAAAAAAATATGCCTATTAAATAAAACCAACTCCTTGAATTATGAAGAAAACAACACTTCTCTCCGCAATTGTGGTTACGATCACTATTCTTTTTTTCTCGTGCAACAAAGAAGAGGATTCCTTAATTGTTGAAAACAAAAAAACTTCTCTCAGCTTTCACATTATTAATGATCACAGTATAAAGCAAAAAGGAAAACAGTCAAACTCCAATGTCCGCATTCCTGCCTTCGCTGACTTAATTCTCAAGCAAGGAGATATCTATGTTGCCGGTTCAGAAACAACCCCTTTTAGATTAAACATTAATCCAGTAGCTTCCGATTCTAACGGCGATGGGGCTACTCATTACTCTACCGAGGAATCTGCAATTCTAAAATTGTTTCCTGGCATTTACACACTGGAATATTGTACAGTTCTCGATCAAGATGAAAATGTGATGTGGATTGCCCCCATTAATGATTTTCTACCCGGTGGAATTGATGATCTGGTGGAGCACTCACTACCAATGGATATAAGCCTTGGGTCGGGGGCATATCAATATCAAGATGTAGAAGTTGTTTTCTTTGATGACCGGGATGTGAATCAATATGGTTACCTCTTTTACAATCTGCAGGATGTGCAGCTTATCGATTTCTGTATCTTCGGAAATTATTGCGATGAAACCGGAAGGCACGCAGAATATACCCGGTACAGTGTCGGAATCTGGAAGTATTCAGATAACCCGCTGTTTCCAAAAGGAGAGCCGCTTTACGAAGATGTTGAAAATGAAGTTATAGCGACAGATTATGAAGATTATGCAGAGATAGCGGCAGTGCCTTTGTGCTTAAGTCTTCCCGACGGCCCTGGACTGGATGAGTATTATGTTGAGATAACCATGATTGAACCAGGTACCGCCAATGAAATTATTAGAAGCGGAATAATTTCGGACATTGATTTACGTGATCTATTTAATGGAAATGATCAAGTAGATTATTATCATTTCAGAGAGGGAAATTGCAACCTCGCAGACAGCCCCGTTCTTTTGAGTGACCCGAGGGAAATTGCAGATTCTAACTGAAATTTAGCCTCTTTTGTAAGGATGAAACTCGTGAAGGAATTGCCAGCCTCCATAAGAACGGAATCCGCTTTCTCAGAATCTATTAACTGGAAAGCAGTAAGAATCTGAATTTAAAAATTCTCCTTCCAAACTTTTGAAATGCATTAGCAGAGCCAGTATTAGTTCTTATCCTGCAGCAAAGGCACGAACCTGAATTCACCGAATTCTGTCTTTTCAAATTCGGTAGCCGACTTTCTTGTCAAAAGTGTCATTATTTGCTGTTCTTTTCCTACAGGAATGACCATCCTGCCGCCCACTTTTAACTGACTCAGCAACGGCTTTGGAACGAACGGCGCTCCTGCCGTGACAATGATACGGTCAAAAGGAGCATAATCGGGCAGGCCTTTATAGCCGTCTCCAAAGCCCAGGTAACGCGGCCTCGCTCCTATTTTAGAAAGGAAAAGTTTTGTTCTTTTGAACAGCTCCTGCTGCCTTTCAATACTGTACACTTTTGCACCCATTTCACAGAGCACTGCAGTTTGATACCCGCTGCCGGTGCCAATTTCTAGAACGGTTTCTCCTTTAGACACCTGCAGGACTTCAGTTTGAAAAGCCACCGTGTATGGCTGCGAGATGGTTTGATCTGCAGCTATGGGAAAAGCCTTGTCCTGGTAAGCATGGTCTTCAAAGCTGCTGTCCATAAACAAATGCCTGGGGATCTTCTTTATTGCCTCTAGCACTCTTTCATCGCTAATGCCCTTAGCCTGGACAATAGCGGCTAACTGCTGTCTCTTTCCCTGGTGTTTTAAAGTATCTTTTCGCACTGGTCTCACAAATTTCAGTGCCAAAATTACGCAAAGATGAGCTGAGGCTAAAGAAAAAAAGAGCCGGGTTTTGCATTAGCCCGGAATATATATTGGCTTTAGGGGAAGAAATATTATTTTTGTTGAAAACGTAAAAGTTATGCTGAAAGCTGGCGTGTTAGGCGCAGGACATCTGGGAAAAATCCATCTTCGGCTTTTGAAGGAATCCAACAAGTACGAACTTATTGGTTTCTACGATGTAGACCCGGAAAACGGAAAAAAGATCGAAGAAGAATTCGGATATAAATATTTTGATGACCTGGACGCGCTCATCGCGGCAGTAGACATGGTAGACGTGGTAACTCCCACGCTTTCACACTTCGACACCGGCAAAAAAGCCATTACCGCAGGAAAACACCTTTTCATTGAAAAACCAATTACCAATACTGTAGAAGAAGCTGATGAGCTTGTCAAGCTGGCGAAACAGCACAAGGTAAAAGGACAGGTGGGCCACGTAGAACGTTTCAACCCCGCTTTCCTTGCTGTAGCTCCCAAGATCGAAAACCCGATGTTCATCGAATCTCACCGCCTTGCGGAATTTAATCCGCGGGGGACAGATGTGCCCGTGGTGCTGGATTTGATGATCCATGATATTGACGCCATTCTAAGTGTGGTAAAATCTGAAGTGAAGAACATCAGCGCGAGCGGAGTATCTGTGATCAGTGAAACGCCCGATATTGCCAACGCCAGAATTGAATTTGAAAATGGCTGTGTAGCTAATCTTACCGCGAGCCGAATTTCTCTGAAGAACATGCGTAAATCCCGCTTTTTTCAGAGGGATGCCTACATTTCTGTAGATTTTCTGGAGAAGAAATGTGAGGTGGTAAAAATGAAAGACGCACCCGAGCAGCCGGGAGATTTTGATATGATCCTGCAAAATGCCGAAGGAATCAAAAAGCAGATCTATTTCGATAATCCTGAAGTAAGCCTCAATAATGCCATTTTAGACGAGCTTAATTCTTTTGCCGATGCGATCAACAACGACACCACCCCGGTTGTGAGCCTGGAGCAAGGCAGCAGGGCGTTGCGGGTGGCCAAACAAGTAATCAACTCATTTAACTAAATCATTTTATGAAAAATATAGCAGTTATTGGAGCAGGAACTATGGGTAACGGAATTGCCCACACTTTTGCCCAATTTGGATATAACACGCACCTCATTGATATTTCAGAAAAATCTCTTGAAAAAGGGATGAAAACCATTTCAGGAAACCTGGACCGCATGGTGGCCAAGGAAAAAATTTCTGAAGAGGATAAAAAGAATACTCTTGGCAACATCAATACTTTCACCAAGATCTCTGAAGGTGTAAAGGGTGTTGACCTGGTAGTCGAAGCAGCTACAGAAAATGTTGAGCTAAAACTTTCCATCTTTAAGCAGCTGGACGAGCTCTGCCCGGGAGACACTATCCTGGCTTCAAACACCTCATCTATTTCTATTACCAAGATCGCTTCGGTAGTATCTAATCCCGAAAGAGTGATAGGAATGCACTTCATGAACCCTGTGCCGGTGATGAAACTTGTAGAGATCATCCGCGGGTACAACACCAGTGATCAGGTGACCAAGAATATCATGGACCTCTCCCTGGACCTTAAGAAAGTTCCGGTAGAAGTGAATGATTATCCGGGTTTTGTGGCTAACAGGATCTTGATGCCAATGATAAATGAATCTATTGAAACGCTTTACAACGGTGTTGCAGGCGTGCAGGAGATCGACACCGTGATGAAACTTGGGATGGCACATCCTATGGGACCACTTCAGCTGGCCGATTTCATTGGGCTTGACGTTTGCCTTTCTATCCTGGAAGTAATGTACAACGGCTTCAAAAATCCTAAATACGCGCCTTGCCCGCTGTTGGTGAATATGGTACAGGCAGGTAAAATGGGTGTAAAATCGGGAGAAGGTTTTTACGACTATTCCGAAAGCAGGAAAGCCGAAAAAGTTTCAGCTCAATTTGCTTCCTAAGAAGCACTCAAATCAAACATTTTAGACTTTGGCAAAAATAATTCCTTTTAAGGCAGTAAGGCCTTCTCGGGACAAGGTGGGCCTTGTGCCAACGCGGCCTTTTCAGGAATATACGGTTGAGGAAGTGAAGTTCCAGCTGGAGCACAATCCCTTCTCGTTTCTTCATATCATCAACCCCGGCTATAAATTTCAGAAGGAGATCTCGGGCAGTGAGCGCTTTCAGCTGGTAAAGAACCGCTATCTGGAATTCAAGGAGGAAGGCATTTTTATTCAGGATAAAAAGCCGGCCTATTACATCTACAAAACCATTTCCCGTAATGAAGTTTTCTGCGGAATCCTTGCCGCAACCAGCATTGAAGATTATGAGCAAAATGTTATTAGGAAGCATGAAGACACCATTTCTCACCGGGAAAAGCTGTTCAAGGATTACCTGGACACGGTAGGATTCAATACCGAACCTGTGCTCCTCACCTATCCCGACAACGATGTTATCAAGGGGATTACCTCAAAAGTGATGTCACAGCGGGCGGAGTATGAATTCACTTCTCTCAACCGGGACACACATTTTCTATGGGTAGTTGATGACGAAGAGCTTACGTCGAAGATCAAAGCAGAATTCGAGAAAATGGAGGCTGTTTACATCGCCGACGGGCATCACCGCAGCGCCTCCTCCTGGCTTTTGGCAAAAGAATCTGCCGAAAAGAACCCCAACCATACCGGCGAGGAACCGTATAATTACTTTTTGAGCTATATGATCGCCGAAAGCAATTTGCAGCTTTATGAATTCAACAGGCTGGTGAAGGATCTTAACGGCTTGAGCAAAAAAGAGTTTTTGATGCAGCTGGATGAGTGGTTTAGGATCGAGAACCGCGGCACCGAGATCTACAGGCCCTCCAAAAAACATCATTTTTCAATGTATTTAGACGGAGAATTTTACTCGCTGTACCTGCGGAAGACCAGTTATGATTTTACCAATTCCTTAAGCGCCCTGGACCCTTACATTCTGTACACAAGGATCCTGAAGCCGTTGCTGGGAATCGAAGACTTGAAGAATGATTTGAGAATTTCGTATCTTCCCGGAAGAAACGAGTCTTTTGAAGTGAAAAAGGCCGTGGATGAAGGGCTTTTTGCAGTAGGCTTTGGAATGTTACCCCTCACTATTGACGAGATAAAACAAATTGCCGATGAAGGCTTGACGATGCCTCCAAAAAGCACCTGTATTGAACCCAAACTCCGCAGCGGCCTTACCGTTTACGAATTTTAAAGCCTTCCAAAAATCGCATTTTTGACCATGAATGTTTCAGAGAACATTAAGAGAATAAAAGCCGAACTGCCTGCTGAAGTGACTTTGGTCGCTATTTCAAAAACCAAGCCCAATGAAGACATTTTGGAGGCCTATGAAGCCGGGCAGCGCATCTTTGGAGAAAACAAAATTCAGGAGATGACCCAAAAGTGGGAAAAACTTCCGAAGGATATTAAGTGGCATATGGTGGGGCATGTTCAGCGCAATAAAGTGAAGTACATGGCGCCTTTTGTTTCACTAATTCATGCGGTGGACAGCCTGAAACTTTTAAAAGAGATCAACAAACAGGCAAAGAAGAACGACCGCAGGATTGACTGTCTTTTGCAGATCAAGATCGCTGAAGAAGACTCAAAATTTGGAATAGATGTTGAAGATGCGAAGAGCATTTTAAGCTCCCGCGAATACTCAGAAATGTCTCATGTTAAGGTGGTTGGATTGATGGGAATGGCAACTTTAACAGAAAGTGAAACCAAAATAAAGCAGGAATTTAGCTTTTTAAGGAGTACCTTTGAGGACTTTAAAAACGAACAAAAAGACTTTACAACTTTATCAATGGGTATGAGCGGCGACTATAAGATCGCTGTAGAATGCGGCAGTAACATGGTAAGAATTGGAAGTTCTATTTTTGGAGAAAGAGATTATAAATAATACTGGAGAATAGCTTTTGTACGCAATTTTAGACATAGAGACTACCGGCGGGAAGTATAATGAAGAAGGAATAACAGAGATTGCAGTCTATAAATTTGACGGGCATAAAGTAGTTGACCAGTTTATAAGCTTAGTGAATCCCGAGATCCCTATCCAGCCTTTCGTGATTGGCCTTACCGGGATCAACAATGAAATGCTTCGCAATGCGCCAAAGTTCTACGAGGTAGCCAAAAGGATCGTAGAGATTACAGAAGGTACCACCATCGTAGCGCACAATGCCAAATTCGATTACAGGATCTTAAGAACAGAATTCAGCCGTCTTGGTTTTGAATACGAGCGGCAAAGCCTTTGTACGGTAGAACTTTCAAAAAAGCTCATTCCGGGGCAAAAATCTTACAGTTTGGGAAAACTTGTGCGGGCACTTGGAATTCCACTTAGCGACCGGCACAGGGCGAGCGGTGATGCACAGGCTACCGTAAAGCTGTTTAAAATGCTGCTGGCAAAAGATTCAGCAAAAGAGATCCTTACCAGTTCGGTTAGGAACGCTCCAAAAAACCAGATGGACACCAAGCTGGTGCACCTGCTGGAGGATCTTCCCAGCATAACCGGCGTCTATTATTTGCACAATTCCGAAGGAGATATCATCTACATTGGGAAGAGCAAGAACATCAAGAAAAGGGTGAATCAGCATTTCACCAGTGAGAACCGTAAGTCGCAGGAAATACAAAAAGAAGTGAGCTCGATCTCTTACGAGGCTACCGGGAACGAACTTAACGCGCTTCTCAAAGAGAACGAGGAGATAAAAAAGAACAAACCAAAATACAACAAGGCGCTTTCAAAATCGCTTTTTTCATACGCCTTGTACCAGTCTGTCGATGCTGAAGGTTACATTCACCTGAAAATAGCCAAAGCAGACAGACGTAAGAAAAATATTACTACATTTACCAACCTGCAGCAGGCAAAAAGCCTCCTCAATTCGATGGTCGAAGAATTTGAGCTTTGTCAAAAGTTCACCGGCCTTCACTCAGGGAACGGCGCCTGCTTCAATTATAGCATCAACAAATGCAACGGTGCCTGCGTTTCTAAAGAATCCCCTACATCTTATAACGAACGCGTACAACAGGTGATCGACAAATACAGCTATATCAATCAAAATATGCTGGTGATCGATCGCGGACGGGAAATAGACGAGAAAAGTGCACTTTTAGTGGAAGAGGGAGTTTTCAAGGGAATCGGTTTTTTTAATCTGAATTACCAGCTGAATAACATGGAGATCATCAAATCTATTATTACCCCAATGAAGAATGATAGAGATGCTCAACATATAATTCAGAATTATCTCAGGAAAAATAACCGATTAAAGATCATCCCACTTACCACAAATGACTAAATTTTTACTACTCCCGCTCCTACTCATCTTTTCAACGACCATTTTTGCACAGGAACAGCTTTTCAATCTCAAAGATACCGAAGTAAGCCTGGCAGAATTGAACGCCAAAAGCTACTCAAAAGATTCTACGGCCAACGCTTTTTATATCTATGAGAACGGCCACAGCCGTTTTGAAAGCGGAAACGACTATAATCTCTTGACAGATTATGAGGCCAAGATCAAGATCCTTAACAAGGACGGTTTTGACCAGGCCGATATCAAGATAAGGCTGCACAAAGGAGGTTCAGGAAAAGAGATCCTGCGTGACCTTAAAGCCAGTACTCATTACATCGAGAATGGCAAGGTAAAGGTGCAGCACCTAAGTGCAGACAAAGTTTTTACTGAAGAAAACCCCGATTACGATCTGGTGAAATTTACCTTTCCTGCAGTACAACCGGGTGCAGTACTGGTGTATTCCTATCAACTGGAAACTCCATATATCTTCAAATATCAGCCCTGGTGGTTTCAGGAAGACATCCCAAAGGTGTACACCAGGTATTTAGCGCTTATTCCCGGTAACTACAGGTACAATATCAAAATGGTTGGTAATTTAAAGTTAGCTGAAGAAAACAATGATATCAAGAAGAATTGTTTCAGGATTCGCGGTTATCCGAACCCAGCCGATTGTTCCCGTTCAGAATATGTAATGAGAGACGTTCCGGCCTGGAAGGAAGAGAAGTACCTCACTTCAGCAAGAAACTATATATCCCGCCTCGAATACGAACTGGAAGAGATCATAATGCCCGATGGTTTTAAGAAAAGATATACCAAGAGCTGGGAAGATGTGGATAAAGAATTGCGCTCTGACAATGATCTTGGAAAACAGCTAAGAAAAACTAAATGGGTACGCGGGGTGCTTCCTGAAGCAATTTCCAAACTTCCTAACGATCTAAAAAAAGCGCAAAGCATTTACAATTTTGTTAGGGACAATTATACCTGGAACGGCGATTACAACCTTTTTGTTGACGTGAGCATTAAAGACCTGCTGGAAGAGAAAACCGGAGGTATTTCAGCGATCAATATCCTGCTACATAACCTTTATGTCGAAGAAGGATTTGATGTGTTGCCCGTTCTTAGCTCCACCCGCTCAAACGGAATTCCCACCAGGCTTTATCCTGTTTTGAGCGAATTCAACTACCTGATGGTACAGCTAAACATGGAAGATCAAAAATACCTGCTGGACGCTACAGAAAAGAATGCCGGTTTTGGATTGCTGCCTTTTCGTACTCTTAACCGCTACGGAAGACTTCTTGACTTCAAAGAAGGTAGCTCCTGGATAGATCTGGAGCCGCAAGGATATTCAGCTATTACATTTCAGGACAGCCTGAAGCTGAATCCCGACGGCACAACAACCGGAACTTCTTCTCATGCCTTTTCGGGATATCACGCGCTCAATGCCAGAAATACGCTGAAAGATGTGAGTGAAGAAGAGATCTTCAACAAACTCACCAATCCTAACAAAGAGACCAGGAGCCTTTCGGCCAGCCCTCAGCACGTTTACGAGCCGGAGGAAAACCTGATTATCTCTTATGAACTGGATAACGCCACTCAAAAGATCAATGATCTTATTTATTTAAATCCGTTTAGCTTCAAGTTCTTTGAGGAGAACCCGTTCAAGATGCAGGAACGTACTTACCCAATTGACTTCGGTTACAAAGATGTTTACACTTATAACATCAGGCTGGAGCTTCCCGAAGGCCATGAAGTAGTAGAGCTTCCCGAGCAAAAAATGCTTAGCCTCCCGGAGAGGGGTGGACAATTGATCTTTATGGCTCAACAGGCAGATGAAAAAGTGATCAACATTCATTGTCGTGTCACATTTCCAAAAGCTGTTTACGGCGCCGGCTACTACCTGTACCTCAAGAAGTTTTTCACAGAAATGATGAACATCCAGGAACAAAGCCTTATCGTGGTAAAGAAAACTGCCTAACGCGGAACAACAAAAAAGAAGACCCTTCAAAAATGTCATTTTTGAAGGGTCTTCTTTTTTAGTCTTTAAGAATTCTTAGCCTTAGTTTGCCTGCGGAAGCTTAAAAGTCCTATTTTTACTTATAAAACGCCCTTTTTGGTACCACATTCAGCAGCACCCAAATGGAAACAGAAGCTTCATGAAGTGATCTATGAGGCCGATACGCCTGCAGGTAAACTGTTCGATGTGGTTTTATTGATTGTGATTGGATTCAGCATCGTACTGGTGATGCTGGAAAGCGTAAAATCCATCAATGAAAAATATGCGCATCTATTTTACATAGCCGAATGGGTGATCACCATACTTTTTAGCCTGGAATACATTCTAAGGATCATAAGTGTAAGGCGGCCAAAAAACTACATTTTCAGCTTCTACGGAATCGTTGACCTGCTGTCCACTATTCCTACTTACATCACTTTCCTGTTTGGCGGCCAGAACCTGTTTTTAGCAGTAAGAGCTCTCAGGCTCTTAAGGGTCTTCAGAATTCTGAAGGTCACCAGGTATGTGGGAGAAGGCAATAAATTGATGAGCGCTTTAAGGAGCAGTAAGCCTAAAATCATGGTCTTCCTCTTCGCGGTGCTTATCCTATGTATCATCATGGGCACATTGATGCATCTGGTGGAAGGCGAACGAGGCGGTTTCGATAACATCCCGATAAGCATTTACTGGTGCATCGTTACCTTGACTACAGTTGGTTTTGGAGATATTGCACCAGTTACGCCTGCCGGTCAAGCGATCGCCTCGATCATTATGATCCTGGGTTACGGCATCATTGCCGTGCCAACGGGGATTGTAAGTGCCGAATACTCCAGGAGTTCAGATAACAAGATCCCAATGAACACTCAAGCCTGCCCGGTATGCGGGGAAGCAGTTCACCTGGATAAGGCCGAATTTTGCCATAACTGCGGAAACAGATTAAATGCCTGAAAATACCCTCATTGTCATAGTTGGCCCTACGGCCATTGGAAAAACTTCTTTGAGCCTCGCCCTGGCTGAACATTTCTCAACAGAGATCATTTCTGCCGATTCCCGGCAGTTCTTTAAAGAAATGAGCATTGGCACTGCCGCCCCAACTCGCGAGGAGCTCGCTGTTGCTCCACATCATTTCATTCACCACAAGTCTATTGAAGAAGATTATTCTGTAGGGGATTTTGAGCGGGAGGCCCTGGAAAGACTGGAACAACTGTTTCAAAAACATGAACAGGTGGTGATGGTAGGCGGGAGCGGCCTATATGTGGACGCGGTCACAAAAGGCCTGGACAAATTCCCCGAAGTAGATGCTTCGGTAAGAGAACAACTGAACAATGACCTGCAGGAAAAAGGAATAGCAGACCTGCAGCAGCGGTTGCAGCAGCTGGATCCCGAATATTATTCCGAAGTTGACCTGCAAAATCCTCATCGCCTCATAAGAGCACTGGAAATATGTATTGGTACAGGTAAGCCTTACTCCTACTTCAGAAAGAATAAAACGACAAAAAGGCCTTTTCGAAGCCTACAAATAGGCCTTACCGCCGACAGAGAGACGGTCTATGACCGTATCAACCGGCGCGTAGACATTATGATGGAAGAAGGGCTCCTCGAGGAAGCAAAGCGCCTTTATTCAAAAAAAGATCTGAATGCGCTAAATACCGTGGGCTACAAAGAGATTTTCCGGTACCTGGACGGCGAATGGAGTCTTGAACATGCAGTCGCCGAGATCAAGAAAAATTCCCGTCGCTTCGCAAAACGGCAGTTCACCTGGTTCAGAAAAAATGAAGAGATCTCCTGGTTCGACTATGATACTCCTCCCCAAGAGATCATCAACTTTCTCAAAAAAGAACTTAGTGGTTACTAATGATCGCCCTGCGCAGGTATTCATTGTCTGCGCTTAAGAATTTAATGTTGTACACCCCGCTTTGCAGCTCACTTAGATCAAGATCGTAGGTCCTTTTGTTTTCAGGTTCTGTAAAATCACGAGCAAAAAGAAACCTGCCTCGCATATCGAACACCTCTGCCCGCTCTAAAAGAATTTCGGCAGAAGTAAGGACCTTCACCTTTCCGTAGCTGGGGTTCGGATAAAGCATGAGAAAAATGTCGTTTTCGGGAGGTATTACCGGCGGAACATCCACGCAGGCATCAAGAGGATCTTTTACTTCCACCTCGATGTCACAGGAACCCGATCCGGCCGGAGTGGTATAGGAAAAGGTAATAATTTGTCTGCCAAGGTCTTCACAGGTAAAATTTTCTTTGCTCAGTGTGAACTGTATGCTGCCCGTGCCACCGCTGTACAGTTCCCGCGGATTGATCACTCCCTCGCCGTTTTCATCCAGCTCCACCACCACGGTTTCTGCACATTGAACAGGAGTTTCTTCTTCTTCAAAAGGTAGAACATTTACAGTTACCTGGCAGAAGCTATCGTTCCCGGAATTATCGCTAACCCTGAGCCTCACCTGCTGCTGCCCCAGGTCGGCAGTAGTAAATTCGGTCCTGTCAAGGCTCATGGATGCAACTTCGCAGTTGTCGTATTCCGTTTGCAGCACATCTTCGGCGCCAAGGCCAGCCTTACCTGCAGCATTCAGCCGCAGATCCATTGTCCCCACACAGACAATGCTTGGCGGCAAATTATCTACAATGGTCACTTCAGTCAAACAGCTGCCGGTATAATCGCCCGTCCAGCTTACGGTAACCTCCTGCACCCCGATATCGGCGCAGGTAAAATAGCTGCGGTTTAGTTCGAATTCAAGTTCGGCAGAACCGTTGTATACCACGTGAAGGCTCTTGACCTCTCCATCTTCATCGAGCGGAATGGTGGCCGCCTCAGGGCAGATCACGCCTCCCGGTGGTTCCTCGTAGGGTTCAACAGTAATCGTGACTTCGCAGGTCGCCTCGTTTCCTGAAGTATCATAAACTGTAAGTGTTACCTGCTGCTCTCCCAGGTCATCTTCGGTAAAAGAAGTCCTGTCCAGAGTCATATCTCTTATTCCGCAGTTGTCAGAGGAACCTGCACCCACTTGTTCTGCAGTCAAAGTGGCTGTTCCCAAAGCATTTAGCTGAATGGTCTGGGGAGTGCACATTAC
>JBAVJB010000179.1:0-5709 GCA_049687495.1 Salinimicrobium sp.
GCGCCTGACCGTGAAGGAAATGTTACTTTAGACGCCTGCATCATGAATCCTGCAGGAGACGCAGGGGCCGTGGTTTACCTTAAGAACAATACTCATGCAGTTTCGGTAGCAAGAAAAGTGATGGAAGAAACCCCTCACGTCATTCTCGCGGGAGAGGGCGCCGATCAATTCGCCCGGGAGATGGGTTTTGAGAAGGAAGACCTGCTTACTGAGGATTCAGAAAAAACTTACCGCGAATGGCTGAAAAAGAAGGAATATAAACCCATCATCAACATCGAAAATCACGACACCATTGGCATGTTGTGCATTGATGACAAGGGAGATATTGCCGGCGCCTGCACTACCTCGGGCCTCTCTTACAAAATGAACGGCCGCGTGGGAGATTCCGCCATTATTGGCTCAGGCCTGTTTCTCGACAACGAGGTTGGCGGCGCTGCAGCAACAGGTATGGGAGAAGCAATCTTAAAGACCGTGGGCAGTTTTCTTATCGTAGAGTTGATGCGCAACGGGAAATCTCCCCAGGAAGCCTGCGAAGAGGCCATCAAACGCATCATCAAACAAAATCCTGACACCTATAAAGATTTTCAGGCTGCTTTTATTGCACTTAACAAAAAAGGGAAAGTAGGTTCGGCCTGTATCCACGAAGGTTTTTCTTATGTTAAGTATCAGCATGGGGAGAACTCCAACATCAAAAGTAAATTTGTCATTTGATCAAAAAAATCTCTCAACCCGTTTTTACAGATCTTGGCGTAGAGCAAAAGCATCTGTCAACAATTTGTAAATTTGTACTCTTTAAAATCTAAAAATGGCTGAACAAAAGCGACTATTTCTTCTCGATGCATACGCCCTCATCTTTAGGGGTTATTATGCCTTTATAAAAAACCCTATCGTCAACTCAAAAGGGCAGGATACCTCTGCCATCATGGGCTTTATGAATTCTCTTTTTGACGTGATTCGGCGGGAGCGGCCCGACCATCTGGCGGTATGTTTCGACAAGGAAGGAAGTGATGCGAGAACCGAAATGTATGAAGCTTATAAGGCTCACCGCGACGCCACCCCCGAACCTATTTTGCAATCCATCCCTTACATTCAGGATATTTTAAGGGCCATGCATATTCCCGTGGTTGTTCTGCCGGGTTGTGAGGCCGACGACATCATTGGGACCTTATCAAAGCAGGCCGAAAAAGAAGGCTATAAGGTATTCATGGTTACGCCGGATAAGGATTTTGCCCAGCTGGTTTCCGATAATATTTTCATGTACCGTCCCGCGAGAATGGGTAACGGCATTGAGATTTGGGGAATTCCCGAAGTTCAGAAAAAGTTCGAGGTGGAGCGGCCCGAGCAGGTGATAGATTTCCTCGGAATGATGGGCGATGCCGTTGACAACATTCCAGGTTTACCGGGAGTTGGTGAAAAAACGGCCAAGAAATTCCTGAAGCAGTTCGGGAGCATGGAAAACCTGCTGGCGAACACCGATAAGCTGAAGGGGAAAATGCGTGAAAAAGTAGAGGCTAACGCCGAACTGGGAAGGGTCTCTAAAAAACTTGCCGCCATTATGTGTGACTGCAATGTACAATTTCATGCTGAAAATTATGAGCTTTCCATGCCCGATTCAGAAAAGGTGCAGGAGATCTTTGAAGAGCTGGAATTCCGAAGGCTGAAAGAGCAATTTTTGAAACTCTTCTCGGGAGAAGATACTGCGAGGCCAACACAGGTAAGCGGTACCGAGACTGCCAAGGCCCAGGCAAGGCCCGCGGGCGCAGGCCAGTTCTCCCTTTTTGGTGAGGAGAATAAAGAAAGCCTGCAGGAGGTTTCGGGTAGAAAAAAGATAAAAGACGTGCCTCATGTTTACCAGAGTGTGGCTTCGGGAATGGCGATGCAGTTCTTTCTTCAGAATTTGATGAAGCAGCAGTGCGTTTGTTTTGAATTCACCACCACTTCTTTAGATCCTATTCCTGCGGAAATCATCGGGATCGCATTTTCCTGGGAAGCCGGAAAGGGTTTTTATCTGCCTATTCCCGAAGACCGTGACGAAGCCCAAGAGGTGATGGAGCAGCTGCGGCCTTTCTTTGAAGCCGAAAGCATTGAAAAAGTAGGGCAGAATTTGAAGCACGATATCAAGGTGCTGGCAAAATACAACATCAGCTTTAAAGGCGCCCTTTTTGACACCATGATCGCGCACTATTTGATCAACCCAGACATGCGCCACGGTTTAGACGTACTTTCTGAAACCTACCTTAATTATACCCCTGTCTTCGTGGAGGAGCTGCTGGGAAAAGGAAAGAACCAGAAGTCGATGCGCGAGATCCCGCTGGAGAAACAAACAGAATTCAGTGTGGAAGATGCCGATATCATTCTGCAGCTCAAGCAGCAGTTCACTCCTGAATTAAAGGAGGCCAAGACCGAAAAACTTTTCCACGAGATCGAGATCCCGCTGCTACAGGTCTTAGCCGACATGGAACTGGAAGGCATCAGGCTGGACAAGGATTACCTCCAAAGCCTTTCCGAAGAAATGGACAAAGATATAAGCCAGCTCGAAAAAGACATTTTTGAGACCGCAGGTGAGGAGTTCAATATTGGCTCTCCAAAACAGCTGGGGATCATCCTTTTTGAAAAACTGAAACTGGTTGACAAGCCGAAAAAGACCAAAACGGGACAATATTCTACCGGAGAAGAAATTCTTTCGGCCCTTGCGCAGGACCACAAGATCGTGCAGCAGGTGATGGACTACCGCGGACTTGTGAAACTGAAGAACACCTATATTGACGCGCTGCCGCTGCAGGTGGAGCCATCTACGGGCCGTGTTCACACCGAATATATGCAGACTGTAGCTGCCACCGGAAGGTTGAGCTCTAACAACCCAAACCTTCAAAACATTCCTATTCGAACAGAACGGGGAAGGCAGGTGCGAAAGGCTTTTGTGCCTAGGGACGAGGAGCACGTGCTTTTAGCCGCCGATTACTCGCAGATCGAACTTCGCATCATTGCCGCTTTGAGCAAGGAAGACAACATGATCAAGGCCTTTAAGGAGGGGCAGGATATTCACGCGTCTACCGCCGCCAACGTCTTCAATGTTTCTATGGAAGAGGTGACGCGCGAGCAGCGAAGTAACGCCAAAACCGTCAACTTTGGGATCGTTTACGGGGTTTCGGCTTTTGGTTTGAGCAATCAAACCAACCTTTCAAGAGGCGAATCCAAAGAATTGATCGACACCTATTATAAGACCTATCCAAAGCTTAGGGATTACATCAGCGAGCAGGTAGAATTTGCTAGGGAACACGGGTACGTGCAAACTGTGCTTGGCCGCCGCCGCTATTTAAAAGATATCAACTCCCGCAACTCCATGGTGCGAAGTGCTGCGGAAAGAAACGCGGTAAACGCGCCAATCCAGGGAAGCGCCGCCGATATTATTAAGCTGGCGATGATCAACATCCATAAGAAATTAGAACAGGGCAATTACCGCACAAAAATGTTGCTGCAGGTGCATGATGAATTGGTCTTTGACGTCTACAAACCCGAACTGGAGGAGATCAAAACTCTTGTAAAAAGAGAAATGGAAAATGCCTTTATTATGGATGTGCCATTAGATGTGGATCTCGGCGTGGGGCTTAACTGGCTGGAGGCCCACTAGACTAGACGTTAGATCTTAGACGTCGCAAACCTCACAGGTTTTTGAAACCTGTGAGGTTTTTTTATTTCCTCTCAAAAATGTCATTTTCGGAAGACTTTGTTAACAGCAGCGGCAAAAAAGCGGAATTTTAGTAACTTTTGAAAAACACTGATTTTCCAACCAAAACCCCTGTTTATGACCGAAGAATTCAGTCGGGACAAAAAATACTCCTTTGTACAAAAGGTATGGATCACCGCAGGCATCTTTGCCTTGATCACCTCCATCCTTCTCCTATTTAAATCCACCTTCAGCGTTTTTATCCTCGTTTTAGGCGGTTCTCTTATCGCTATCTATTTTCGCGGACTGGCACAACTCATAGAGAAAAAAACGCATTGGAAGAAGTGGATCGCCATGACCATTTCTATTGGAGGCACCTTATTATTCATCGCCGGAATAATATGGCTTATTGGGAGCGAAGCTCAAAACCAAATGACGCAGCTCAGCGAAACTTTGCCTAAGACCTATGAAAACGCTAAAGAATATCTCAAGGACACCTATTTAGGACGGGAGGCCATTGAGCGGATTCAAAAGAGCGGCAGCGGACAAAAAATGACCTCGGTTTTTTCCAGCTTTTTCAGGACAACTTTTGGAATCCTTGGAGATATTTATGTCATCCTTCTTGTGGGAGCTTACCTCACCGCCTCTCCCTACCTTTACACCAAAGGCATCAAAAAACTGGTGCCGCCTAAAGGCCGCGGAAAGGCAGACGATGTGCTCGACCACCTTGGACAGAGCATGAAACAATGGATCCTTGGAAAACTCTTTGCCATGTTCGTGGTTTTTGTGCTCACCGCTATCGCCCTTAAGATCATGGGAATGCCCATGTGGCTGGCCCTCGCCATAATCGCCGGATTCCTGAATTTCATTCCCAACTTCGGCCCTTTGATCGCCATGATTCCTGCCGTACTGGTGGCCCTTACGAAAAGTCCGCAGACCGCTCTTATTATAGTAGGAGTTTATATGCTCGTGCAGTTCTTAGAAAGCAACGTCATCACACCTAAAATTCAGCAGCGCCTGACCAGCGTCCCTCCTGCCCTCATCATTACCTCTCAGCTAATTGTGGCGAGTTTTGCGGGTATTTGGGGAATTACTTTGGCCACACCAATTATTTTAGTGGTGATGATCCTGGTGCAGGAACTGCATGTGAAGCCTATGGAAAAGAAGAAGGATGAACCCTTAAAAGAAAATCGGCCATGATTTTTCTTTACCTCCGAAAGAGTTTGTGAAAAAATTTATTTGAATTCTTTCCGAAGGAAGCATCAAGCCTTTGGGCTAAAGCCCTTTTTAAATACACATTTTGATCCGGAGGCTGAAGCCTCCGGCAATTCATGTTCTTTCCTTTGCAGGAACTGAATAGCCTCCGGCTTCAGCCGGAGGTTCATAAAACCCAGATAACAGGGCTTTAGCCCGATTGATCTTCAAAAATGCCATTTTTGGAACCTCTTAAAGCCCTTTTAAAAGGGATATATATTCCGGAGGCTAAAGCCTCCGGCAATTCATGATGTTTCATTAAAGGTGACAACACCTGCTTCTGAAGCCTCCGGCTATCCTAAAAATATCGTGGTCTTTTCAATAGCCTCCCGCTTCAGCCGGAGGTATAAGAATTCCTCCACCAAGGGCTTTAGCCCAATTGATCTTCAAAAATGTCATTTCTGGAACCCCTTAAAAAATCTTTTTGGGCTAAAGCCCTCTTAAAAGGGACATATTATTCCGGAGGCTGAAGCCTCCGGCTATTCATGATGCGTGAAAACTCCTGCTTCTGAAGCCTCCGGCTATCCTAAAAATATCCCGGTCTTTTCAATAGCCTCCGGCTTCAGCCGGAGGTCCAAGAATTCCTCCACCAAGGGGTTTAGCCCAATTGACCTTCAAGAATGCCATTTCTGGAACCCCTTAAAAAATCTTTTTGGGCTAAAGCCCTTTTTAAAAGGGACATATTATTCCGGAGGCTGAAGCCTCCGGCTATTCATGATGCTTCATTAAAGGTGATAACTCCTGCTTCTGAAGCCTCCAGCTATCCTAAAAATATCGCGGTCTTTTCA
>JBAVJB010000180.1:0-5934 GCA_049687495.1 Salinimicrobium sp.
GTAGCAGTGGCAACGCCGTGCTGGCCTGCGCCGGTCTCGGCGATAATCCTGTTCTTACCCAGTCGCTTCGCCATAAGTATCTGCCCCACGGTGTTGTTCACCTTGTGCGCGCCGGTGTGGCAAAGGTCTTCGCGCTTCAAATAGATCTTCGCGCCGTACTTTTTGCTGAATCTCTCCGCGTAATAAAGTGGCGTTGGCCGGCCCACATAATCTTTTAACAGCTGTTGGAATTCCTTCTGGAAAGATTCCTCTCGCATAATGTCCAGGTATTTTGTACGCAGCTCTTCCACGTTGGGGTAAAGCATCTCGGGGATGAAAGCCCCGCCAAAATCGCCGTAGTAGCCTTTTTCGTCAACTTGATAACTCATTTGCTTATATTTTTTCTTCCAAAAGTTCATTTTTGAAAGTCCTTAATTGTTCTTCATTTTTTAGTCCGGGGGAAAGTTCGAACCTGCTGTTCACGTCCAGCGCATAAAACAGGTTTTTTCTGCCATTTTTGCTGAAGTAGGAGTATAATTCTTTGATCTGCGGAAGGTCTTGCGGACCAATCCCACCGCTCAAAAAGAAAGGAATGTCAGAATTGTAATTTTTTAGGATCTCCCAATTAAAACTGACGCCGTTGCCGCCTTTGTTCTTTCCTTTGGTGTCAAAAAGGAAGAAATCCACCTCTTTTTCGTAAGACCTCAGAAGATCAAAATTAAAATCCTCACCTACACTGAAGACCTTGATCAATTCAACTTTTAAATTCCTCTCTAAAATGGCATTTTTGAGACCTCTGCAAACCTGAGGGCTCTCGTCACCATGCAGCTGCACGGCCGAAAGACCATATTTTACCAGCTTTTCCAGGATAAAGTCTTCCGAAGCATCTACAAACACCCCTGTTTTTCTGATCTTTTCATCCTGCAGCAGGATCACTTCCTCCACGAACCGCGGAGATCTCTCGTAAAAGATGAATCCCAGGTAATCGGGCGCTAGAGCCGCGATCTTTTTGACATTTCCGGGATCTTTCATCCCGCAGATCTTCAGTTTCAGGTCCATCAGGAGGTTTTTAGCTGTTCAAAAAATTCCGAAGCAGATTTTGCAGGATCTTTTGTGCCCATAAAGTTCCCACCGATCAAGAAGCCCTGAAAACCGCATTTTTGAAGCTCCAGAATTGAAGAGATCTTGCTGATGCCGCTCTCAGAAACCTTCACGTACTGTGAAGGGATCTTTTCTGCCAGGTTTTTGCTGGTGTTGAGGTCCACTTCAAAGGTCTTCAAATTCCTGTTGTTTACGCCTATCATATCTATGGTCTCAAAAAGGGCATTTTCCAGCTCCTCTTCGTTATGCACTTCCAGCAGCACCTCCAGCCCCAGCTTTTTGGCGGTTTCTGAAAAAGCTTTGATCTGCTTCGGGCTGAGCAACGCAGCGATCAGCAGGATCACATCGGCACCCAAGGCTTTGGCTTCATAGATCTGGTACTCGTCTATCATGAAATCCTTCCGCAGGATCGGGATCTTTACCGTTTCCCGCGCCAGGATGAGGTCGTCTTCACTTCCGCCGAAAAATTCCTCATCGGTCAATACCGAAATCCCGGCAGCTCCGGCTTTTTCGTAGGCCGAAGTGACCTGCTCTACATCAGCCTCCAGGTTGAGATTGGGGTGAGAAGGGGAGCGGCGCTTGAATTCTGCTATGATTCCCGCCGGTGACTTCCGCAGGTTTTCTGAAAGAGAAAGGGATTTTCTACCAAACAATGGGAGGCTTTTAAGGATCTCCAGCGGCATTTCTTCCTTTCGTTCTGCTACTTCTTCTCTTTTATGAGCTGCTATTTTATCTAAAATGTTCATGTGTATCTTTTATGCTTTGCTGATCTCTTGTAGTTTCTGAAATGACCTCAGGGCTTTCCCGCTCAACAGGCTTTCTTTTGCGGTTTCAAAACCTTGTTTAATTCCTGTTTTCTGAACCGTAGAAATGGCCATACCGGCATTGGCGCAAACCACGTTGTTCTGGGCTTCGCTGCCATCGCCTTTCAGGATCTTCAGAAAGATCTCTGCTGCCGACTCAACGCTGCTTCCGCCGGCAATATCTTCCGCAGCAATAGCCGAAATTCCAAGATCCTCGGGTTTCAGCATTGCTTCCGAAGTATTAGTGATCATCTTCGTCCTGCCGGTAAGCGAGATCTCGTCATAGCCGTCAAGTGCATGTAAAATGGTAAAATTCTTATCGGTTTTTTGGTAGAGGTAGCCGTACATTCTGGCCAGCTCCAGGCTAAAGACGCCCACGACCTGGTTCTTTGGAAAAGCCGGATTCACCATAGGGCCCAACATATTGAAAAAGGTCTTTACGGCCAGAGATTTCCTGATGGGCGCCACATTCTTCATCGCCGGGTGAAAAAGCGCCGCGTGCAAAAAGCAAATGTTGGCTTCATCCATGCTCTTCTTAAGAAAATCATTTTCATTGCTGAACCTGATCCCCAGTTGCTCCATAACGTTCGAACTGCCGCAGCCTGAGGAAACTCCATAGTTGCCGTGCTTGGCGACAGGAACGCCGGCGCCGGCGGTCACAAATGAGGCCAAAGTGGAAATATTAAAAGTGTCTTTGCCGTCGCCGCCGGTGCCACAAAGGTCTACAGGATCATATTGCTGCAGGTCGACCGGCAGGCACAGCTCCAAAAGCGCATCCCGAAAGCCCTCCAGTTCGTCAAGTGTAATGCTGCGCATCATATAAACGGTGAGAAAAGCGGCGATCTGGCTCTCGTTATAGCTGCCTTGTGAAATGTTCACCAGCACCCCGCGCGCCTCTTCGCGGGAAATGGTTTCGTGGTTGATGAGCCTGTTGAGTATCTGTTTCATAATTATATTTTTGAAGCGCTTTCTTTTTCTGCATTTTTGGATACCGACGGAGTTTTGATCCAGTTCTCGATGATCTTCTTTCCATTTGGAGTGAGCACAGACTCGGGATGAAACTGCACGCCGCGCACGTCATAAGTCCTGTGGCGCAAAGACATTACCTGCCCGTTCTCGTCAAATGAAGTAGCCTCCAAACAAGCCGGCAAATTTTTATCTACTACCCAGGAATGGTAGCGACCAACTTCCATTTCGGCTTCCATGTCTTCAAAAAGCGGCTCGTCAATAACACTTAGCTTAATTTTTGAGGCTACGCCGTGAAAAACCTCTTGCAGGTTGATAATCTTTCCGCCGAAAACTTCCCCGATTGCCTGCTGACCCAAACAAACTCCAAAAATGCTCTTTTTGGAGGCGTAGGTAGAGATGATTTCCTTTAGCAAACCGGCCTCATCCGGAATTCCGGGTCCCGGAGAAAGCAGGATCTTGTCGTAATTTTCAACCTCGTCTAAGTCAAGCTCATTATTACGTCTTACAGTAACCTTGCAATCCAATTCTTCCAGGTAATGCACCAGGTTATAGACAAAAGAATCGTAGTTGTCTATGACCAGGACCGAAACGGGTTTTTGTTCATTCCCTCCCTTGCCCTCCCCTGAGGAAAGAGAGTTAGTTATTTTATTGTTCTCTGTTTTCATCTTTTTTCTAAATGTTTTCAGCTATTTCCAATGCCTTATGAAGGGCGCCTAACTTATTGTAAACTTCCTGCAATTCGTTCTCTTCTTTTGATTCGGAAACTATGCCCGCCCCGGCCTGGTAATGCAGCCGGTGGTTTTTGCTAAGAAAAGACCTGATCACGATGGCATGGTTGAAATTTCCTTCAAAATCCATAAAACCGATGGCGCCGCCGTAGAAATCACGGTTGACATTCTCGTACTTTTCAATAAGTTCCATGGCCTTAAATTTTGGCGCTCCGCTCAAAGTACCGGCCGGGAAAGTATCTGCTACCATTTGCATCGTGCCGGTGTCTTTGTTCTTATTAGCTGTCACTTTGCTCACCAGGTGGATCACGTGCGAGAAATATTGGATCTCTTTATAAGTCTCAACTTTCACGCCGCTTCCGTGGCGGCTAAGATCATTTCTGGCCAGGTCAACCAGCATGACGTGCTCGGCATTTTCCTTTTCATCGGCTGCTAAAGCTTTGGCAGACTCGGCGTCTAAAAGATCATTTCCGGTGCGTTTAAAAGTGCCGGCGATGGGATGAATTTCGGCTTTCTCATCTTTTACCACCAACTGTGCTTCGGGCGAACTTCCAAAGATCCTGAAATCGCCGTAGTCAAAATAGAAAAGGTAAGGCGACGGATTCACATTCCGCAGTGCCCTGTATACATTGAATTCGTCACCGGTAAAGCGTTGTGAAAAACGGCGCGACAGCACCAGCTGGAACACATCACCGCGGTGGCAATGCTGCTTTGCCTGCGCCACCTTCTGTTTGTAACCTTCATCGGTTTCGTTCGATTCGGCTTCACCTTCCGCAGTAAAATGAAAAGAGGCAAAATCTTTAACTTTTAACAGGCGGGAAATTTCTTCAAGATGATTCTTTCCGTCGAAACTGTGGTCAAAAATGTATGCCTGGTTATTGAAGTGGTTGATGGCAATGACATTCTGGTAAATGGCGTAGTAAATCTCAGGAATTTCGAGGTCTCCCTCTTTTTTGCTGATGTTGATCTTCTCGAAATACTGCACGCCGTCATAGGCGATATAACCAAACAGACCCTTATTGATAAAGCTGAAGTTGGAATCATCGGTCTCAAATTTCCGGGCGAATCGCTCGATAGCCGCGGGTACATCGATTCCTGAGGAGATCTTTGTCTGCCGTTGAGACCCATCGGGAAAAGCTTCAGTTAAAACACCGTTTTCAACCTTTACCGAAGCTATAGGATTACAGCAGATGTAAGAAAAACTGTTCTCGCTGCCATGATAATCGCTGCTTTCCAGCAAAAGGCTGTTGGGGAACCTGTCCCTTATTTTTAAATAAACGCTTACCGGTGTAAAGGTGTCGGCCAGCAGTTCTTTATAAGTTGTATTCAGTTTAAACATTTAGAAGGTCTTTTTGTTCAAAATGGTCAATAAAAAAAGGCTTGTCGTGATGACAAGCCTTAGTATATGATACAGCAGGTGTGGCTCACGACGATTGACGTAAGTACTTCCACCACCAGTTGTTGTTCAATTTGATGTTCATTTAAAGGCAAATATAATCCTGAATGCCATTAAAACAAATTTTTTTCTAACTATTGTGAAAAGAAAGTGCAGGGGCTTTAAAAGGAATCACAGATGATTATCTTTGTGCAAAACCATAAATACAGTAAAAGTTATGAAGGAACTCAATCAGGAAGAGTGGAGAGAGCAGATAGAAAAGGATGAGGATGCGGTGATCCTGGATGTGCGAACAGAGCAGGAGGTGGAAGAAGGATCCATACCAAACGCCAAAAATCTTGACATTTATAAGGGACAGGAATTTCTGAACGAAATCGACCAGCTCGACAAGTCCAAGAGCTATTATATCTATTGCCGCAGTGGAAACCGCAGTGCCCAGGCCTGTGCATTAATGGATCAGAAAGGTTTTGACCGGACCTATAACCTGTTGGGCGGTTTCTCTCAGTGGGAAGGAGAGAAGGTAGAGCAGTAGAAATTTTTTTGTAGTTCTTTTTTTGGTCATAAAGCTGAAGTTGCTGAAGGGAACTGTTCTTTTCTACCGGCCGAAGTAAATTTATGAGCAAGTTGTAATAGAGGGACGACTCTTAACCAAATGCTCACAATGCAAAGTCATTTATTGTTCATTGTTAATTTCTTAAAAACTGATAAAAAGCACCTTTTCAAGGTGCTTTTTATAGGTTGAAACTGATAATTATCACAGTTCCTGAAACTTAATGGTCTTACATTTAGGAAAAGTTATTCGTCATGCAAACTCTAGGACTTATAGGTGGTACCTCCTGGCATTCAACAATTGTTTATTACAGGCTTATCAATGAGCTCGTGGCTAAAAAAATGGGAGCACAGGGAAATCCAGACCTGATTATTTACAGCCTCAACATTGAACTTATGAGGGAGCAAA
>JBAVJB010000181.1:0-32253 GCA_049687495.1 Salinimicrobium sp.
TTTTCTTTATTTTCCTGGCCTCTTTGAGTCTGGTGGTGAGTTGACCCAGGTCGATTTTTAGGAAAACAACTTTACACCCAAAGGCTTTAACTAACTTAATTTCAGCCACATAAATTCCCGTTAAATAATTTTACGAGCCCCGGGTTTTCCATAACTTGAGCAAAACGGGAATGTCTTCTCATTTTTCTCCCCCGTCCGGAGAAGCATTCTTATTACTAACCTTTACAATATATAAGTATGCTCGCAATGAATTACCGCGGACCATTCCGGATTCGCGCAGACTACAATCGGCCTCATCCCGAAATTGAACATCCCGAAGATGTAATAGTAAGGGTTTTACGCTCATGCATCTGCGGCTCTGATCTTCACCTGTATCACGGCCTGGTCCCCGACACCCGCGTGGGTTCCACCTTTGGCCATGAATTTATTGGTGAGGTGGTTGAAAAAGGAGAAGATGTGCAGAACCTCGAGGTGGGAGACAAAGTGCTGGTGCCTTTTAACATCGCCTGCGGAAGGTGTTCTTTTTGTAAACAGGAGTTGTACGCGCTTTGCCATGAGGCAAACTCACAGGCTACCGCTGTAGGCGGAGTTTTTGGATACTCCCACACTGCAGGCGGCTATAACGGCGGCCAGGCAGAATATGCCCGCGTGCCTTATGCTGATGTCGGCCCAACAAAGATCCCGGATTGGATGGATCTTGATGACGCGGTTTTATTGACCGATGTAGTGCCTACCGGCTATCAGGCAGCCGAAATGGGCGGCATCCAACCGGGCGACACCGTTGTTGTCTTTGGAGCAGGACCCATTGGATTAATGGCTGCAAAAAGCTCCTGGCTTTTTGGAGCAGGACGGGTCATTGTTATTGATAAAGAAGACTATCGCTTGGAGTTCGCTGAAAGATGGGCACAGGCAGAAGTCTACAATTTCACCGAACTGGAAGATCCCGTGCTGTTCATCAAGAAAACAACAGATTCTCTTGGTGCCGATGTGTGTATAGATGCCGTGGGAGCCGAGGCGGCCGGCAATAAGATCAACTCTTTGCTGGGTCGAAAAATGTTGTTGCAGGGAGGTACTACAACGGCTTTGCACTGGGCGATAAATTCGGTTAAAAAAGGTGGAGTTGTATCTGTAGTTGGAGTTTACGGCCCAACAGATGCTATGGTGCCAATAGGCAATGTACTCAACAAAGGAATAACCATCAGGGCGAGCCAGGCTTCGGTCAAACGACTGGTTCCAAAGATGATGGAGCACATCAAAAATGGCATTTTTAGCCCGAAAGATATGATCACGCACAGGATTCCTCTCGAAGAGGTTGCCGAAGGATACCACATCTTTTCCCATAAACTCGACAATTGTATCAAGACGGTGCTCATTCCGCCTTCAGTGAGATCCTAGACGAATAAAAAAAATAAGACTATGACAAAAATATCACAGGATTTCGAAAATCCTTCCGGACCCGATGTATCAAAGATAAAGGGATGGGGCATTGATGCCGATCCTCAGAACAATCCCACTTATCCTATGAAGAAACGCAATAAGGATGTGGAAAAAGGCTATTCCTGGGAGCGTCCGCCACAACAACCAATTGATGTTGAAGTACTGCATTCCATTGAAAGGCCTAATATTACTGCCACTTTTGGGACCTCAGTTCCGCCATCGGGGCTAAGTGGGAAAATGAGGCGCAAAGCATTTGAATACAGCGAAAACAGTTATGCCCATTGGATGCCCTTGATCCTGGCCGATAGGGTCCAAATGGTCGAAGGTATTGTGGAGGATCTTAAGAACGGAACGGTACCTAACCTTTTTAAAGAATTTGGATGGACCGCCGAATGGAAATACAACCGGAAGAACTTCTTGATCAAGACTTCGGTAATAGCCGGTACAGCCGCATTTATGCTATTTTTGGGCAGCCGTCGAAAGTGCACGAGCGGGTGTAAATAAGAGAAATCAGCTGGCGCTTCTTTTCACAAGATTGCTCTGCATCGTTTTTGGTCTGGCATATTTTGCCAGGGAACTTTTGATGAAAATGGGGCTTTCTGCAATTTAGGATTTGGGAATTGTCAAATGGTAATGAAAAACGGTTAATCAGTGGTTACCGCATCTATTTCCTTAACGACTTCCTGACCTACATTCTTCAATTGACCATATTGATAAACCATAGCGTCTAATTGAAAGGCGGCTAAACTAATGACATTTCGGTATGGAGCAGATGCTGTATATTCTGCAAAGACCTGGTAATACTCAGATTGTGGCGTGGCTCTAATTTTCAGGGAATCCTGTGGCAAAAAGGCGGAAGCGAGGATCAACGATCTATCAACCTGAGTAGAAAGATAATCCTCCTGATTCACCACATACTCATTATAGCTTTTTTCGTTTTCTGCTATATCCCCTACTATACTATGGTAGCTGGTCAAAAGTGAATCCAAGGGAGTATTGTTGATCTTACCAAAATAATTGGAGTTTTTTAATGCATCATACCCACCAGTATTCGGCTTAAAATAGTAATCTACAAAGGCGACTCCGCACGTCATAAAAAGAAAAAGATCCTCGTCTTCTGTCTTATCTAATATGCGGATTCGAGCCTTTTTACATTGACCAACCAATTGTGTTCTATACTTTATTAAGGTATCCAGTTGACGCAGATCTTCAATGGTGTGGGACTTTATCTTTACTAGATACTCTTTCAACGCCTGGTCATCTTTCCTGGCCTGGTTCCAATTGTTTATTTGCAAGGCAATCAATATCCCAATGACAACAAGTACTATTTCTCCAATAGCATAAATGAGGTATTTGCTGAACTTGTTCTTCGCAAGTAATCCCTGGCGAATTTTCCTGAAGACCTTCATTATTTATAAATGATTGGTTACAGTAAATTTAAGGCTTACATTTGTTTTGACGAAACAAGCAACCATCTAATATTCAAATATTTAAATGAATAAAACTAAGGGTTTGAGAATTTTTAATATACCTTAATATGAACTTCTTCATTTTCTCAATTGCACAGTAATACCAACACCGGAAATTTTAAGAAAAAGCTTTAGGTGGCCTTTTCCTGTGAGCTCCCGCCCGAAAATAGAAAGTCTGCATCTCCTGTTGTCGATGCACTTTTTTTCCCTCCAAAGCTTCGAGTAAGCTCGGCTTTGACCGGAAATAAGAAAGTCTGCAGCTTTTGCTGCAGACTTTCTGCTTTAAGTGACCCCGGCAGGATTAAAGTTCCCTAAGGCTCCCGCCTGAAAATAGAAAGTCCGCACCGCCTGGCGGCGGTACACTTTTTTGTTTTCCTTCAAAACCAAAGAGCAAGCTCCGGCTTTTTCGAAAAACAAAAAAGTCTGCAGCTTTCGCTGCAGACTTTCTGCTTTAAGTGACCCCGGCAGGATTCAAACCTGCAACCCTCAGAGCCGAAATCTGATGCGCTATTCAGTTGCGCCACGGGGCCGAAGAGCTGCAAATTTAAACAAAAAGTTCTTCCTAAACCAAGGAAAATTCATGCTGTTTTAACAACTTCTTCAACCTGAAAAAAGACAAGACAAAAGCCAACCTCAAAGTAAGCTTTTTTAAAAAACCAGGATAAGAGATTGGCAAAACTGATATCTTTATTCTTCTGAACCCTCCGAATGAAAAACCTTAACTACCTATTTCTGTTCCTTGTGCTGCTTGTTTCCTGCAGCAAAGATGAATCTTCTGAAGTCAATCCCGGTCCGGGCTCACCAGAGCAAGAATCCGGTTTAAAAGTGCGTGCAGTTGATATTTCAGGATTTCCCGAAATTGATCAGGCGGGAACTGTGTTTTTTAATTCCGAAGGGGAACAGGAAGACTTCCTGGATATTTTGAAAAACTCAGGGGTCAATACTGTTCGGCTAAGACTATGGGTAGATCCCACGAACAGTCATTCCGGATTTGAGGAAGTAAAAGCATTCTCAAAAGCCATTCGTCAGAAAGGCTTCTCACTTTGGCTTAGCCTGCACTACTCGGATACCTGGGCCGATCCGGCTCACCAACAAAAACCCAAAGCATGGAAAGAACTCTCCTTTAATGACCTTAAAGCCCAGGTAGTAGAATATACGACTACGGTTGTTGAACAAATTGAACCAGATTTTGTACAGGTTGGAAATGAAATAAATTCCGGCTTTCTCTTTCCCGAAGGGAATATCTCAAGCAATCCTGCTCAATTTAAAGAATTGTTAGAGGCAGGGGTAAACGCAGTGCGAAAAACGCGGCCACAAACCAGGATTATTATCCACTTTGCCGGATATCAAAATGCCGATTGGTTTTATGGTCAGCTAACGCAACTGGATTATGACATTATTGGCCTCTCCTATTATCCTCTATGGCATGGAAAGAATCTTAAAGAATTAAAAAATACATTAGAGACGCTTTCTGCCAGGTATGACCGGCAAGTTATCCTTGCTGAGACTGCCTATCCTTTCACTCTTGATTATAATGATTGGACTAACAATATAATTGGATTAGAAGAGCAATTAATCCCCGGTTACCCGGCTTCAATGGAAGGACAGCGAGCCTTTCTTCAGGATATATCTAAGATCCTGGAAAGCACAGAAAGCGCAATAGGTTTCTCCTACTGGGGCGCAGAACTTGTAGCCTGGAATGGACCTGAATCAAAACAGGGATCGCCATGGGAAAATCAGGCGCTATTCGATTTCAACAATCAGGCACTCCCGGCTTTGAAAATTTTCAGTGATTTCCAGGTTCAATTCTAAGGGCAGGCAAATTAACTTAGTTTTTGCTTCACAATAGTAGAAATCGTTCTCCCATCAGCTTTTCCGGCCAGTTCTTTTGAAGCTACACCCATGACCTTGCCCATGTCCTGCATTCCGCTGGCACCCGTTCTTTGAATGATCTCCTCTACTTTTTTCTCTATCTCCTCTTCGCTCATTTGCTCGGGCAGGAAACTTTGAATGACCAAAGCCTGTTCTATCTCGGGTTCGGCAAGATCTGCACGCCCCTGTTCGTTATAAATCGCTGCGCTCTCACGACGCTGTTTTACAAGTTTTTGAAGTAGTTTAAGCTCGTCATCTTCAGAAAGGCCTTCTTTTCCTCCTGCTTCAGATTGCGCCAGTAAAATAGCAGATTTAACAGCCCTTAGGGCTTCAAGTTTATTGCTGTCTTTGGCGCGCATGGCGGCCTTCATTTCGGTCATTACTTTTTCCTGTAAACTCATGTCTTAAAAGTTGGTGAGACGCGAAGATACTGCGGAAAAAGAAGCAATGCAAAGGCAGATCATGTCTTGCCCGTATTTTCCCGGATACCATCTTTAGCATCAACATTTTTGGGCGCTGTAGGAAGAATGACGGTAAAACTGCTGCCCACACCCTCCTCTGTACTCACTTTGATCTCCCCGCCATGAACCTTTATCACATCAAAAGAAATAGAAAGCCCCAGCCCCGTACCTTCCCCGGAACTCCTGGTAGTAAAGAAGGGCTGAAAGATTTTAGCCAGAATATGCTGCGGAATCCCCGTGCCGTTGTCTTTAATTCTTATTTCTGCCTTGTCTCCCAAGTTCTCGGTCTCTACCCATATTTGAGGCTGGTACGGCAGTTCTTTCATCTTGTGGGTCTTTTCCTCGACAGCATGAAAAGCATTGGTGAGCAAATTGATCACCACCCTGCCCAGGTCCTGAGGGATCACCTCGACCTTCTTAAGGCTGCGGTCATAGTGCTTCTCTACCTTCACCTGGTGGAACCTGTCTTTATTGCTAAGCCCGTTGCACACCAGGCGCACAAAACTTTCCACCAGTTTGTTCAGGTCAACAGGCTCTTTTTCTCCACTGCCTGCCCTACTGTGCTGCAACATTCCCTTCACGATGGCATCGGCTCTCCTACCATGGCGGTTGATCATCTCCAGGTTTTTCTGAACTTCCAGCATTATTCCCTTGGCTTCGGTAAGATTGCCATTCTTCAGCTCCTCCTCTACTTCGGCAAGAAGTTCCCTGCTCACTTCAGAAAAGTTGGTGACAAAGTTCAACGGATTCCGCAGCTCATGTGCAACTCCCGCCGTGATCTCCCCAAGAGATGCCATTTTTTCGGCATAGATCAACTGCGCCTGTGTGGATTGAAGTTCAGAATAAGCCTTCTCTATATCATGTGCATGCTTCAATTCCCTTTTTATGGCCTTTTGGCGCTCCTTGAAGAGCAGCCTTCTGGTTTGGTATTTGTCAACATAATACAGCAGGACGAGGAACAGCAGCACATAGAAAACATAAGCCACCCAGGAACGGTACCATGGCGGCAGCACCTCCAGTGAATACTGCACCGGCTCACTCCACACCCCGTCGGGATTCCTGGCTTTCACGAAAAAGTTATAATCTCCTTCTAAAAGATTTCCATAGCTGGCAAAGCTGGTTTTGGTGACGGGAGACCAGGCCTCATCATAGTCCTCCAGTTTGTACTGGTACTCCACCAGTCCCGGCCTGGAAGTTTCCACCCCCACAAATTCAAAGTCAATATCATTGCTGGAGTACGGAAGCACCAGGTTTTGGGGGACAGGGTAAAAAGGAAGTACGCCAGAAAACTCCACTTTTTCAAAGCTGTTGATCATGGTGTCCCGCTCCTTATTGTTGAGCCTTTTGTTGAACAACAGCAGCTCGTTTGTCTTAAAAGCGGGTGCGCTTGCCCCCTGCGGAAGTTTTTCCTCATTCCTGGCCCAGGCAAGGCTGTGCCAGCTAATATTTTCATTTTTGATCCTTAGATTCTGAAGAAAAAGCGGAGGCGGCAAACTGTCTCTAAAGACACTGTCATAATCAAACCTTAGGAATTTATCCCCGGTGCCCAGCCAGAACTTGCCTGTACTGTCTTTGATCATGCTAAAATTGTTGCTCACATCCTTGATGGGGTAGCCTGTTTTTTCATTAAAGTTTTCAACCCCAGAACTGCCTATCTCCTCGCCGGCCTGTATTCCGCCTTTGATCACCGTAAAACCAAGGTTTGTTCCCAGCACGATATTCATGTCCTTATCTTCAACTATGGTATACACCACGTCGTTAGCCAGGCCATTGCTATTGCTAAAGGTCTCAAAAATGTCATTTTTAAAAGGCCTTCCAAAATCCCCTTTTTGAAGCCTGTCTTTCCTGATCACTGAAAGCCCGCCGCCCCAGGTGCCAATAAGAAGGTTGCCGCGGGAGTCCTGGAAAACCCTCGAGAGTTTATTATCTGCCAATCCCTGCTCCTTATAAAAATTGATGAGTTTCTCACCGTCGTACAGGCTAAGGCCTCCTCTGGTCGCGATCCATATCTTGCCTTCCTTATCTTCGAGTATATCCCACACGGTCTTGTGAACCAAACCTTCTTCAATTCCAAGATTCGTAAAGGAGCTGCCGTCAAACTTTGAAACTCCGCCTTCAAAAGTGCCGATCCAGAGATTTCCTTTGCTGTCAACAGTAAGCACATCAATATCGTTGTCCGGGAGACCCTGTTCTGTCGTAAAGACGGTAAATTTCCTGCCGTCATACCTGCAAAGGCCTTTGTCACTGCCAAACCACAGGTTACCATCGTGATCTTCAACCATACTTAAAAAAGTATTATCGGGCAGGCCCTGCTGAGTAGTATAGGTCCAAAAATGACATTTTTCACCGGGCTTCCTCGCATTCCTGAAGCGCACTATGCCGCCATCTGAGGGACTGAACCACAGATCTCCCTTGCTATCTTCAGCAATAGCATAAACCGCTTTCCAGGATCCCTTAGCGGTTCTATATTCCAACACGCTTTCCCCGTCATATTTATTAAGGCCTCCGCCATAGGTGCCAAACCATAGACTGCCGGTTTTGTCTTCGGTAATATTGCGGACCTGGTTATCTGCCAGCCCCTGTGCCTTAGTGATGTTCAAAAAAGCATCATCAGTTTTGGAATACCTGGACACCCCGTCTTTTGTGCCGAACCAGATGTTACCGTTCCGGTCTTCGGTACTGCAAAAAACATAATTGTTTACCAGCCCGTCACGGGTATCGAATCTTCTGATCCTTTCTTCGGAATCTTCAGCCTCATCAGGATCATAGCGGCACACAAAATTTTCAGTAGCGATCCAGAACAGGCCATCAGTATCTTCCAAAATGTCATTTATGGCGATTCCCTTCAGCTTTAGATCTTCAGAAAGATCGCGAAAGGCTTTTCCGCCGGAAGCTTCAGTAACAGGATCATAAAGATAAATGCCGCCGTTGCCTGTGAACCAGAGCCGGCCGCTACGATCTTCCAGGATACCGTCTATAAAACTGTTGGCAAGTCCGTCGTTTTCGGAATAGTTCTTAAAATGCCCTTTTTGAGGGTCCAGCCTGCTGATGCCTTTAGTGCTGGCAAACCAAATCCTGCCCCTCCTGTCTTCGTGGATCTCCCGCACGTCATTATCTATAAGTCCGTCCTCTGTGGTGTAGTTGAAGAAATGTGTGCCGTCATACCTGCTCACGCCACCATAGGTGCCAAACCACAGGTTGCCCGCCCTATCCTGTTTTACGGTGTGAATGTAGTTGTGAATGAGGCCATG
Source organism: Salinimicrobium sp. (assembly GCA_049687495.1). Taxonomy (GTDB): domain Bacteria; phylum Bacteroidota; class Bacteroidia; order Flavobacteriales; family Flavobacteriaceae; genus Salinimicrobium. Next base: position 8,491 of record JBAVJB010000181.1, read on the forward strand.
GGCAGAAGAGAAGGTGATAAAACTCTTGCCATTGTACATGCTTACGCCATTGCCGTTGGTGCCAAACCAAAGATTGGCATCTTTATCCCTGAACCCGCACAAAAGACTGCTCATCGCCAGGCCGTCAACAGTGTTGAAATTGCTCATGCTAAAGTAGAGGCCGGCTTCCTCTTTTTTTGGAGCAGGCCGGCTTGATAAAAGGACGGTTAAGGGCGGCGGAAGAGAATCCAGGTAGTGCACAGGAAAACTGCCCGGCTGCACTACGACCGGCGGTGCTAAAGACTGAACCAGCTCAAAATCATGCTGCTCCTCGCTTTTCCCGCTGTGGCAGGAAGACAGGAAAAACAGGAATAGCCCAAAAATGAAAAATATCTTTAACCCCTTTCTCATGAAATATCATCGTTAGGGTGATGCAGGCTTCGCCCATAAATAGGCATTTTTACACCTGAACCTGTCTTGGGGGTGGCAGGGGAGGACTTCAGGAAGAAGATCAAAACCAAAGCTTCTTTACTTTCGGGCTTGTATGAACTCCCGGGCAAAAAAGCTTTCCCTAAATTACTCAATTCAAATCTTCTGACCTATATAAGACTTGTTTATCTACCAAAAAGGGGCTCCAAAAATGGCATTTTTGGAGCCTCTTGAAAACAAAAAACCCGAAGCCGGGGGGCAGGCTTCGGGTTTAAAATAGTTGGGGGACTACTTAATCTACATTATCGTGCAAAAACGAGTTGTTAGTTCTAAACCTTATCTCGTTGTCATCGCCTGTACCCAAAGTGGTGCGTGACATTTTTTGCTCATCGTGTTTTGAACTATCAAGATCTATGCCCTGTCTTTTATAAGCAGGCTGTTTTTCATACTCATCGATCTTGGAAACATTGTTCCTGAACTTGTAGTTGAACTCCTTCATCTTCGCTCTTCTTTCGGCAGCTCTTTTCACAAGGTTTTCATTGATCGGGCTGTTAAAAGGATCGATCTCCTCTTCGGGCTCAGCTTTTGGTGCCTCAGGTTTTTCCACAGGTGCTTTCGCTTCCTGTTGTGGCTGCTGTGGCATTGGTTGCTGAGGCTGCGGCTTAGGCTGTTGTGGCTCCGGCTGCTGCATCTCAGGTTTTTTCAGCTCAGGCTGCTTCATCTCAGGTGCCGGTTGCTGTTTGGCTTTTTGAAGCGGCTGTGACTTATCCAGCATCTCCTCTACCTGCATGTAATCTTCCAGAGAGTAGCGGGTGATGCCGTTATAAGTGCTCATTTTTGGAGTATTCTCTTTGCGGCTCATTTCCTCTTCCTCCACGTCCTCATCAGAAAGCGTGTGAATGATCTTCTTCTCCTCCTGTTCCTGCTGCAAAGCTTCCTCGTTCTTAGATTCTACCTGTTGCGGTTTTTCTTCAAAAGTCTTTTTAGGCATGTCAAAAGTGAACATGAACTGCTCCTGCGGCTCCGGCTCAACTACTTCCGGCTCGCTCACCTCGATATCTTTTATTGAATCTGTGATGATGAACTCGGGTTCTTCTGAAGGTTTTACCTCTTCATACTCCACGTGCATGGCACGAATATCTTCGGAAGTGTCATTTTTAGGCTCCTCTTCAGCTGAATTATCTTCCTCTTCAAAAGAGAGCGTATGAACGATCTTTTCCTCTTTTGGCTCCTGCGGAAGCGGTTGATCAAAGGAAGAAGATGTTTTCTTTGGCGACAGCTCGTGCTCAGCCTTTTGCTCATCCTCTAAAGTGTGGATGATCTTCTTGGCCTCGGTGTTTACGATGTCATTTTGTTGTTCTACGTCAAAACCTGTAGCGATAATGGTAACAGAAATAGCTTCGTCAAGGCTTTCGTCCTCGCCCACACCCATGATGATGTTGGCGCTGTGCCCGGCCTCGGCCTGGATGTGATCACTAATCTCACCGATCTCGTCAATGGTGATCTCTTCGGAACCTGAAATGATAAGCAGCAGCACATTTTTGGCACCTGTAATTTTGTTATCGTTGAGAAGCGGAGAATCAAGCGCCTTGGAAATAGCATCCTGGGCGCGGTTTCCACCTGAAGCCTGTGCAGACCCCATAATGGCAGTTCCCGAGTTGCTCAATACGGTCTTCGCATCCCGCAAGTCAATGTTTTGTGTGTAGTGGTGCGTGATCACCTCGGCTATTCCCCTGGAAGCAGTTGCCAAAACCTCATCGGCTTTTGAGAAACCGGCCTTAAAGCCTAGGTTTCCGTAGACTTCGCGCAGCTTGTTATTGTTGATCACAATAAGCGAATCTACATGCTTTCTAAGGTTTTCAACTCCCAGTTGTGCCTGTTCGTTCCTGGTCTTTCCTTCAAACTGGAAAGGAATGGTCACGATACCTACGGTAAGAATTCCCATGTCTTTTGCCTGTTTGGCAATAATGGGTGCAGCTCCCGTTCCTGTACCACCGCCCATTCCGGCAGTAATGAAGACCATTTTTGTATTGGTATGAAGCAGCCCTTTGATGTCGTCAAAGCTTTCTTCTGCGGCTTTGCGCCCAATTTCAGGATCGGCGCCGGCTCCAAGGCCTTCGGTTTCCCTAACTCCTAACTGGATCTTATTGGGTACCGGGCTGTTTTCAAGAGCCTGTGCATCTGTGTTGCAGATCACGAAATCAACCCCTTTGATCCCTTGCTGGAACATGTGGTTGATCGCATTGCTACCTCCTCCGCCAACACCAACTACCTTGATCACGTTGGATTGGTTTTTGGGGAGATCGAATGAAATGTTTCCGAATTCTGTGCTGCTCATAAATTCTGTTTTTCTGGTTTGCTAGTTCTGTTTTCTCTCATTTCCATAGTAATTCTGCCTGCTACTCGGCATTGTCCAAAAAATCCTTGAATTTTTCGAACCATTTTTCAAATATTGTTCTTCTTGGCTGGCTCACGGTGGTGGCATGTTCCTCGTGCTCCTCTGCTTCCTCATCGGTAACAGGGGCATTCTCCAGTGGCAACTGCTCTTCTACGGCCTCTCCAGCTTCCTTTTCAGGATGCTTTTTAATGATCTCAAGGCTGTTAAGCACCAATCCTACCGCTGTGGCATAAACCGGGCTGGTGGTCTCGGCATCGCTGTCGCCTGCCAGATGTTCGTTTGGATATCCAATCCTGGTATCCATTCCTGTAAGGAACTCCACCAGCTGTTTGATATGCTTGAGCTGGGCACCGCCTCCTGTGAGCACGATACCTGCTATTAATTTTTTCTTCTGTTCGTCGTGACCGTAGTTCTTGATCTCCAGGAACACCTGGTCAATGATCTCTACCACCCTCGCGTGGATGATCTTGGAAAGGTTCTTAAGAGTGATCTCTTTAGGTTCTCTACCGCGAAGACCCGGAATGGACACAATCTCATTGTCTTTGTTCTCGCCCGGCCATGCCGAACCGAATTTCACCTTCAGCAGCTCTGCCTGCTTTTCGATGATTGAACATCCTTCTTTAATATCTTCAGTGATCACACCGCCTCCAAAAGGAATAACGGCTGTATGCCTGATGATCCCGTCCTTGAAAATGGCAAGATCTGTAGTACCGCCACCTATGTCAACCAGGGCGACGCCGGCTTCTTTTTCTTCCTGGCTCAAAACCGCGTTGGCCGATGCAAGCGGCTCTAAAGTCACGGCCGAAAGTTCAAGGCCTGCGCTCTTCACACAACGACCCACATTCCTAATGGAGGACACCTGCCCTACCACTACATGGAAATTGGCTTCCAGCCTTCCGCCGTACATACCAATAGGCTCCTTGATCTCTGCCTGCCCGTCAACCTTGAATTCCTGCGGAAGTACATGAATGATCTCCTCTCCCGGAAGCATTACCAGCTTGTGAACCTGGTTGCAAAGCCGTTCAATGTCTTCTGCGTCTATTACCTCGTCAGGATTTGGACGGGTGATATAATCGCTGTGCTGTAAACTGCGAATGTGCTGGCCGGCAATGCCCACCACCACTTCTTCTATCTTCATTCCCGAGTCTGCCTCGGCTTCCTGTATCGCCTGCTGAATGGACTGAATGGTTTGGGTGATATTGTTCACCACACCCCTGTGTACTCCAAGACTCTTTGCCTTTCCAATTCCAATGATCTCCATTTTGCCGTAGTCGTTCTTACGGCCGATCATGGCTACGATCTTAGTAGTACCAATATCTAATCCTACTGCGATGTCGTTCTGTTCCATAATTTACTTTTTAGTGCATACAACCTGGTTTCCAAATTGTAAATCCACCATTTTATAAGCCTCCAGCTTTTGATCTTTTAGCGCCTTTTGATAAAAGGCCTTAAAATTTTTGAACTTGAGTTCTATTTCTTTCACCGCGCCCAAAAACACGATAAAATCGAGTTTTCTCAGGTATATCTCGTACTTCCCGTTAGCCTTCCTGTGCAAACCTGTCACATGCCTGGTGAGGAAATCATCTTTGCTAATGAAATCCATCAGCGGATAAACCTCCTCCAGCTGCTCTTCAGAAACCCCTGTGATCAAAGGCACCCGCGCCGAATGGTATTCAGAAAGCGGCATTTTAGAGCCTTTCCTGTCCAGGTAGAAGTCACTGTTTCCCAGCACTCTGGCCAGCGGTTTACGCTGCGTGATCTCTGCCCCCATTTTTCCGTCCACGGTGACAAAAACCTCGGCGTTTTCTATCATGTCATGAGCCTCTAAAAGGGACTCCACCCTATTCAAATCTAAAGCTTCTTTTCCTACGCTTTTTGCCCGTACCTCATTTTGTATTAACAATTTATTAACCGCTTCCTCAGTGAGATACAGGTTTTCGCTGTTGGTAAAATGCAGATTTACTTCGGAAAGTACACGAGCGTGATTTCGTTTTTTCGCGAATGCAAATAAAAAGAACACTGCGCCAATCAGCAAGAATGTTTTTATGTAATTCCAGTTAATTTTCACCTGTCAATGTTCTTCTGATTTTTTCTACTTCCTCACCAATATCGCCGGCTCCCATAACGATCACTACCTCAGCATCCTTCTCTTTAACAGCCTCCAAAAGTTGCTTTTTTGAGACCAGTTCTTTTTTCTCATTTTTGACCATGTTCAGCAGCCATCCTGAAGTGATCCCTTCGATAGGCTCCTCCCTTGCCGGGTAAATGTCCAGCAAAATGAGCTCGTCAAACAGGCTGAGGCTTTCTGCAAAACCTTCAGCAAAGTCCCTCGTACGGCTAAAAAGGTGCGGCTGAAATACCGCCAAAGCCTTCTTCCCGGGATGCATTTCCCGCACCGCCTGGTGTACCGCGGCAATTTCGGCCGGGTGATGGGCGTAATCATCGATCAACACGAGCTTTGGCGTCCTGATCTTGTATGAAAAGCGTCTTTCCACGCCTTTAAATGAAGCCAAAGCTTCGGCAAGGAACTCGGGGGGGGCACCGAATTCAATTGCCATTGCCAAAGCTGTAACCGCATTCTTTAAATTATGTTTTCCCGGCAGGCCAAGTTTGAACCCGTCGTATACCTTTTCTTTTGTTCTTAATTCGAACTCATAAATGCCATTTTTGACACTTATGTTCTGCGCGCTTATATCTGCGTCATCCTCAACTCCTACCGAGGTGCCTTTAAGAGGCAGCCCGTTGGAATAAAAAAGCTTTCCACCCTCGGGCACGAGGTTTGCAAAAGCTTTGAAGCTTTCCTTGATCTGCGCGTCTTCCCCGTAGATATCCAAATGATCGGCATCCATGGAAGTCACCGCGGCAATGTTTGGCGCAAGCTGAAGAAAAGACCTGTCAAATTCATCTGCTTCCACCACCATGGCTTGATCCCCGTCTAAAATGAGGTTTGAATGATAGTTTTCGCTGATGCCGCCAAGAAATGCGGTAATGTCATGTCCCGTTGCTTTAAGCAGGTGCGCCAGCATGGTACTGGTAGTGGTTTTACCGTGGGTTCCTGCAACTGCCAGCGTAAAATGCCCTTTTGTAAGGTTGCCCAACACGACCGCCCTTTTTTGCATTTCATAGCTGTCTGCTACGAAATGTAAATACTGCGGATGTTCCTTCGGAATTGCCGGGGTGTAAACAATCAGGGATTGCCTGTCTTTCAGAAATTCCTTCGGAAGTGCTTCCACTTCATTTGAGGTGACCAAAGTAATGCCCTCTTCCTCCAGCTGATCTGTAAGCGTCGATCTAGTACGATCATAACCGGCAACGTTCTTGCCCTGCGCCTTAAAATAGCGTGCAAGGGCACTCATCCCGATGCCTCCGATCCCTATGAAATAAATATTTTTTATGTTCTCGTACTGCGCCATTTAGCTCATCGTACTTAATAATTTCTCCACTTCGTCCACGATGTTTGCCGTAGCGAAAGGTTTCTCCAGTTTCTTAATGTTCTTTGCCAGGCTTTTCATTTTCTCCTCGCTTTGCACCAGCGGGAAAAAGATGGATTTGAAGCCCTGCTCCAGGTGGCTCTCAGAAAGCACTACCGCCCCGTCCTTTTCTGCAACGGCCATGGCATTCTTGGTCTGGTGGTCTTCGGCAACATTGGGCGACGGAATGAAAACCACAGGCTTCCCAACTATGCATAGTTCAGAAACTGTACCTGCTCCGGCCCGCGAAATAATAATATCTGCGGCGGCGTAAGCCAGGTCCATACGTTTCAGAAATTCAAAGGTCTGCACGTTTTGTTTCAACCCGTATTTCTCATAGTCTTTGAAATAAAGGCTTCCGGTTTGCCAAAGCAGCTGCAGGTCATTCTTTTCAAATTCCCTGAGATGCTCTTCCACCAGTTCATTAACCTTCCTGGCACCAAGGCTTCCGCCAAGCACCAGCACGGTTTTCTTGTTCGGGTTTATTCCGAAGAATTCTAAGGCTTCCTTGCGCTTCTCGTCCACCTTCAGTAGATCCTGCCTTACAGGATTCCCCGTAAGCACGATCTTTTCCGAAGGGAAAAAGCGCTCCATTCCGGGATAAGCCACACAGATCTTGTCAGCTCCTTTGGCAAGCAACTTATTGGTGATGCCGGGGTAGGAATTCTGCTCCTGGATCAAAGTGGGAATATTTTCCCTGTTCGCCATCTGCAGCAAAGGCCCGCTTGCAAAACCGCCGGTGCCTATCACCACCTGAGGCCTGAATTTTTTGATTATATCTCTCGCCTTCCACAGGCTTTTTACCAATTTTACCGGGAAAAGCAGGTTTTTGGCACTTAAACTGCGCTGAATTCCGCTTATCCAAAGACCCTGGATCTTGTAGCCGGCTTCAGGAACTTTCTGCATCTCCATTCTGTCCTGCGCACCAACAAAGAGAATATCGGCTGTTGGGTAGCGCAACTTGATCTCATTGGCAATAGAAATTGCCGGGAAAATATGTCCCCCGGTGCCTCCTCCAGAAATGATCACTCTTAGATTTTCACTCATATCGCCTCGCTTAAGATTTCTAGTGGATTATCTTCGTCAACAGGTTGTTGTTCCTGCTGCTGTATCTCCTCCTGCCTTTTAGCGCTTACACTAAGCACCATGCCCAAAGACAGGCAGGTCATCCAGATCGAGGAGCCCCCGCTACTAATGAGCGGCAGGGTTTGTCCCGTCACGGGAAATAGCTCTACGGCCACGGCCATGTTTACCAGCGCCTGGAAAATGATGGGCAAGCCCACTCCAATCGCCAGTAATTTCCCGAAGACCGAATTGGCTTTTGTAGCCACAATAATGATGCGAAAGAACAGCATGAGGTACGCCAACATGACACCAAATGCCCCAATCAATCCCATTTCTTCAACTATGATCGCATAAATAAAATCTGAAGAAGACTGCGGCAGGAAGTTACGCTGCACGCTTTTTCCAATTCCCTTGCCGGCCACCCCTCCTGTCGCAATGGCGATCTTGGCTCTTTCTATCTGGTAATCTGCTTCGGTAACATCATCATTGGCAAAATTCTCTACCCTACTTATCCAGGTATCTACCCTGTTTGGGAACAGCCCCGGAAAAGCTTTTGCCGACAACATGAAAATGGCAAGAAACAAAATTCCGGCACCTATGATGGCAGCAAGGTATTTGAAGGGATAACCGCCAATGAAAACTACCAGCATCACCATAAGGAACAGGATCGCGGTGGTAGAAAAGTTTGCAGGCAAAATAAGTGCCAGCACTGTACCCACAGGCAACCACAACGGAACGATCGACTTCTTAAAAGTGAATTTTTCGTCCTTCATCTTGGCCATGTAACGCGCCACATAAGTGAGCAGCACTACCGAAGCCAAAGTTGAAGTTTGAAAGGTCTTATTGATAAACGGGATTTCGATCCAGCGGCTTGCATTGGCACCATCGATGACCATGCCCTGCGAAACGGTAAAGAGCAGCAGCAGAATAAGCACCGGCAACACCAGGATGGAAAGTCCTACAAAGTAATGATAAGGCACCTTGTGCACAAAGAACATGATCACAAAGCCAAGGAACAGGTAAATGAAATGGTTCACCAGGTACGGGAAAGTACTGCCGTCCCCGTAGAGGTAGGCAAGATTACTACTGGCGCTGTATACCGGCAAAAAAGAGAATATAGCCAACAGTGCGGCAGACGCCCAGATAGTTTTATCACCCTTTATCCTGGAAAAAAAGTTATTCATTAAAAATGCCCTTTTTGAGTCCTTTTGTTTTTATAAGTTTCTTACTGCTTCTTTGAATTGTCTTCCCCTGTCTTCGTAATTTTTGAAGAGATCAAAACTTGCGCAGGCCGGGGAAAGCAAAACTGTATCACCTCTTTCGGCCAGCTTATAGGCCTGCTTCACCGCCTCGTCCATAGCCTGAGTTTCAACAATTACATCCACGCAATTTCCGAAGGCGCTAAGAATAGGTTCATTGTTGACCCCAAGGCAAACAATTGCCTTTACTTTTTCGTTCACCAGCGGAAGCAATTCAGCATAATCATTGCCTTTGTCCACGCCGCCCACGATCCATACCGTTTCAGCTTCCATGCTCTCCAGCGCGTAATAGGTCGCGTTGACGTTAGTGGCTTTTGAATCGTTGATGTATTGCACATTGTTGATCTTTAGCACCTTTTCAAGCCGGTGCTCCACACCCTGAAAGCTTTCCATACTTTCGCGAATAGTGGCTTTTCTTATACGTAATAATTGTGCAACCGTAGCTGCCGCCATAGCGTTCTTGGCATTGTGTTTTCCCTCAAGGGTTAGATCTTTTGTTGGCATGGTAAATTGGGAGTTGTCTATATTGAAAATAAATTGGTCGTCTTTGACATAAGCGCCATTCTCCAGTTCTTTTACTGCTGAAAAAGGCAATTTTTTGGCCCTGATCGGGTTGGCTTTGAGCCATTTTTCGATCACCGGGTCATCGGCATCATAAATGAAATAATCCTCTTCTGTCTGATTCTTTGTGATCCTGAACTTTGACGCTATATAGTTGTCAAAAATGTGCGCGTAGCGGTCCAAATGGTCGGGCGTGATATTGAGCAACACCGCGATATGAGGGCGAAACTCTTCGATCCCGTCCAGCTGAAAACTGCTTAGCTCCAGCACATAATTGTCCACCTTAGTTTCGGCTACCTGTTTCGCGAAGCTTTGACCAACATTGCCGGCCATTCCCACGCTCAACCCGGCGTTTTTCAGGATGTGATATGTAAATTTGGTTGTTGTTGTCTTTCCGTTGCTTCCTGTAATACCAATGATCGTAGCATCGGTGAATTGAGATGCAAATTCAATTTCAGAAATTATTTTGATACCTTCCCCTCTCAACCTGCTCACCAGCGGGGCATCATCTGGAATTCCCGGACTCTTCATCACCAGGTTAGCTTCAAATATCTTTTCTTCGGAATGCTGCTCCTCTTCCCATACTATCTCATGCTCTTCCAGCAGCTGCTTGTATTGTTCGGCAATCTTGCCTTTATCTGAAACAAAGGTGCGAAAGCCTTGCTGCTTCGCAAGAATAGCAGTACCCACGCCGCTTTCACCGCCACCAAGGATGACGAGCAAAGGTTTGTTCCTGCTATTTTTTTCTTCCTGCTGCACTTATCGAATCTTTAATGTTACTATGGTTACAATGGCGAGAAAGATCCCAATGATCCAGAATCTCACCACGATCTTGCTCTCATGAAAACCTGCTTTTTGAAAATGGTGATGCAAAGGCGACATCAGGAAAACACGTCTTCCTTCGCCGTACTTTCTGCGGGTATATTTGAACCATCCCACCTGCATCACTACCGAAAGGTTCTCTATTAAGAAGACCCCGCACAAAATTGGGATCAACAGTTCTTTTCTTGTTGCCAGGGCAAGTACAGCTATGATCCCGCCAATGGTCAAGCTTCCCGTATCACCCATAAAAACCTGCGCAGGAAAGGTGTTGTACCAAAGGAAACCGACCAACGCTCCCGCGAATGCCGAAATATATATGGTCATTTCCCCTGTCCTGGGGATGTACATCACATTGAGATAATCTGAAAAAATTATGTTACCCGAAACCCAGGCGAAAAGCCCAAGAGTAAGCACAATAATAGCCGAAGTTCCTGCTGCCAGCCCATCTATTCCATCGGTAAGGTTAGCACCATTGGAAACCGCGGTGACGATGAAGATCACGATAGGAATAAAGATCAGCCATGCATACTTGGCCCATTCAGGATTGATCCAGGTGATCAGGCTTGCGTAGTCGAACTCGTTGTTCTTGACAAAAGGAATCGTGGTCTTAGTAGATTTTTCTTCTTTGGAAACATCTTCCAGTTCGGGATTATCTGCCGAGGAGATCATTTCTACTGCCGATGCTCTTGGCGGCACCTGCGGATTTTCTTTAATGGTGATGTCCGGGTGGAAATAGATGGTCGCCCCAACGATGACCCCCAGTCCCACCTGGCCTATCACCTTAAAAATTCCTTTTAATCCCTCTTTATCTTTTCTAAAAGTTTTTATGTAGTCATCCAAAAAACCTATCGCTCCCATCCACACGGTGGTAACGATCAACAGGATCACATAAATATTGTTCAGCTTTGCGAACAGCAGCACAGGGATCAAAGTGGAAATAATTATGATGATCCCACCCATTGTTGGGGTTCCCGCTTTTTCGCTTTGGCCTTTTAGGCCAAGGTCACGAACGCTCTCGCCAACCTGTTTTTTAAGAAGGTAATTGATGATACGTTTTCCGTAGATCGTAGAAATACCAAGCGAAAAAATGATGGCCATCGCCGAACGAAAAGAGATGTACTGGTATAACCTCTCGCCCGGGAAGGTGTAAGCCTGCTCTAAGTATTCAAATAAGTGGTATAACATAGTTTCCTGTTTCTCCCCTCTTGAAAAGGTTATTTTTTAAGCTCTTTTAAAAATTCGGTCACGATCTTGAGGTCATCAAAATCCCTTCTTACGCCGTTGATCTCCTGATAGGTCTCATGGCCTTTCCCGGCGATCAAAATAATATCGTTCTTGTCTGCCAATTGACAGGCGGTCTTGATCGCCTGCTTGCGGTTGGTTATTGACATGATCTTTTTAAAGTTCTGTGGCTCCACCCCGGCTTCCACCTCTTCTATGATCCTATCAGGATCTTCGGTACGTGGATTATCACTTGTGAATACCACCTTGGTGCTCAATGCCGAAGCAATGTGCCCCATTTTTGGCCTTTTTGAGCGGTCACGGTCTCCGCCGCAACCTACCACCGTGATCAATTCCTCATTTTTGGTCCTTATACTGTTGATGGTCTCCAAAACATTTTGAAGTGCATCGGGCGTATGTGCATAATCAACGATCGCAGTGATCTTTCCTTCGGAAATAAAATACTGAAACCTGCCGCTTACCGCCTCCAGCTCACTGATGAGCTTCAGGCTTTCAATGGTTTTTAACCCGAGTAGTTCCGAAGCAGCGTAAATAGCCAGAATGTTGTAGGCATTGAAATTTCCTATGAGTTTGGTCCACAGGTCGTGGCCGTTCACCTTCAGCAATAAGCCCCCAAAGTCATTTTCCAGGATCTGCGCCTTATAATCTGCAACAGATTTCAAGGCGTAGGTGTATTGCCTGGCTTTTGTATTCTGAAGCATCACCTTGCCGTTCTTATCGTCGGCATTGGTTAGCGCAAAAGCTGAAGCAGGAAGCTGGTCAAAAAAGGCTTTTTTGACATCCCTGTATTCTGCAAAGCTGTTGTGGTAATCCAGGTGCTCGTGCGACAGATTAGTAAAAATTCCGCCGACGAATTTTAAACCGGTTGTTCTGTGCTGTGCGATTCCGTGAGAGCTCACTTCCATAAAGCAAAACTCCACGCCGGCATCGTTCATCATCTTGAGATACCTGTTGATCGTCAAAGAATCTGGGGTGGTGTGAGTTGCGGGATGTTTTTCGTCTCCAATAAGTACATGCACGGTAGATAAAAGTCCGCATTTAAAACCGGCTTTTGTGAACAGTTGGTAAAGCAACGAAGCAATGGTTGTTTTGCCGTTAGTCCCGGTCACACCAACCAGTTTTAGGTTCTCTGAAGGATTTTCGTAATAATTTGCAGCCATGGTAGCCAAAGCCTCCTGTGATTTCTTCACCTGAACGTAAGTGACGCCGTTCACTGTTTGCCCGGGCATCTCTTCACAGATCACAGCAAGTGCACCTTTGTCGACAGCCATTTTGATGTAATCGTGCCCATCGGAAAGCGTGCCGCGTACGGCCACAAAAATGTCATTTAATGAAACCTTTCTGGAGTCAAAATGTATTTCGTTAATGGCCACATTAGTGTTACCCACTACTGCTTCAAGGGAAACCCTGTACAATATGTCTTTTAAAATGATCAACCTAATTTCAATTTTATAACTTCATTTGCAGCGATCTTTCTTCCCGCGGGAATTGACTGCTGCCTTACTTCTCCGGTTCCTGAAAATTCCACCTTAAGACCAAGATTCTCAAGCACAGAAACCGCATCCATAGCCGGCATACCTTTAAGGTCGGGCATAAGGGTGTTCTGTTTCCTGGCAACGGCAAAATATTTCTCGTAGTTCTTTTCTATTGCAGGGTCTGCAGGTTCAAGACCGTCAAATTCATCCACTTCGGGAGTATCTGTAAAGATCTTTTGAGCGATCCTTTTAAAGACCGGCCCACTTACATCGGCCCCGTAATAACCAATTCGGTTATTGGGTTTGTGGATCACCACGATACAAGAATATTTAGGCTTATCTACCGGGAAGAAACCTACAAAAGAGGAGATATAACGAGGGTTGCTCCCCCAGTCTTTCATCCAGTATTCGGTTTGAGCGGTTCCCGTCTTGCCTGCCATTGAAAAATGCGGTTCGTAAAGTCCAACGCCGGTACCTCTTTCCACCACATGCTTCATCATATCCTTCACTTTCGCTACGGTTTCAGGACTGCATATCTGCGGATCAATTACCTTTTTGTCAAATTTTTCGATGGTCTTATCCCACTCCTTCACTTCTTTGATGAAGCGAGGTTTTACCATTTCACCGTTGTTGGCAATGGCATTGTAAAAGGTGAGGGTTTGTAGCGGCGTTATCTGAATACTTCCATAACCATAAGCCATCCAGGGCAAAGAAAGCCCTGACCATTTTTTGTCTCCCGGCGAAGGAATATATGGCACTCCTTCTCCTTTGATCGCAAGGCCAAGCGGTTCATTCAGATGCATCCGGTTTAGCCCGTCAACAAATTTTTGAGGCTGGTCTTTATAATTTCCATAGATCAATTTAACAAGGCCCACGTTCGAGGAAACCTCAAAAGCTCTCGCAGCCGAGATCTTTCCGTAGCCGCCGTGGTGAGAGTCACGGACTCTTCTTCCGTAGATGGAAATCACCCCTTTTTCGGTATCCACAACAGTACTGGTGTCGATCATTTTATCTTCCAGCGCCACGACCATTGCCATCAACTTAAACGTAGAACCCGGCTCATGAGTTTCCCCAACGGCGTAGTTCAGTTTTTCAAAATAATTCCCGTCTGAGGTCCTTCCAAGGTTTGAGATCGCCTTCACCTCGCCGGTAGCGGTTTCCATTACGACCACAGATCCATGATCTGCTTCATATTTTTCAAGCTGTTTCAGCAAGGCATGATGCGCGATGTCCTGGATCTTCACATCAATGGTAGAAATAAGGTCATAACCATCTTTTGGCTCTACCTCGTTGTTATCGCTAATAGGCTTCCACTGGCCTTTAGATATCTTTTGCTTCAGGCGATGCCCGTCTTTACCTCGCAGGTAAGGACCAAAGGCGCCTTCCAGCCCCACCCTGGTGAAGTAACCGTTCTGGTCCTGCCGCTCATAGCCAACGGTACGTTCGGCCATTTTGCCAAGCGGGTGCTCCCTTACGGTACGCTGCTCCACGATGATCCCACCGCGATTGCTGCCCAGGTTGAACATTGGGAAATTCTTCACCTTGATGTACTGCGAATAGCCAAGGTTGCGGGCGATCAAAAGATAGCGATGCCTGTTCACCCTTGCATTGCGCAGTTTTTGAGCCCAGACTGAACTGGTTTTCCCAAACATCTTTGAGAGCTCATCGGAAAGCGGAATGATATTTTCTTCGAAATTTTTATCAGAAACGGTTACGGCGTCAAAACGAATGTCGTACTCCGGTACCGAAGTTGCCAGCAAATTACCGTTAGCATCATAAAGGTTGCCGCGGTTGGCAGGGATCACGAAGTTGCGATAGGTGCGTTCTGCGGCCAGCTCTTTGTATTTCTCACCGTCAACGAACTGAATGTTCAGCAGCTTCACCCCTACCGCGATGGCAAGGATAAAAATGAATGCAGTAACGCCGTAGATGCGATATAATATGTGCTTTTCGGTGGTGGCCATGCAGCTGTTATTCTTTTTCCCTAATTACAATTTTCGTAGGAGGCACTTCAGAAGGCTTGATCCCTCTTTGCACCATTTTCCGACTAATGGTCGATTCCATTTTAAGGCGCATCAGGCTTGATCTTCTGTCCACAAATTCACTTCGCAACTCCCGCACCTCATCATTGAGCTTTGCAATTTCATGCACTTTGCGCTCTGCACTGTGGGAGCTGCCGATCATGATGATGGCCAGCGCCGTACAAAAAAGGATAAACCTCCAGTTATTGAAGGCATCATTGCTCACAAGGAACTTCCCTTTAAGTATGTCGTACAGGTTTTCTTTCATCTTACGCTGCTACTCCTCTATTTTTTCGGCGATGCGAAGTTTTGCACTTCTCGCCCTGTTGTTGACCTTGATCTCTTCGGAAGAAGGAACGATCAATTTCCCCACCTTTTTCAAGGGCACAGAGATATTTCCGTAGAAATCCTTTTCAGGCTCTCCTTCAAACATCCCGCTTCTAATGAACCTTTTCACCAGCCTGTCCTCAAGGGAATGGTAAGAGATAAGGCTCAACCTGCCACCGGTCTTAAGCAAACCGGGAGTTTGAAGCAAAAATTCTTTCAACACCTCTATTTCCTGGTTCACCTCGATCCTTATCGCCTGATAGATCTGCGCCAGGATCTTATGTTCTTTTCCTGCAGGGAGGAAGGGCTGTAAAACCTCTTTGAGACGCTCACTTGTTGCGATCTCCCCTTCCTTCCTTGCAGAAACTATTGTTCTTGCGATCTTGGGAGCATTCCTCAACTCCCCGTAATTGAACAGTACCGCCCGCAACTGCTTTTCCTCGTAGTTGTTCACTACTTCAAAAGCACTCAGGCTGCTGTCCTGGTTCATCCTCATATCCAGCTTGGACTCAAAACGGGTAGAAAACCCGCGTTCGGCTACGTCAAACTGGTGGGAGGAAACACCAAAATCTCCAAGGATACCATCCACTTTCTTGACCCTGTAGAACCTTAAGAACCTTTTTATGAACCTGAAGTTCTCGTTGATCAATTGAAAACGCTCATCGTCAATGGCATTTTCCAAAGCATCTTTATCCTGGTCAAAAGCGTAAAGCTTTCCATTTGACCCCAGCCGACTAAGGATCTCGCGAGAATGCCCGCCGCCACCAAAAGTGACGTCCACATAAACGCCGGAAGGCTGAATATTCAGCCCGTCAACAGTTTCCTTTAATAAGACCGGATTATGGTAATTCATTTCCATTTATATTAACGCCCGCCATCACCTCCTGCGCAAGCTGCGCAAAGTCTTCCTGCGGCGTATCAATAGCTGCTTCATAGTTGTCCTTATCCCAAATTTCAATAATATCGATAGGACTTGTAAGCACGATTTCTTTTTTGATTTCTGCGGCCCTAATAAGATCTTTGGCGATAAGCAATCTCCCGTTGGAATCTACCTCCACCATTTTTACTCCTGCAGTGAACTGTCTTATGAAGTTGGCGATCTTTGGATCAAACCTGTTAAGGGCACTCATGCTCTTCATCAATTGGTTCCACTTCTGCATTGGGTAGAGTTCAAGGCAGGGCTGAAAGACCGAGCGCTTGAGCACAAACCCCTCATGCAGAACAGGCTCCAACTGCTTTTTTATAGCCGACGGAACCATAAGGCGACCTTTTGCGTCCACCTTACATTCGTATGTACCAATTAGATTTACCACCTCATGAGTTTACGATTCAAATATATTGAAATTTAAACCACATTTTACCACTTTTTACCACATTGTTGATAAATTTTACCTCGAACCCCTCCAGACCTCCCCTTAAACCAACTACTTGAAGCAGTTTTAGTTGTATCCAAAAAATGTTAAAAAAATTTTTGCAGCTGAAGTTTTTGGTTCTTCAGAAAAAGCGGAAATTGTCGTAGATTATTTAGACTGTAGTCTAAAATCTTTATACTTGTGGTGAAATCGCTATATTTGCGATGCTAACAGCAAAGGCAACCAATGAAAAATAATTTACGGGAAGAAGGAAAATTCAGTTATGTCGAAGAAGGAGAAGGCACACCTATCATCATTCTTCACGGGCTGATGGGCGGCTTGAGTAACTTTGAAGGAGTTCTGGATTTTTTCCCAAAGAACGGCTACAAGGTCGTGCTCCTGGAATTGCCGCTTTACAGCCTTTCCCTGCTTAAGACCAGCGTTGCCAACTTTGCAAAATACCTCAAAGAATTTATCGAGCACAAAGGTTTTTCCCAGGTCATACTTTTAGGGAATTCCCTTGGCGGCCATATCGCCCTGTTGTGCACCAAATTATATCCTCAATACATCAAAGCCCTTGTCATCACCGGAAGCTCCGGACTTTACGAGAGCTCTATGGGAGAAAGTTATCCAAAAAGGGGAGATTACGAATACATTCGCAAGAAAGCCGAAAATGTGTTCTATGATCCTAAAGTAGCCACCCAGGAGATTGTGGATGATGTTTTTGAGACGGTGAATGACCGCAACAAGCTCATCAAGACCCTTGCTATTGCCAAAAGTGCGATTAGGCACAACATGTCTAAAGACCTTCCAAAAATGCTAACGCCTACCTGCATCATTTGGGGCCGAAATGACAATGTGACCCCGCCTGAAGTTGCCGAGGATTTCTACAGGCTGCTGCCCGATGCCGATCTTTTCTGGATCGAAAAATGCGGACATGCTGCCATGATGGAACACCCCGAGGTGTTCAACGAGATCCTCTTCAAATGGCTTACCGACCGGAACCTCTAATTCCTGGTTATGAAGATCAAATCAGCTGAATTCGTAATAAGCAATTCCGAAGTCTCCAAGTGCCCCGAGAGCAAACTGCCGGAGTACGCCTTTATTGGCCGTAGTAATGTGGGAAAATCTTCCCTCATCAACATGCTTACAGGCCGAAAGGATCTTGCAAAAACATCGGGCCGCCCGGGAAAAACTCAGTTGATCAACCATTTTTTGATCAACAAAGAATGGCACCTGGTAGATTTGCCCGGCTATGGATATGCACGGGTTTCAAAATCGGCAAAAAAGACCTTTCAAAAGTTCATCACCGCATATTTCGAGAAAAGGGAGCAGCTCATAGCCGCTTTTGTCCTTATCGACAGCAGGCATAATCCCCAGGCGATCGACTTGGAGTTCATGGAATGGCTGGGAGAGCACCAGGTTCCTTTCGGCATCATCTTCACGAAAGCAGATAAGTTAAAGCCAAAGGCTTTAGAGCGTAACATAGAAAATTACAAAGCAAAGATGCTGGAAAGCTGGGTGGAAATGCCACAGTATTTTGTTTCCTCTTCTTCTAACGGCTCCGGCCGCGACGAGATCCTCAATTATATCGAGAGCATCAATAACAGTTTGCAGGAGCAGTAGAACTTGTCTTCCGCATTTCCAAAGATCTTTTGCTGTCCTTTTCCGCGATCTAATAAAGACACTGCAAATGAAGTTTAGAATCTTACTTTTCCTGGTCATTTTGTCCGGTTGTTCTTCCTCTCAAAAGGTTCCGAAACATCTGGCTTATTATGACGAAACCGGAACTCTTACGACACAGGAAAACTTCATTCAAAAATGGAGAGACAAAGAAAATGGTCATGCTCGCTGGGACGTTATCCAAGATGGAGAGCGAAAAATAGCACTTTCGAGCCCTTTGTTCTCCACCTATTTGATAGAGTACAGTCCTCTTTTAAGAAATCTCGAAAGGATCACCGGCCGTCGTTTTGCAGTAAATTCTGTTATAGTTTTAGCTTATGAATACGCAGATGATCTTTGTAGCTCCAGGAGTTCCAACACCTGGAACAAAAGAAAGATCGGGAATCGGAAATCTTTTCTCCAACCCATTCGTGAGGACGTTTTAGGGGTATCCAAAAATGTCATTTATCTACACCTTTTTGAAGAAGGCATTGAGCTCAAGAATGATCCCGCCAACAATGACGAGTATTTCTTTGTTGATAAAGATAACTTCTTTAGGAACAACATTTTTAGAGACCCCTCATTCTGCGGATCTTTTGCCCTGATAAAACCAAATGGGCAGGTACTTGTTAGAAATGGAGAATATCGCGCAGATTGGTTATTACCGCTCCTGCAGCCCCAAAACTGGAATACCTTTTTCCCCTGAAAAATGTCATTTTTGACTACTCTTTCTTCAGCTCCATTTTTTCGGCAAAATAGTCGCAGAAGTCTTTCATGGTATCCCTCATTCTTTCGTCCTGTGTAGCCCTGTAAAAAGTATCGCTCATGGTCACAAGGGTTTGGTGAAAGAACATTTTCATATCGTCCAGCGGCATATCTTTGGTCCACAGGTCGATCTTCAAAGTCTCTTTTTGGGCAGCATCCCACATAGAGAGCATCATCGCCTTGGCTTCCTGGTTTTCCACTCCGCCATCATCGGCGCTCCAGTGCAGCTCTTCGGGCACACGATTCTCATCCAGCCCAACATTGATTTTTATGTTTGATTTCTTAGCTATTGACATTACTTCTTCGGTTTATAGTTTGCTTTTTCAAATATTGTTTGTGCATCGGTATTCAGCATATCCTCAACGCTTACGCCTGTCTTATCCATGTATTTCCGCAGCATTTCCCAGCCAATGTACTGCCCCAGCCTTGCCGGCGCCTCGTTGTCCAGCTGCAGGTAGAACTTTGAGAAAGGTGCAGGGTACAAAAATCGGGTATAAAGCTCGGTATCTGAAGAGAACAGCAACTCATTTTCTACAAAATAGCGCCAAATTTGCTCTTCATTCTTTTGTGCCCATTCCATTTCTTCGGGAGTATATCCCATTTTTCTCGCATCGCTGACAGATGGCAGCAAGAGGTCCTGCATGTAGAGCAGTTTTCCGAAGTACAGCATGTGTGCGAGGAAATTGCGCGACTGCGGCTTTGGAACAACAGTTTCTCCAAAAGCAGTAGCAACATCGGGCAAGAGATAATCTTTATTCATGCCCTTTTTGATATACTCCTGCACCCCAAGGTATAATGGATGCTCCGGGCCAAGATAAGTGTCCAGCGACACCAGCAGCAGCGAATCTGCCCAAATCACTTTATTGCGGTAATCAACATCTGAGGTAAGGGTGACCACTTTCGGGATCTTTGTTTGCGGAAAATAGTACTTGATATGCTGAAAAAGGTTCTCCAGTTCCAGCTCTGTCTGCTGAAAATTGGGAAATTCCCTGGAAACAGCATCATTTAGCTGAAGCTGGATCGTATCCTGCATTTTTTCAAGCCACAGGCTGTCGGGATATTGCTTCGGAAAGAGGTACGGAAAATCCCTTTTTAGAGCAGGTAGTTCCTGCGAGCCTGCTTCGGCAAAGCGACGATCAAACCGCACAACCTCCATTTTCACCGGGATCTTTGAGATCTCTTCTTCTCTTTCATCTTCCTCACTGCAGGAAAACATCAGGACCAGAAAACAGCAAAACACCAGTTTTTTCAGCATCTAAGAGAATTATGAAGGGTTTAACGCAGGCCATTTTTTATTAAATGCACCTTTGTATTATTTTTGTTAACAAAGATAGTTTTTAAGCCCATAAAGCCCAACGAATGCAAACCGAAAAAATTGTTGATCACATTGTAAACTGGTTAAAAGAATATGCCTCAAATGCCAAAATGAACGGATTTGTTGTAGGAATAAGCGGAGGGATCGACTCTGCGGTGGTTTCGGCTCTTTGCGCCAAAACCGGCATGCGCACCCTTTGTGTCGAGCTTCCCATTCACCAGGCACCCGAGCAGGTAACAAGGGCTCAAAAACATATCAAAGGACTTAAAAGGAATTTCGCAAATGTGACCGATGCACAGGTGGATTTGACACAGGTGTTCGAGACCTTTAAAGAATCGGTGCCGCGGATAGAAACCAGCCCAAGGCTGGATCTCACCCTGGCAAATACCCGGGCCCGGTTGAGAATGACGACCTTGTACTACTTCGCAGGCCTTCACGGTTACCTGGTTGCAGGAACGGGCAATAAGGTGGAGGATTTTGGCGTTGGATTTTATACCAAATACGGTGACGGCGGAGTCGACCTTAGCCCTATTGCCGACCTTATGAAGAGCGAAGTATATGAAGTGGCCAAAGAGCTCAACATAGATGAAGAGATCATTGGCGCACCTCCAACCGACGGATTATTCGGCGATAGCCGAAGTGATGAAGAACAGATTGGCGCGAGTTATGCCGAGCTGGAATGGGCGATGAAGCAGGCTGAAAATGGTAAAACAGAAAAAGATTTTACCGGAAGAGAAGAACAGGTGTTCAAGATCTATAAATCCCGGCACAGGGCCAATAAACATAAGATGGTTCCTATCCCGGTTTGTGAGGTTCCTGTTCATCTAAAATAATGGTCTTTAATCGAAAAAATTCGTTTTCGATCAAATAAGGCATTATCTTTCACTTTCCTCCTGCTGACTCTTTAATAACTAATATTCAGAATTTTACAACACCCCCCGCGTAAAGTTCTTTGTGCTAAAATTCGAACAATGACCAAGATTCTAATTGCAGACCACCACCCTATTACAAGGATGGGAATTTCCTCTCTTTTGGAGAGAGAAGGAGTTTATGAAGTTGTGGGAAAAGTAACCAATGGAAAAGACCTTTTTAAGGCGCTCCGCAATAAAAATCCCGACCTGCTTATCCTGGAGATCGATCTTCCGGAAATCAACGGGATCACTGCGTTAAGAACTATAAAATCTGAAAATCCGGGGACAAAGATCCTCATCCTTAGCTGCCACCCTGAAGAAATGTACGCTCTCAATGCCATCAAGGCCGGAGCTGCTGCATACCTCTCAAAAACAGCATCTACAGATATTCTTAGAGAAGCCGTTCACCAGGTAGCCCGGGGAGGAATTTACCTCAACAAGGAGATCAGTGAAAAGATCAATTCCGGTTCCACAAGATCCAACAGCCTTATTTCACGGTACAAGAAGCTTTCTACCCGCGAGATCGAGGTGTTAAACCTGCTTTCCACAGGAAAAAGAAATAAAGACATTGCCGAGGCTCTCGACATTAACGAGAAAACGGTAAGCACTTATAAAACCAGGCTTTTGAAGAAGCTGCGGGTAGATAACCTGGCCGATCTTATCAACCAGTCACGCCTGCTTCAGTTAAGAACTACATAACCCGGTTAAGCTTGCTGGAAAGCACTTTTTTGAGAGAAATATAATCCATGATGTCCTGAAGAATATTAGGTGATTCTTCGGGCGGTACTTCTTTTATTTCGGCGTTGAGCTCATTGATCTTTTGATTTACCAGGTAACGGCGCAGCGCCAGAATGGTTTCATTGACCAACCTGCCAATTCCCTGCTTCTTATCTTTAACAAAGATCTCCATCCTTTGCCAGTCATGAAGCACATACTGCTCCTCTTCCATGAGAATATTGGTCACTTCTGCCGAATTTTCCGAAGACATTTCGTTCACAAAGTTCTCTAAAGAGAGATCCTCTTCTTCGTTGTACTTTTTAATGATCTGCTGGTAGATCTTTTGAAAATTCTCATTGGCAAAAGCCACTTCATCTTCCTGTAGATCTAAAAATACCTTTTCATAAACCTTTGCCTTCTGCACCTCCGGCTCCAGGATCAACTCTCCCTTGTCATCTGTCTTTAGCACCAGGTCTTCAAATTCTTCTTCTACGGAACCATAGTGCAACAACAGGCTGATGATCGTCTTCTCCAGCACATAAAGCTCATCTACCTTTTTGCGCGGCACGGTTTCTTCCCGCACAACCTCGAAGGATTTGGCTTTTTTTGGAGCCGCTTTCCTGTCCTGGCTGCCGGTGAGCTGCGCCAAAGTCCTGAAGATGACATCTTCAGAAATATCCATGATGCGGGAAGTCTCCTGCACATACACCTCCTGCTGGATCACATCGGGGATCTTGGCAATACTGCTCACCATATCCCTGATGAGCCCTGCCTTCTTCACAGGGTCGTTCTGCGCTTCCTCCATCAGCAGGGAAGCTTTATAGTTGATGAAATCTTTTGAATTCTCCTGCAGGTACTGGCGTATGTCTTCTTGGGTATTCTTTTTTGCAAAACTGTCGGGATCTTCGCCTTCGGGAAAGGCGCAAACTTTTACGTTCATGCCCTGCTCCAGGATAAGGTCGATCCCACGGATGGAAGCCCGCTGCCCGGCAGCATCGCTGTCAAAAAGCACGGTAATGTTCTTGGTCAGCCGGTTGATCAGTCTAATCTGCTCCGGAGTTAAAGCAGTTCCCGATGAGGAAACAACGTTCTCTATTCCCGCCTGGTTAAACTGGATCACATCTGTATAACCTTCTACTAAAAAGCAGTTGTCTTCTTTGGCGATGGCCTGCTTTGCGTGATAGATCCCGTAAAGCACCTTGCTCTTATGGTAAATATCGCTCTCGGGGCTGTTCAGGTATTTCGCAGCTTTTTTGTCGTTAGTAAGTATCCTCCCGCCAAAGCCAAGCACCCGGCCGGACATTGACTGAATGGGGAACATCACCCTGCCCTTGAACCTGTCAAACTGCTTCTCGCCTTTAACAATGGTAAGGCCTGTTTTTTCAAGATACTCCAGCTTGTAGCCTTTCCTGATTGCTTCGGAAGTAAAGGCATCCCACTCGTCAAGACAGTAACCTAACCCGAATTTTTCAATGGTGTCATCAGTAAACCCACGTTCGCGGAAGTAGCTCAACCCAATAGCTTTGCCTATCTCGCTCTTCCAAAGATTGTTTTGAAAGTATTTTGAAGCAAATTCAGAAACAAGGTACATGCTCTCCCGCTCATCTGCCTGCTGCTTCTGCTCATCGCTCTGCTCCGTCTCCTCAACTTCAATATTGTATTTCTTCGCCAGATATTTTATAGCTTCGGGGTAGGTGAAATGCTCATGCTCCATGAGAAAGGCGACCACATTGCCGCCTTTTCCGCTGGAAAAGTCCTTCCATATCTGCTTTACCGGCGAGACCATGAAACTGGGTGTGCGCTCGTCAGAGAATGGGCTAAGGCCTTTGTAGTTGCTGCCCGACTTCTTGAGGTTGACAAAATCGCCAAGCACTTCCTCCACACGGGAGGCTTCAAAAACGCGGTCTATGGTACTTTTTGAGATCAACTTTTACTGCGGAAAATTTTTCAAATGTAAGGGATATAAATCCAAAAAAGAAGAAAGGAATCTAGT
>JBAVJB010000182.1:0-6186 GCA_049687495.1 Salinimicrobium sp.
CGAACTATCTTTTACTGCATTCGGAGCTCAACAACAGCACGGTCAGCGTCAAAATGCTGAGACCATCGAAACTTACAGAATGAGCGAAAGCGGAACAAGATTCAGCAGAGACTGGGGATACCTTAACGGGCAAGTCCTTCACATTGAAGATAACTTCTACCATAAGCCACAGATCTCTTTGAACCACTACTGGGATATCAACGAGAAAACGCAACTTTCTACTGCAGCTTACGCATCCTTCGGTACCGGAGGTGGAGGTGGATACGGTGGTGTTAACAAGTTTGGACTTGGAAACCCAAGTAGCCCATCTGAATATAGAAACGGATACCTTCAGCCTGTGAACGTTGACAAGATCGTTCAGGAGAACGTAGATCGTGGTGCACTTGGTTCTGAAACTTATCTTAGAGCTTCAAGAAACGACCATAACTGGTACGGAATTCTTTCAACGCTTACTACGGAAGTAGCTTCAGATTTTGATGTTACGGGTGGAGTTGATTTTAGATACTACAAAGGAGAGCACTTCACAGAAGTTACTAACCTTTTGGGTGGACAGTACGTTTTTGATGATTCAAACGTCAACAACCCTAACAATACCGCGCAGGTTGGAGATAAGATCTTCTATTACAACGACGGGCTTGTACTTTGGGAAGGTGTATTTGGACAGGTAGAATACTCTAAAAATGATCTTTCTGCTTTTGTTTCCTTAGCTGCATCTAACACTTCTTATAAAAGAAAAGATTACTTCCTTTACGAAGATAACGATCCATACCAGGAAACTGACTGGGTAGATTTCTTTGGATACAGTGGAAAAGGTGGTGCTAACTACAACCTTGATGACCACAACAACGTGTTTGCCAACATTGGTTACTTTGAAAAAGCGCCTTTCGCAAACGCAGTTTTCCTTAACAACACTAATGACGTGAACGAAGGAGCTGAAAACCAAAAGATCTTCAGTGCCGAGCTTGGATACGGGTTCAGAAGCCCTAACTTTAGAGCAGACCTTAACGTTTACTACACAGAGTGGAATGACAAAACTTTAACTCAAACCTTCCGTCAGGCCGATGGTACTTTCGGTTCTGCTAACATCCTTGGGGTGAACGCTCTTCACCAGGGAGTTGAGCTTGAGTTGAACTACCGCCCAATGGACAACCTTACCCTTAACGGGATGGCTTCTATTGGAGACTGGACATGGCAAAACAACGTAACCAACGTTGCGATCTTTGATGAAACAGGAGACAAGATCGATGAGGTAAACCTTTTCATCGAAGGACTTAAAGTTGGTGGATCTGCACAAAATACTTTTGCTGCCGGATTTGATTATGAGCCAATGCAAGGAACTCACCTACGTGGAAACTGGAATTATTTTGATAACTTGTTTGCAGACTTTGATCCTGAGACAAGAAGTACTCCAGACCGCGGACAATCTTGGGAAGTACCTGCTTATGGACTTGTTGATCTTGGGTTGACACATAAATTCGATCTTGGAGAATTTGAAGCTATGCTGATTGGAAACGTGTACAACGTATTTGATACAGAATACATTTCTGTAGCACGTGATAACGGAGTTTTCTACGGATTCGGAAGAACGTTCAACATTGGAGCAAAAATTAATTTCTAAAAAAATTAAAATGAAAAAATCAGTTTATCTATTAATGATGTTTTTAGGCCTGGCTTTTACAAGCTGTGAGCCTATGGAAGATATCCATGACGAAGTTGATGCAGAGATCGCCAGCAGAGAGATCGCCGGTAACATCGACTACACCATGGTGGAGGAAGATTATACTGCAGATGCTGAAGACGGAGGACTTGGTTTAAGATTCCCTAACTTCAATTCTGTGACAGACGCTCAAGAGCTTATTCCAGAATTCCTTGCTATGGAATTCCCTGTATGGGGTGAAGGCTCTATCGCTAATGTCACTTTTGACATCTATGCGCCTGTGACTTATCCTAAAGAGACCATTTCTTACGAAGTGACTACCGAGGATTATGATGCTTACGATGCCACTGCAAAGTATAACAACTTTGACTCTATGAGCCAGATCTATACTTTCCTTAACGACAAGTATCCTGATGTTGAAAATCGTACTTTAGTAGTATTGAGCTACGTGTACTTCGATGGAAAAACTAATGATCTAGTAAATGGTTTTCTGTACAACGACAACCAATGGAAGTTGATCCCTGGTATTACTGAAGATGAGTATACTATGATGGGAGAGGGTTATCCTAACTTCTCAAGTGTTGACGAGGCTGAAGCTAAACTTCCAATTTTTCTTCTTGATAAGTACAAATATGACGACGTTTCTGTCGGTACGGTAAAACCTGTGCTTTACCAATGGTATAGCGGAGGAGTGCAAAGCGATATTGCATATTTTGTTTACGATGGTACTTCATGGTCCCTTTATGACAACCTTGTTTCTCAGACTGCTCAGTTTGGATACACTGATGGCCACTGGGAGACTGATAACACTATCCAGTACACTCTTGTACCTGCAGATTACGCTTTCATAGGATCAGCTTTTGAAGACACTTATGTAGATCCGGCTTGGAGTGTTGGTAACTACAACAACTTTGACAGAAGACCGGGTAACCGTAACGAGTGGACAGATGCAATGGTTCTTGAGGCAATGAATGCATTGCTTAACGGAAAAGTTGCTCCGGATGCTGCCGAAGGACAGAAGTTCGTAATGACTTTTGATATCTATAATGGTAATAACACTACCGAAACTATCGCTCTTATTAAAGAGAACGGGGCTTGGGTAAGACAGTAAACCATAACATTTGAAGTAAATAATAAGAACCTCTTGTCCTGTGGATAAGAGGTTTTTATTTTTAAATTTTTAACTCCGGAAGAATTCCGGAACCCCAAACGAAGAAAGATGAAGAAGAAAATGCTTTTTGTAGCCATGAGCATCCTTATGTTCGGCTGTACTACAGATGATGGAGGAGGAAAAACTGAACCTGAGCCAACTCCAACCAAAGAAGTCCTTGTTGCTAACAACGATGAGGTAACTGGTAAAGAGGATCAGGATCTCGTGATCAGCGGTATTCTGGACAATGACGAACTGGTAAATGGCGCAAGGATCTCTGCTGTTTCCGAAGAAAGTGAAAACGGAATCGAGATCACCGACAACCGTGACGGCACCTTTACCTATGTGCCGGCAGACAATTTTGTTGGGCAGGATTCTTTTACCTATACCATTTGTGACACTGCTTCTCCCAAAAATTGCGAGACTGCAACGGTAACCATTATCATCGAAGATGCCGGTACACCAGAAGCTAATGACGACCAGGCGCAAACTGTAGAATCAATTTCTATTGAGCTTAAGTCGCTGTTGGAAAATGATGTGGTGGTAGATGATGCTGCTATAACTTCTGTTGACGAAGTGAGCACCAATGGAGGAACTGTTGAGATCAATGACGCCGGCAACGTGGTGTATACCCCTGCTGCAGGTTTCACTGGAGAAGATACTTTTACCTATTCGCTTTGTGATGATGATGAGACCGCCAACTGTGCCAATGCAACAGTAACCGTAACGGTTTATGCGCCGGTAGCTTTCAATATTCCGGCAGACCTGCAAGATTACTATCAAAATCTTGCATTTTCAGATGTTGAGGAATTGAACTATCAGCTGCTGGCAGATCTTACTGAAGCTAAGCACACCACCAGGCTTTCCTATACAGACAGGCATGACTATCTTTATGAGGCAGATGCCGATGTGGTGCACCAGGATAGTGTGGTATTGATGTATTCAGGTGAAAGAAGATACTGGAGGGAATATACTTCAGGAAGCAACTCTTATTCACCACAAACTTTCAACACAGAACATATTTATCCACAATCTTTATTGGCTTCTGATGAGGCTAAGAATGACCTGCACCTGCTTCGCGTGGCCGATGCTAATGTGAACTCCGAACGATTGAATTACCCTTACGGAGATGGCAGCGGGGAATACGGTCTTGTTGGAGATGAAGTCTTTTATCCGGGAGATGAGTGGAAAGGAGATGTAGCGCGTATCATCATGTATGTGAACTTGAGATACGGCGAAGGTTTCTCAACTGTTGGAGGGCTTGATCTTTTTCTTGAGTGGAACAGAGAAGATCCTGTTTCGGCTTTCGAATTACAGCGTCAGGAGGTCATAGAGGCCGCTCAGGGCGACCGAAATCCTTTTATAGACAATCCGTATCTGGCCACCCTTATTTGGGGAGGAGAACCGGCTGAAAACACCTGGGAGTAATACCTCTCAAAAATGTGAAAAACCGCCACCATTCAAGTGGCGGTTTTTTTATGTAGAAAAAGTTATCTTTACCCCGCAAAAACCTTTTGAAAATGGACACTACCGTCAAATTCATTCACTCTTATTGGGCATATCTTGTTTTGATCATGTTGATCATCACCGCTGTAAACGCGCTCATTGGTTACTTCTCAAAAAAGGAATATGGAGCTACAGATTTCAGGCTGGCATTATTTACGCTTATTGTATCACATATTCAGCTTTTAATAGGTATTGTACTATATTTTGTTTCTCCAAAGCTTGCTGCTTTTCAGGGAGGAATGGGCGGAGTAATGAAAGACTCTACATTGCGGCTCTATCTTGTCGAGCACCCTCTTATCATGATCATAGCCATTGCTCTGATCACTATTGGTTACTCGAAGCACAAGAAGAAGCTCACTTCACACCCAAAGTTCAAGCTACTTTCTATTTTCTACACTCTGGCTTTGATCCTCGTGCTGTCCAGGATTCCGTGGAGTGCCTGGTTCACCTTCTAATTGCTTCAGCAAAAGAATGTATACAGGGAAATGGTCGCTGTAGCCGTTGGTAAATCCCCCGTTTCCAAAGCTGCGGAAGGGATAGCCTTTGTATTGCCCCGTTGGGGTCATTAGGAACTGCGGATTGAAAACGGCAGCTTTATAGAGGCTGTAACTGCTGAAGTCTTTCGTTAACAATGGCTTTGAAAGCATGATCTGGTCAAAAAGATTCCAGCCGTCGGCATAGGCCAAACTTCCAATTCCCTTTTCTGATAATGCCGCCATGGGATTGTACATGTCCCTCATGCCCGTAAGCTCTTTCTGAGCCTTTGCTCCTAAGATCTTACTGATGCTTTTGTTGTAAGGATCATCATTAAAATCACCCATCGAAATGATCTTGGCATAAGGATCTTTTCTTTGCAATGAATCAATAATCTGCCGGTTAAGCAATGCCGCTTTTTCCCTTTTTGGACTGCTCAATTTTTCCCCTCCGCTCCGCGAAGGCCAGTGATTGACGATCACACTAATTTGCTCCCCGTCCAGTAAGCCGCTTACCACAAGAATATCCCTCGTAAAAAGCCTTTTTTGAGCCTCTTTTGGATCGTAAAGCACCAGTTCATGCACTGCAGAATGCTGTGGAACAAAAAGATCATTCTTGTAGAGCAAGGCAACATCAATCCCTCTCAGGTCGGGAGAGTCGTAGTGTATGATCCCGTAATTCGCATCAGCGAGATTTTTATTGCTTATCAAATCCTCCAGCACCTGCCGGTTCTCGATCTCGCATACTCCCAGCACCGCAGGAAATTCCTGAATTTCTTCCTTGCCGATCCTGCTTATGGCGTAAGCCATATTATCGATCTTTTTTTGATAGATCTCTGCAGTCCATCTGTCCTTCCCCTGGGGTGTCCTGTCGTCATCAAAAGTGGCAGGATCGTCATAGATATCATAGAGGTTTTCCAGGTTGTAAAAGGCAATGCTGAGAACCTTATAATCCTTTTTTTGTTGACCGAATGTTGTCTGGAAGTGCAGAAATAGAAACGGAAGTATAAAGCTGAAAAGCCTGCTCCTAAAGAATGTAACCACCTGAAAATTATTTTGTTAAAACTGATGAGGAGCAAGGTAAAGATATTGTTTTTAATTGTAATATTGCTCCTCAATTGCCTCCCTTTCAGATAATTATGGCTAAAGTTTTCTGCCTCGGGAGGAGGTTTTTCTTTTTTGTGTGTCTGGGTTCTTCCTCGCTTTCTGCCCAGGTGGTTAAAGGGCGGTTACTGGAGGAAAGGTCTGCAGCACCTGTTCCCGGTGTGCAGGTAGAAATCGCCGGCACGGCCTTGCGCGAAACCACAGATCCCGAAGGCTACTTCACATTTTCGGGTGATCTGCCACAAGGGGAGCAAATTTTAATACTCTCCAAAAATGCCTTTTTTACGAGGCGTTAT
>JBAVJB010000183.1:0-15373 GCA_049687495.1 Salinimicrobium sp.
CAGGGAATTAAAGCGCTTTTTGAGCGGAGTAGAGTAGTGGAAGTCTATGATGTTCCCTCCTTCGGCAAGAAATTCCTCTTTTTTCTCTTCTACTTCCTCATCGAATTTCGCATTGAATTCTGCACGAATTTCATCTACATGCTCTTTTATGGCCTGTACCTTCTCCTTTTTTAGAAGGCGCTCCAGCTCATCTACCAGCGCCTCTTTGCTCATGGCGTGGTAATCTTTTTTCTCTATTTCATGACGTTCCCCGGCACTTTCATCTTCGCTATCCTCGGCCACGGCATCTTCCATTTCGCTGTGCGCGTCCTTTTTTTGCTTTGGCGAAGGAGTTTCTTCTTCCTCCTGGTCTTCATCAAGGGCAGCTTCTGGTGAAGAATCGGTTTTTTCTTCCTTTTCTTCGGAAGCTTTTGCTTCTTCTACCATGGCCTGTTCGATGTTATCACTTTCTTCTTCTGTCTTTTCATTTTCTTGCGAAGCAGCAGGTGTTTCTGAAGTCTCCTCAACCTCAGGTTTTTCCATGCTTTTTTCTTCGGAAGTTTTCTCCACTATATGCTCTGCCGGCTGTTTGGTTTCCGGTTGTTCTGCATTGTTCTCTTGCGGCTTTTCTTCGTTCTTCGGAAGGTCTTTTTCGGGCAGGTTCTCTTTCTCAGACATATCTTTCAATGTTAGGGTTCGTCAAATTATAATATTTTTGAAAGATAACAACTCCCTCCAAACCTAACAAGAGTTTGCGGCGTTTTGTGCTGCTAAAAATGTGTTGAAAATGCTATTTTTGAGACCAGATCTCCCAGGCTTTTTCGGCCTGCAATTCCAGCATCTTCTGGCCGTTCACTACCGTGGCCCCTTGAAGCCTACACAGTTCCATCAACTTTGTCACCGGCGGATTGTAAATGAGATCGAATACGAGGTGTTCTGAAGTAATATATTCCACAGGAACCTGAGGATAATCAGCCACATTGGGAAAAGTACCCAGCGGCGTGCAATTGATTATTATTGTATGCTCCTGTAGGATATGCTTATCAAGAGAATCATAAGAAAGTTGATCTTCAGCAGGATTTCGGGAAACTGAAGTAGCCGAAATCTTCAACTTTTTGAGGGCGTATAAAATGGCTTTTGATGCTCCGCCTGTTCCAAGCACCAGCGCCTTTTTGTGGTGGGGCTTCAAAAAGGGTTTCAAGGCTTCAGAAAAACCGCTGTGATCTGTATTATAGCCTTTTAATTTTCCGTTGTCCAGGAACCTGACAGTATTGACCGCACCAATTTCTTTAGCCTCTTCATCCAGGGTATCCAAAAAGGGCAAAATTTGTTCCTTGTATGGAATAGTGACATTTAGCCCCCGCAGCTCCTGTTGCTGTTCCAGTACCTTCGGCAAGTCCTTTATTTCTTGGAGATCAAAATTGACGTATTCGGCATCAATATTTTCTCTGCGGAACTTTTCCGAAAAATAACCGCGGGAAAAAGAGTAGGAAATGTTCTTTCCTATAAGTCCGTATTTAGTCATCATAATCCTGTACTTTGTTCCTGTTCTCGTACCAGGCCAGCCACAGCACGAGTACGATCCCCAAAATAATGAAAAGTACGGCATACCAGGTCTGCGGGTCGCCCAGCTGCGGTAAATACCGGTCGTAGTTGTCAATGATGCGTTTTCCGGTTTGATCCAGAACATAATGGCCGTTTGTATCAAGACGAAACTCGGCTTCTTTCCACGGCCAGACCACGCCTAATGAGCCTGTGATAAATCCAATGATCACGGCGTAGGTGGCGTTCTTGTAGTGCTTCAGTAGATATCCTAAAATGTGAGAGAGGGAAACCAGGCCAGCGATAGATCCTGCGGTGAACACCAGCAGCACCTGCAGCATGCGCATTCGCTCTTCATTCTGAAGAAAAGAGAAATCCAGGACAGCCAGCTGAGTTAGGGTGTCAAAAAGGGCATTTACAGAGTCTACTAAAAGCAGCACATAATTACCCAGCAGGATGAGGATGAAGGAGCCCGAAAGCCCGGGTAGTGTCATACCCGAAACGCCAATAATTCCGCAGAAGAAGACGAACCAAAGATTGTCATTTTCGGCGGCAGGTTCCAGCCAGCTGATGCTGATTCCCGCTAGGATTCCAAAAAGGGCAAAAATGATGTTCCTTCTGTTCCAGTCGTCAAAGTCTTTGCTGATGTAGTAGATCGATCCCAGGATCATTCCAAAGAAAGCCGCCCACACATAAAGCTCGTAATAGGTGATAAGGTAATCCAATATCTGGGAGACGCTAAAATAGCTGATGATCATCCCCAGGACGAGCAGCAGTAAAAAACGGGCGTTGGTGTAGTAGTAAAGACTTCGAAAGCGACCGTTTACAAGCAGCCGAAGGGAATTCAAATTGATACGGCGCAGCGAGAAAATGAACTCCTCGTAGAAACCGGCCACGAATGCGATAAGGCCGCCCGAAACCCCGGGCACCTTGTTGGCCGCCCCCATGGCGAGACCTTTTAAAACAAGGAAGAATTTGTCACTAAAGGTCCGGGTTCTTTGCATTTTCCTGCACAGGTTTTTTTACGGCCAGGCCCTCTAAGATAAGAATAACGAGGAATCCCGCAAGCATCAGGAAAAAAGCCTGCAGCGTATGAGGCTCTGCAGAAAAGTTCCAGGGCATCACAGACTCATCACGAAGCACAACAGTTTTTTCTCCATAGACTGCCGTTTCCAGGACCTCTTTCCAGGGCCAGATCTTGTTGAGGGAGCCGGCGATAAAACCTGTAAGCGTGGCCAGGGTGAGGGTGCTGTAGTTGACAAAAAGCCATTTCAGCAGTTTCGAGAAGGATAAAATTCCGAAGATAGCGCCAAGGGCGACGATTCCCAGGGTTTTAAAATCAAAATTATGGGTGGCCTCACTTACCGTTTTATAAGCCCCCAGCAGGACCAGGATGTATGCGCCCGAAATTCCCGGAAGGATCATGGCGCAAATGGCCAAAGCCCCGGCAAAGAACAGGTAGAGTTCACTGGCAGCCGCGGTCAATGGCGGCAGGGTAGTGAGGTAGAATGCAATTGCTGCACCAATGAGCATGAATAGAAATACATTAAAGCTCCACTTTGGGATCTGTTTGGCGACGTAGTAGATACTTGCCAGCACCAGTCCGAAGAAAAAGGCCCAAATGAGAACGGGGTGGTGCTCCAGCAGGTAATTTGCCAGCCGCATCACGGTAAAAATACTGAGTAAAATTCCGCTGAGCAGGGCTACGAGGAAATTTCCGTTAAGGGCTTTCCACATGGCTTTGAAACCATCATTTTTCCAGGTCTTTAGCAGGGAAATATCTACCGAACTGATCGTGGAGATCAATTCCTCGTAAATTCCGGAAATGAAGGCGATGGTGCCCCCAGAAACGCCGGGAACCACATCTGCGGCTCCCATGGCAATTCCTTTAAGGGATATAAGAAGGTAATCAGAAAAACTTCGTCGCATTATCTTTGGTTGAAAGAGCGCAAAGTTACTGAATTAACTGCAGGATTTGGCGTGAGTGCTGATTTTCTCCTTGATCGACTTACGGGCGAAAATAGAAGGAAAGAGTTCTTCAATAATGATGTAGTACTCGTAATCCATCTTAAGGCCGTTATTCAGGTGAAAATGTCCTTTTTCGACCTCATGTAGCATAAAGTAAAGTCCGGCGAGCCTGTACTCGATCTCGGCAGTATCTGGATAGAATTCTACCGCCTGCAAAAGGTTTTGTATGGCAGCTTCAAATTCTCCAAGATCGATTAGAATATCACACCTTTTGATCCAGGTTTCCAGCTCATAGTTACCAAGTTCCAGGCTGCGGCGGTAGCCTCGCTCGGCTTCCTCCAGCAGTTGCAGCTTTTTGTTGATACGGGCGTAACGTTTCCAGTAAAGTACGTTCTCGCCATCTATGTTGATCGCCTTGTTGATGTAGTACAAAGCTTTCTGGTAGTTCTCTTTTTTGTAAAAGAAATCGGTGATTGCGATCCAGCCCTTGTCCAAAAGAGGATCTTCATGAACGGTTTGCCTGTAGTTCTTCAGGGCGAGCTCGTCCACTCCCAGCTTCTCATAACATTTTCCAATGCGCAGGTAAGCGAAAGAAGTAGGGTCATCCAGGTCAAGAGTGATCTTGTAATTCTCAATGGCTTCGTTGTAGCGGCCCAATTTCTCAAGCACTTTTCCTTTTTCAAGGTAAGCACCTATGAAATAGTCATCACTGATGATGGCGAAATCAAAGGCCGTAAGCGCTTTCTTGTAGTTCTTGAGGTCAAAATACTGTTTCCCCAATTGATGCCAGGCCACTTCGGAATAAGGGTTCCTGTCAAGAAAGGAATTCAGGTACTTGATGGCGCCCTGTTTTTGCTCCAAAAAGTCAAAGCAGTACATGACATTGTATAAAGCCGAGTAATCTTCTTCATCGGCTTCAAGGCATTTCATGAAGTTTTGCTTCGCGTTCTCAAAATCTTCCAGGAAAAGGTATTCCATCCCCATCAGGGAATAGACATCGGCCTCGTCGTAGGTGATCTCCAAAGCTTTTTCAAGCATAGTGATCGCTTCCTTGTGCAGGTCTTTCTTGGAAAGAATATTGGCTTTTTGAATATAGATCTCTTCGTTAGAAGCTTCCAGGTCGTAAATCTCATCGAGCAGGCCTTCGGCTGTTTCCAGCTTATCCTCAAACACAAGTATCTCTACTTTGAGCAGTTTGAGGTTCACCGAAGCAGGATGCTGTGAAAGCCCCAGCTTAACGGCTTTTTTGGCCAGTGCAATTTTTCCATTCTCCAGGTAATAATGAATGATGTTCTCAAACTCATTAGAGTCAAAGAACAAAACATCATTCGTCTTTAGCATGGATTCGAAACGAGTAAGGGAGAAATTATTTTCTTCGTTATGGCTTAGTTGCATAAGCAGTTTGTTACTGATTTCTACAGTATTAAAGTTATAAATGTTAGAACGCGGCCCGGGGGAAATCTAAATTTGTTGTTAACAAAGTAATCAACACCCCTGTCCTTGCTCTATTTCGGTCAATATGTCAAGAACTATGCCGCAACCTTCCCTGATCTCTTCTTCAGAAATGGTGAGGGGCGGAGTAATACGCACTGCGCGGGTCTCAAAGAGTAACCAGAACAGGATAAGGCCTTTTTTCTGTGCGCGAAGCACCAGTTCATTGGCGATCTCTGCGGAAGGCAGGATAGGAGCAAGCATGAGCCCTTTTCCCCGGACTTCCTTGATGTACGGGTGCACCAGCAATTCCCTGAAAAGCTGCTCTTTTTGGAGAGTTTCTTCCATCAAATTACTTTGGGTGAGCTCCTGAAGCGTTGCCAGTGCCGCGGCAGCAATCACAGGATTTCCTCCAAAGGTGGTGATGTGGCCCATCTTAGGATTATCGCTCAGGCTGTCCATCATCGCCGATGAGGCCGTAAAGGCACCAATCGGCAAACCGCCTCCCATTCCTTTACCCATAACCACGACATCAGGGACGACATCAAAATTCTGGAAACCAAAAAGTTTCCCGGTGCGCCCGTAACCCGGCTGAATCTCATCAAGGATAAGCAGCGCGCCAACTTCTTCGCAGCGTGCTTTCACCTTTTTTAGATAATCATTCTGCGGAAGAATAAAGCCTGCCCCGCCCTGGATAGTCTCTAAAATAACTGCTGCCGTGCGTTCGGTGATCTGGTCTAGCTGGTCCAGAGCATTGAAGTCTATAAAAGACACATCGCCAATGAGCGGGCGAAAGGGTTTTTGCCGCTCTTCATAAGTCATTAAGCTTAAGGAACCCATCGTGTTGCCATGATAAGCACTTCTTGCTGCTATGATCTCTGTACGGCCCGTAAATCTTCTTGCCAGTTTTAAGGAGCCTTCAATGGCCTCGGTTCCCGAGTTGGTGAGATAAGTTTTATCAAGCGGCGCCGGTAAATGCGCTGCCAGTAATCGGCAAAGTTTTACGGCAGGCCCCTGTGCGTATTCGCCATAGACCATCACGTGCAGGTACTTATCCAGCTGGTCTTTCACCGCCTGCACCACCCGTGGGTGCCTGTGGCCAAGGCTGCAGGCAGAGACTCCTGCCACAAAGTCAAGATATTTCTTGTCTTCAGTGGAATAGATATAGGAACCTTTGGCGTAAGCGACCTCGAGCGCCAGTGGGTGAGGCGAAGTTTGCGCCTGATATTTAAAAAAATCTTCTTTCAATGCTTATTCCTTTTTCTCGTTCGGGCGGGCAGGAATCGCTTGTTGCAGCGAATCCTTTGGCTTTACCTGCTCCCTTGAGAGCGGTAGCTGCAGGCTGTCCTTTGGCTTTGCAGGCAACTGCCTTTTAGTCGGTGGCAAAGTGTCTTGCGCTCTTTCCCGTAGGTCCTCCGGCCGCAGCCGCGAATTTTCGTTCAGCAAAGGGTCAGCGTTTTGGTCGCGTTCTTCAAAGAACTGTCCTTCTTCTTCGGGCAGCGGAATACCCTTGATCTTCACCAGCTCGTACGGAGGTTCTCCCGCAAAGAGGTCTTCAACAGTATTGAGCCGCTCATCACCACGCCAATTAAAGCCTTTGAGCTCTCGCATGCTGGGAGGTAATTCCTCTTCGGGAAAAAGCTTGCCGTCGATCTGGTTGAGGTAATATACATCTACCACCTGGCGGTCTTCGAAATAGATCTCCATCGAGCTGGAAAGGGTTTTATTAATACCTACCAGTTCGCCCTTGCTGTTGCGCATGTAATAGATGGTCTCTGTATTTTTAACGAGGTCTACCTGTTGCAGTTCATTTTCCCTGAACTTGCCATACATTTCCTTTCCCTTTAGCTGATTGTAACCTCCAAGACTGTCTTTCTGGATCATAAAGGCGTTGTCATAGACCAGCAGGGAATCCAGTTGTTCGGTCTCCACATTGTTGAGCAGGTGAATGGTGTCGCCGGTAAGCTGATTGTTCTCTGACCAGATCACGGGCCTGCCCAGCATTTGGGTTAAGCCTGTCCTTTCGTCAACATGGATGGAATCACTTTTCCCGCTCATGTTGCTCTTGAACAACCGCACGTCGTAAAAACCTCTTATTACCCTGTTTTCCGGTTTTCCGGTAACCATGAGGGTATCACTGTGGATGTAGATGGAATCTTTTTCCTGAAGCGCCACCGCAACCGCTTTTTTAGTAATAAACACCGAATCTTTGTCCCGAAAGACTTCGGCATAATGCCCCCTGATGATGCTTTTATTGATGGTATCGGTCACCTTGATGTTGTTGGTGGCCGAAGCAAAATTCGTATTGCGGTTGAAGTATAAACTATCCCCCTCTAAAATGCGGTTTTTGTAGTCTATCCTGGAATTCTGGACAAAGTAGCCGGTATCGCCACGGGTGTCATAATAACCTCGCTCTGCGTAAATAGTGCTGTTGTCACTCTTAATGGTGGTGGGACCATAGAAGAAAGCATTCCCGGAATTAGAATAGAAGTCCAGCTGGTTCGAAGTGAGCACATAATCGGGGTTGGTGATGACCACCTTGGATGCGAAAGAATACTTGTCGGTTTCCAGGAAATAGCGACCTATCCGGCTTTTTAAAACACTTGATGAATCCCTTATGGTACCGCCGCTTTGGTAGTAAGCTTGTTGTTTTATGCGGTTAAAAAAGAGGGTATCGGTTTCAAGGCTCGTCTTGGGACTCCTCATATGTACATTTCCGCTGGCAAAAGCAAACTGGGTGGTGCCGTTATATTCGGCATACTGGCTGGTCATTTGAATGGTATCGCCCTGTTCCATGCGCACATTTCCGTAGGCCTTAAAGAAGTTCTCCTCCCGGTACAGAATAGCCTGGTCTGCCCACACCTGAATTCCTTCGTGGGTAAAATGCACCTGATTTTCAACCTTGCTCAAGATAAAAGCCCCGGGATATTTCTCCTCGTTCATTATAGAACGCTCACTCTCATAC
Organism: Salinimicrobium sp.; assembly: GCA_049687495.1. GTDB lineage: Bacteria > Bacteroidota > Bacteroidia > Flavobacteriales > Flavobacteriaceae > Salinimicrobium. The sequence goes on from JBAVJB010000183.1 coordinate 7,886, forward strand.
TGTATCTTTCTTGCCTCCTGCGCATGAAGCGTCATTCCGCAGGAAAAGAGGAGGATGAAAAGGCCCAAAAAACGGAAGTTTTTCAACTGCAAAATTTTAGGTCAAAAGTAGTAAATTCTAAGGGATTTAGCGGGAATGGAATTTGGAGATAATAAGCCTTGCATCTAACGGCTCGGCAGCTATTCCGGATCTCTCGATTTTCGTTTTTCTTTTTTGAACTCTTCAGTTCTTTTGATCTGTTCCTCCAGCTTCCATTCCAGAGGCTCCCTCAAATTTTTTAGAAATACCGCTATAGGTTCAGGGCCAATTTTAGCCCGCCTTATGTCAATATTTGCAGGATCTATGAGGGGCCAGACATTAAAAGATTTTGTTTCAGGATAATAAAGACACACTATATCTTAACTGCTGATCTTAAAGGTAGTCAAAAATGTCATTTTTGAAGGGCCTTCAGCAATCTGGGTGTAGCATTATTTCTAGTAGCTAAATTCTACTACAACAAAGCGCTTATGGAAATAATTTTTGAAATCAGGATCATTTTGAAGAATGATGGCTGCAAATAATTTATTTTGAAGCACTCCGGCCATTTCCCGGTCTTCATAGTATTCGTTTGTCAGCTTGTCTGCATTAGATTTTATGTGGTACAGAGCTTTCATATAATCTCCCAGTCTGTTTATCTGCATACCTGATTCCGGATCATGAGAATATAAGTCATTCCGAAGGCCACTTTCTAAATATTTTTGATGAGTTGAATCTGTTTGAAAATTAAAATTACTCCAATCAAAAGAATCATTTTTAATCTCAGTTAGACATTGTTTATATGCCTCTTCAATACTGAGCTTAGGATATAGTTTTTGTAATTTTTCTTCAAAATCACTGACCAGTAGGTTCAAAGATTCTACTTTTTCTTTTCCTAATCTTCGTTCAAACTCATTGATGTTATTCTGATTATTCTGAATTTCTATTTTAAAATAAACGCTGATTAGATAAAGAAAAATAAAACTGAAGCTTTTCATCAATGCTGATTAAATTTTTGATTTTAAAGGTAGTCAAAAATGCCATTTTTGAAGCCTGTTGTTGTGGTAAGTCAAATTTTTGCCTGCCACAAAAAAAGCATTACTTTCAAAACGCCTCTCAAAAATGTCTTTTTTGAGAGGTGTTGACTTGTTTAAAAATTTCTGTTGGGAGGAGATTATTGAGAAGGTGGAACTCTATTTCTGATTGTCCTGAATTGGAATCGAAATTTTAAAAGCCGTTCCCATTCCTTCTTTGGTTTTCATTGTTAATTGCCCGCCATGGGCTTTTATGATGTCACTGGTGATGTACAAGCCCAGGCCGGTACCCTCTTTGCCCTTTTTGGTAGTGAAAAACGGCTGCATGATCTTTTCTTTGATCTCTTCCCTGATCCCCGGGCCATTGTCTTTGAATTCTACCTGTACTTCACCATCTAATTGTTTGGTGGTAATGGACAATTGGGGGCTATAAGACTTCTCATCGCCCCCCAATAGCTTTTCTCTCATCGCATCAAAGGCATTGGTACACATATTCAGGATGACCCGGCTAAAATCCTGAGCAATGAGTGGCACCTGATCTATGTGTTCATCCAGGTGCAGACATATATCTACGGAGATTGGATCTTTTCCGGCCTGCATTCCTAAAAAAGCCAGATTTACATACTCTTTGATAAGTGCATTTAGGTTAGTAAGTTCGAGAGCGCCGCTACCACTGCGGGAGTGTTGTAGCATAGAGGTCACTATACGGTCGGCACGGTTTCCGTGCTCCTTTATTTTTTCAAGGTAAGTCTCAATGTCGTTAAGGATCGAAAAGATATAATCCAAATCCGGTGATTTTGGAATTTCGGATTTTTCTTCGCCATCTGCATTTTCAATAGTCGGTTCTTTCGTGAAAAATGAACTTTCGGGATTTAACTCCGCCGCTTTCAGCTTGAATTCCTGACGGACTTCTTCGATCAATTCAACACTTATTTCCGAGAAGTTATTCATGAAATTCAGCGGATTTTTTATTTCGTGAGCAATGCCGGCAGTAAGTTGGCCAAGAGATGCAAGCTTTTCCTGCTGTACCATTTGCTCCTGGGTGGCCTTGATATCGGCAAGGGCTACCTCCAGTTCCTCTTTTGCCTTCTCTAACTGGCTGAAATCCTCATAACGGGCATAGGCCATGGCAAAAGTATCTGCAAGGTTTTGAACAAGTTGAAGCTGTTGCTCGTTTAAAGGGCTAAGGGAACCCACGTAAAGCATTCCCTGCTCAAAGGGAACGAAATGTAGATCGAGAGATGGAGGCGGAGCATCATTTCCCTGATAGGTGTTTTCATCGTGTATTTGCCCCATTTCCATCATTAATTTTGTCCACCGCACAAAATCATCACGATCCCAGTGTTTCTTATAAAATTCGCCTTTTTTCCAGGAAGTAACTACTTCACTTACAAACTCTATTGAGGGATAGTGCAATTTTAAAACCCCTAAAGATTGCCCATCGGGCGTAGACAAATAGACATGAACTTTGCTTTCTGATTCATCCACGATAAATACCCCGCAGCGGATAAAAGGCACTCCAAGGCTGGTGAGTTCACTAAAAACGATCTGTGAAATGTGTTTTAAATCGTCGGGATTGCGCATGGAGGCTATTTCACCACGTACGCGATCCAGTGCAGCCTGGTGCATCGCTTCCCTTGCCAGTTCTTCGGCTTCTTGCAGGTCGAGGAATCGGGTGTAGGTTTGTTCGAAAATTTTTCCGAAGCGTTTTAAAATATTATTGTCTTCAGCAGAAAATACTTTCCCCGTATTGTTGATCATAAAAATGCTGGTATTGGGGGACATACACCAGGACCGGGTATAGCCGCCCTTGAGGGATAGCAATTGTTTCTTCATTTTCTCAGGAGTGAATTTCCAGGGTGGATATTTAAATAAATGTTCGAAAAACTCGATCTTTTCTTCCCTTGTATACACCTCTACCAGAAAATCTACATCTTTTTTGATAGAACTTACGGAGTGAAAATAAATAGGTTTATTTAAATAAGGAATAACTGCTTTTTCCACATAATTAGCTGCCCCACCGCATCCCCAAATCTCTATATCTTTGCCGACCTTTTCATTAACAACAATAAAGACGCCTCCATTTATATCAATGTTGATACGTAACAACTGGTGTGCAAGGGTGTTCACAACCTCCTGAAGATCGGAAGTGTGGCGCATGGCCATACTTTGCGATCTTACTCTTTCTAATGCCGCTTCTATTTCCAGTTCCCGGTTCTTGGACACCAGCTCTTTTGTTCTTTCTTCTACGGAAAGCTGCAGTTTTTCGTTTTCAGCTTTCAAGATATCGTGAGCAAGGGTCTCGCCTTCAACTGCTTTCATGTCTGGATAGGAACCATGCTGATGCAGGGCGATCCATCCGGTAGCTGTTTTTTCCAGGAGAGACGACATTCTGAAAGGCCTGTAAAACGACCAGGCTCCATCTACCTTTACAAATAGATCTGTAAATTCATTGACCATCACCTTGTCTCCAAAAGGGAGCACTTCAATTTGCCGATTTCGCATTTCTGTGTCGCCCGGAATTTGGTCAAGATTGCTATGGGTGTAATCCAGAATTTCCTGTTTACTATGCCAGATTTCTTCTTGCCTCTCACCAATATGACAATACTCTTCATTTAAGAAGGAGGACCAAAGTTCGAGATCACCTTTGAGGTAAGCCTTCCAAAAGGTATCCAGCCATTCGGAAATTTCAGTTTTGCTTTGGTCAGCCTTTTCAGTTATCAATGGTCTTGAATTTGGTTCAGGCAGGGCGATCATTTTATTCAAGGAATAATCACTGACTGAAAAATTAAATTTTGACAATAAAAATGACTTGGGGGAAAGTCAATTGATCTTGATGGTAGGATTAATAAAGTTTCATCTTCCAAAATTAAAAGATGATCAGGCCGGGTGGGGCTAAAATAAAGATTCTAAAAATATAAGCTTTTAACTAATTTAGTGATTTTTAGAGAAACCTTAAAAGAAATAATTTACTGTAAATAAGTTTGTTATGGGGGATTTGGGGTTGAAGATAAAAGCTCATTTTGTCTCGCCTTGGAGCAATATTATGAGGTTCCAAAAAGGTCATTTTTGGAGCTCTTTATTGAGATATGACAAATTCTCCCTGCCACAAAAAAAGGCGCTGCTTTTGCAACGCCTTTCAAAAATGTCTTTTTTGAAGCCTCTTACATTTCAATGGTCTGAAGCCTGTCCGGGCCTACAGAAACCACTTTTATTGGCACCTGCAGCTCTTCTTCTATATAGCTGATGTACTCCTTCAATTCTTTTGGGAAATCTGAAGCCGATTTGACTTCAGTAAGATCTTTGCTCCAGCCTTTGAAAGGCTTGTAAAGTGGTGTTACGTTTTCGTGTTCAATATTGTAAGGCAGGTGGGTGATCTCTTCGCCACGGTAGTTATAGGCGGTACAGATCTTCAGGGTTTCAAATCCGCTTAAGACGTCTGCCTTCATCATGATCAACTGGGTCACTCCGTTCACCTGTACGGCATACTTAAGGGCTACCAGGTCAAGCCATCCACAACGACGTGGCCTTCCCGTGGTTGCACCGAATTCACGTCCTACACGTCCCATTCTTTCCCCGTCCTCATCAAAAAGTTCAGTAGGGAAGGGGCCGCTGCCCACGCGGGTGGTATAGGCTTTAAAAATGCCAAAAACCTCTCCTATTTCGTTGGGAGCAACTCCCAGCCCTGTACAGGCTCCTGCAGCAGTGGTGTTGGAAGAGGTCACAAAAGGATAGGTCCCAAAATCAATATCTAACAGGCTGCCCTGGGCACCTTCGGCAAGAATGGATTTCTCTTCTTTTTGAGCCCGGTGCAGGTATTCTTCACTGTCGATGAACTTTAAAGACTTCAGTGTTTCAATGGCTGCAAAAAATTCAGACTCCAGTTCTCCGAGGTTGTACTGTACATCAACATCATAGAACCTTATCATGGCCTCATGTTTATCTGCCAGGTGACGGTATTTTTCTTTCCAGTCGTCCATTTCAAGATCACCTACGCGAATCCCGTTTCGGCCGGTCTTATCCATGTAAGTCGGGCCAATTCCTTTAAGGGTAGAACCAATCTTGGCCTTGCCCTTTGAAGCTTCGCTGGCCGCATCTAAAAGGCGGTGGGTAGGCAGGATCAAATGCGCTTTCCTCGAAATGAGCAGCTTTTTCTTGTAATCAACGTCAAATTTTTCGAGGTTCTTAAGCTCCCGCTCAAAGATCACGGGGTCTATCACCACCCCGTTACCAACAAGGTTGAGGGCGTTCTCATGAAAGATCCCTGACGGTATGGTGTGCAACACGTGCTTCTTCCCGTCAAACTCGAGGGTGTGTCCTGCATTAGGCCCTCCCTGGAAGCGGGCGATGATGTCGTATTTTGAAGTGAGAACGTCTACTATTTTACCTTTTCCTTCATCTCCCCATTGTAATCCAAGAAGTAAATCTACTGCCATAAAAGTTGCTGGTTATTCGGTTGATTTTTTGTTTCCGTAAAAATATAAGGAATGTTTGGTGATCTCGATATCAAAGACCTCTTCAATGGTCTGCTTGATAGACTGTATGCGAGGATCACAAAATTCTATCACCTCGCCGGAGTCGGTGAGGATGACGTGGTCATGATTGCGGTCAAAATAAGATTTTTCGTACTGCGCCTGATTGTTGCCAAACTGGTGCTTGCGCACAAGTCCGCACTCCAGCAGCAGTTCGATGGTGTTGTAAAGGGTAGCACGGCTCACGCGGTACTTCTTGTTCTTCATCTTGATGTAGAGCGACTCAATGTCGAAATGCTCCTCACTGTTGTAGATCTCCTGTAGAATAGCAAATCTCTCGGGAGTTTTGCGGTGTCCCTTCTCTTCCAGGTACTTGGTAAAGACGTTCTTTACAACGGCCTGGTCGTTTTTGTTGACTACTTTTTTGCTCATGATACTGCTTGCAAAGGTATAAGATTATTCACGCGTCACCTTATCTATACCGTTTATTTTTTTGAGGTGATCCATCAGTTTTTTAAGTATGCTGTTGTTCTTGACGATCACGGTGATTTTACCGGTGAAAATGCCCGCCGTACTGTCAAAAGCGATGTTTCTTATGTTGACGTTCATGTTGTTGGAGATCTCGCGAGTTACCTCGTTCACCAGTCCGAGATTGTCAATTCCCGTTAATTTTATCACCGCCTTGAACTCTTCCTGTGAAGAATCTTTCCACTTGGCCTGGATGATCCTGTAGGCAAAATTGCTTTGCAACTGGATGGCATTAGGGCAGTCTTTTTTATGCACTTTTATGCCCTCGCTCACGGTGATGAACCCAAAGACGTTATCACCCGGAATCGGGTTACAGCAATTGGCTAGTTTATAATCCAGAACTTCTTCGTCCTGGCCAAAAACCAGTTGGTCATACTTGGCAGTGATCTCGTCCCGGTCAATATCTTCAACCGTATTAGGTTTTCTAATTTTGTTCTTGAAGAAGCTTACCAGGGCATTGCTCCTGGAGGCCGCATATTCCTTCAGCTTTTGATTGTCTATGGTACCCACACCCACACGATAGAACAGGTCAAGGCTGGTTTTTAGCTTAAAGAAGATCACCAGCTCATTGATGGTCTTTTCGTTGAACGGGATCTTTTGTGCGCGCAGTTTCCTGGTAAGAATGGCTTTTCCTTCTTCGGCGATGTCTTTTTTCTCGTCTTTTAAAGCAGATTTAATTTTGGCTCTTGCCCGGGCCGTGGTGGCGTAATCAAGCCAGTTTGAATTGGGTTTTGCCTTTTCTGAAGTAATGATCTCCACCTGGTCACCACTGTTAAGTTCGGTACTTAGCGGCACCAGTTTTCCATTGACCCTTGCGCCGCGTGTTTTTAAACCTACTTCGGTATGTATGCTGAAGGCGAAATCCATTGGGGTCGCTCCCTTGGGAAGTGATTTTAGATCTCCCTGCGGGGTGAAGACGAAGATCTCTTTTGAGTACAGGTTCAGCTTGAACTGTTCTACAAAATCTACCGCGTTCACTTCGGGGTTTTCCAAAGCTTCCTGAAGCTTGTTCACCCATTTTTCAAGCCCGTCTTCATGATTGCCCTGTTTATACTTGTAATGCGCCGCGTAGCCCTTTTCAGCGATCTCGTTCATACGTTCACTGCGTATCTGCACCTCCACCCAGCGACCTTTTGGTCCCATTACCGTGATGTGCAGAGCCTCGTAACCCGTTGATTTTGGCGAGGAGATCCAGTCTCTAAGTCGGGTGGGATTAGGCCTGAAGTGGTCTGTGACGATGGAATAGATCTTCCAGGCCAGGAATTTTTCATTCTCCCTGTTGGTCCTGTAAATGATCCTTACCGCGAACTTGTCATACACCTCGTCAAAGCTCACGTTTTGATTCTTCATCTTTCTACGGATGGAGTAGATGGACTTTGGCCGGCCTTTAATGCTGTATTCAATGTCTTCTTTATCAAGGCTTTCTTTGATCACTCGCG